>NZ_CP049157.1:998333-1331110 GCF_011493005.1 Caballeronia sp. SBC1
GCCTCCCACAGCAGCCCGGCTACCTCCTCAAACGACGCCGTGTTCGCGAGCTCGATGGCATCCCGTCCGCGATACCAAAGCTTCCCGTTCGACACCGTCGAGATAGCAGAAAGCAAAACGGGATCACCCCAGTCGATGGTCTGGGCCGCCACCTTCTCGACCTTGCGCTGTCCGCTACGGCGCTCCGCCATTCGCAATACATCGTCCCGGTGATAAAGGCTGCGGCGAGGGTCGGCCTTATCGGGTTTCGCGCGGATCTTTCCGCGGCTCACGTTCGCATACAGCGTCTGCGCACGGACGTTCAATACGCTCAACGCCTCGGCCGTCGTCATCCATGCCATGGGATCTCACATTGATGAATTGAATCAAGATTGACGTCAACTTTATCAACATTAATATCCGTACGGTACGAACGTTTTAGAGCCGCAAGGGGGACGACATGCAGAGCCTGCTCAAACAGCACTTCGATACATTCGCACGCTACAACGCGTGGGCAAACACCCGCCTCTTCGATGCAGCCGCCCTCCTGAGCGACGCCGATTATCGAGCAGATCGCGGTGCGTTTTTCAAGTCGATACACGGCACGCTCAATCACTTGCTCGTGACCGACCGCGTATGGATGTTTCGTTTCACCGGCGAGGGCGATTCACCCGACCGGCTCGATGCGATCCTCTTCGAGCAGCTTGAGTCGCTGCGCGATGCGCGTGAAACGGAGGACTCGCGGATCGTGCGGTACGTAACGGGGCTTAACGATGCTTCCCTGGAAGGTGCGATCACGTACCGGCGCGTCTCCACGCCGGAAGCGATCACGCAACCTCTCGCGCCTGCGCTGGCGCATTGGTTTAATCACCAGACGCATCACCGTGGCCAGGTGCATGCGCTGTTGACCGGTCTGGCGGGACGAGCGCCGGAACTTGACTTGCTCTTTTACCAGCGTCTCGCGGAGAAGGGGCTTGCCTGAGCGGCAGCGGGCTTCATAGCGGCTTACGATAGACCACGGACCCTTGCTTCTCGGCGACCTTATCGTAGAGTTGCATTGCCGTGGTGTTGGTCTCTCGCGTGTGCCAATACACGCGTTCAACACCTGATGTCTGTGCGTACCGATAAACCTCCTGGATCAGCTTGCGGCCAACCCCTTTTCCTCTGGCAGCCTCCGCAGTAAACAGATCCTGCAGATAACAACTCGGGCCCAGTTGGATCGTGCTTCGATGAAAAAGAAAGTGCGTCAAACCGACTAACTCTCCCGCGCTTTCCGCGACCAGTGCATGCATGGGCTCGTAGACATCGAAAAAACGGGACCACGTCATCCGCGTGATTTCAATTGGCAACGCCGTGTCGCCGTGGCGGTCATAAAAGGCGTTATAGCCATCCCAGAGAAGCTTCCATGCGGGGAAATCGGAGGGCACAACGGGGCGTACGTGAATGGCTTCAATCATATCGGGTGCATGGTGTGGTTGGGGGTTCACGCTTCAGTCGCGGCAAGTTTCATGGAGAGGCAGCGCAATCACCGAGCTGGGCATAGCGCTCGGCGGGGGTTTGTTTTCCCTGCGTATCGGCGTTGCGGCTTGCCACGCAAGAATCGAAATTTCTTTTCGATGCGTCAGCGACATGGCGAATGGGATAAGCCATCGCGAGCGCCACAATAAGCAGCATGACAATCAGCAACCGAGCCACACTCCGCACGAAAGTACGCGCTTCGAACTGTCGTGTAGCCGTTCCCATGATGTCCGCCTGGCTCGTGAGGTCAGTGACAAGAATAGAAGGGTGCTGGCACCGTTCATAGGTCCATTAAAAACAATAAACGTAGAGCCACGGCCGGGCTTGCGCGTAGCCCGCGAGGCCGTTGCCAAACTAGCCGAGATCGTGCGCTCCATGCCGAGCTCAACGGGCAAACCATCAAAAACGACGTCTAAAGTCTGAGTGCCATCTGCCGATAACGGGTAAACACCTATCCCACGAACTTACCATTCATATAAACATATATATGTTTTAACGATTGGTTGACCATTTCATTCGTCAATCTCGGCTGGCCTCATTCATTCAAGCAAGATAAAGACGCACGGAGACTCGATGTTTTCCTGGTACCGGCAGGTTTCTAAAGGTGAGCGATACACGTTCTGGGCGTGTTTCGGCGGTTGGGCGCTGGACGCTCTTGATGTCCAGATGTTCAGTCTCGTCATCCCCGCGATCATTGCGGAATGGGGTATCAGCAAGACCCAGGCAGGTCTCGTGAGCGGCGTCACGCTGGTGGCATCGGCACTCGGTGGATGGATCTGTGGTGCAGCGGCGGATCGGTACGGCCGCGTGAAAACCCTGCAGGTCACCGTAGTCTTTTTCTCCGTCTTCACGTTACTGTCTGCGTTCGCGCAGAACTATCCGCAGTTCATCGTGCTGAAAGCGCTACAGGGTTTTGGCTTCGGCGGCGAATGGGCAGCGGGCGCGGTGCTGATGGCCGAGACCATTCGCAATGAGCATCGCGGTAAGGCAATGGGCGCCGTACAAAGCGCATGGGCCGTCGGCTGGGCCGCCGCCGTGCTGCTCTATGCGACCGTGTTTTCGTTCATGTCGCCCGATATCGGCTGGCGGGTGATGTTCGGCATCGGTATCTTGCCTGCACTCCTGATCATCTACATTCGCCGCAATGTGAAGGAACCGGCTGCACCCGCGCGCAAGGAGGCGGTCCTGAAGGACGGGAAGGAACGCACGCCACTTCTGTCGATCTTCGCGCCCGACGTAATACGCATGACTCTCATCGGCGGCGTGCTGGGCGTGGGCGCACACGGCGGGTACTCGGCGCTGACGACCTGGCTGCCGACCTACCTGAAGACCGAGCGTCATCTTTCGGTGCTGAGTACCGGCGGCTATCTGGCGGTGATTATCGCGGCGTTTTTCTTCGGCTGTCTGGCCGCGTCGCAGTTGCTGGACCGGATCGGGCGACGCCAGACCATCCTGCTGTTTTCCGTGTGCTGCGTAGGGACGGTGATCGTGTACCTGTTCGTGCCGCTCTCCAATCACGCCATGCTAGCGCTCGGCTTCCCGCTCGGTTTCTTCGCTGCAGGCATTCCGGCCAGTATGGGCGCGCTGTTCAACGAACTCTATCCACGCGGCACGCGCGGTACCGGCGTAGGCTTTTGCTACAACTTCGGACGTGTCGTATCCGCCGGATTCCCCGTGATGGTGGGACATCTGGCCGCGAAGTATTCGCTCGGATTCGCGATCGGCGTGGACGCGGTCTTCGCTTATGCGATCGTCGCTGTCAGCGTGATGATGCTGCCGGAAACGCGCGGGCGCACGCTAGCCGAAGACGTTCCGGCATAGATCGCTATGACTGATAGTCTGGTTACCGGGATAGATTCGCACGCCCACGTCTTCACGCGGGATCTGCCGCTCGCGCCAGGCCGGCGTTATGCACCGGCCTACGACTCGACGCTCGAGCACTACCGGGCCATGCTCGCGAGCATCGGGATGTCGCATGGCGTGCTGATCCAGCCCAGCTTCCTCGGCTTCGACAACAGCTATCTGCTCGCCTGTCTCGACGCGTACCCGCAGCAGTTGCGCGGCGTTGTCATGGCCGATCCGGTGAATGCTCGTGGTTACATCGACGACTGGCATGCGCGGGGTGTCGTGGGAATTCGCGCGAACCTGATCGGCGCTCAACTGCCCGATTTCACCGATCAACACTGGAGCGCGCTGCTCTCGCGCATGGTCGCGCTCGACTGGCACCTCGAAATGCAGATCGATGCGGGCCGCCTGCACCAAGTAGCGCCCGCGTTGCTGGCAAGCGGCGTGCGGATCGTGATCGATCATTTCGGGCGGTTCGATCCCGCGCTCGGCATCAGCGACCCCGGCTTCGGTTACCTGGTCTTGTTGGGCCAGACACGGCGCGTGTGGCTCAAGGTATCCGCAGGGTATCGGGTGAGCGCGAAACCCGGAGATCCCGAAGCGACATTAGCCACGAGCGCCAGCGCCTGGTCCGAACTGCTGCCAGCGTTCGGCGTCGACCGCTTGCTCTGGGGCACCGACTGGCCACATACCCAGTTCGAACACGTCTGCAATCCACGACACGCGCTGCACGACCTGTATCGGCTTCTCACCTCCGAGTCTCATCGACAGGCGGTGTTGATCGACACGCCCACAGAGCTGTTTCACTTTAGCTAATTATTAGAAATAGGAAAAAACCCTCAAGTCTTCGGCTTTCGGTCCGTTAAACATATATATGTTCATATCAATGAGGCCAACGGACAGTGTTTAAGAATCTTTCAATCAAGACAGGCTTGACCCTTGCGACAAGCGTGTTTGTCTTGTTGGTACTCGTTGTCGGAACCTGTTCTTTTGTTTCGCTGGGTCGCGCCAACCAGGCGTTAAGTGGCATGTACGAGCACGATCTGGCGGGCAGCACCGCGCTGACCCGCAGTTCCGAATTGCTGTTGCGTTGCCGCTCCGCGAAGAACCGGTTTGAATCACTGACCGAGGACAACAAGGCCGACGCCGCCGCAAAACAACTGGCTACGGCCCACGAATACTGCAATGAGTCGCAAAAGCAGTGGGATGCGTTCGCTGCGTTGCCGGTAAGGGGCGATGCGCAAGCGCTCATTGCGGATGCCGCCGCCAAGCATGCCGCGATGATGCAAAAAGGCATCATGCCGGAGTTCGACGCGCTCGAAGCGAAAGACTTTGACGCATACAAACGTATACAGATGCAGTTCAGCAGTCCGCTCTACAACCAGTTCGATCAGCTTTCGCAGCCGTTGCTCGGTTACGTATCGTCACGTGCCCAGCAGCGTTTCGAAGGAGCGGAAACGACCGCGAACATCGTGAATACGGTACTGGTTGCCTGCGCGCTGCTGGCGCTGGTGATCGGCGTCACCGTGAGGATTACGTTGACGCGTCTGGTCGTGAAGCCGATCACGGCGATGGCCGCAGACTTCGAGCGCATCGCCGGCGGCGATCTGCGCACGCCGATCATTGTGGAAAGCGACAACGAAATCGGCCAGTTGCAAGGCGCGTTGCGCCGCATGCAGACGGAGCTCGCGACAACGGTGCGGCACATTCGCCATTCAGCGGAATCGATTACTGTCGCGGCCGGCGAGATTGCGTCGGGCAACACCGACCTGTCGGCGCGCACCGAGCAGCAAGCTGCGTCGTTGCAGGAAACCGCGGCGAGCATGGAGCAGATCAGCGGCACCGTCGAGCGCAACGCCGACAACGCCAACCAGGCGGCCACGCTTGCGGCAAGTGCATCGACAATAGCGAGTCACGGGAGTGCGGTGGTCAACAACGTGATCTCGACCATGGCCGATATCTCGCAGAGTTCAGCGAAGATCGCGGACATCATTACGATCATTGAAGGAATCGCGTTCCAGACCAACATACTGGCGCTCAACGCGGCCGTGGAAGCCGCGCGTGCCGGCGAGGAAGGACGGGGCTTTGCGGTCGTGGCGGGCGAAGTGCGCAACCTCGCGCAACGTTCGTCGAGCGCGGCGAAAGAGATCAAGGCCTTGATCGATACATCGGTGGAGCGGGTGAGCGCGGGCTCGGGGCTCGTTGGAGAAGCGGGCACGACGATGACCCAGATCACGCAAGCCGTGCAGCGCGTGACCGACATCATGAGCGAGATCTCGGCGGCATCCGGCGAGCAGAGCCGGGGCATCAGCCAGGTCGCTACCGCCGTCACGCAGATGGACGAGGTCACGCAGCAGAACGCCGCGCTGGTGGAGGAGGCCGCGGCGGCCGCGCAATCGCTGGAAGATCAGGCGAAGTCGCTGAAAGACGCACTCGCGATTTTCAGCGTCAGCCAGTGAGCATGGAGGGCCTGAACGGCCTTCCTCAAGCGTGGCTCAGCGGATTTCCGACTGATACAGGAACTGGCTCGCGGGGCCGCGCGAGCGACGCCATTCGAGCGGATGGCGGTCGTATCCATAGGCTAGCCGTTCGATCACCACGATCGGCGTGCCCTTCTCAATTCCAAGCAGCTTTGCGTGCTTCACGCTTGCTGCTTCGACCGTCAAGGTTTCCGTAGCCGACGCCACGACCTGATTGCATTTCGCTTCGTACACCGGATAAAGCAGGTCGCCGATAGAGTCGAGCGGCAGGTCGGCGAACGCTGCGAAACGGTCGAGCGGCAGCCAGATGTCCTCAGTCAGGACTGGCGCGTCCTCGATCAAGCGCAACCGCGCCATCTGGATCACGTTGGCGCCGGGCGCGATCCGCAGCGCTGCAGCGACAGCGGCCGGCGCCTCCACCACGCTGCGTTTTAGAATCTGGCTCGTTGGAATCCGCCGTTCGCCAGACTTGCTCTGAAAGCGGAAGAACCGGAACAGCGAGCCATCGAAGCTCGCGCGCCGGACAAACGTGCCGCGCCCCTGATAACGTTCGAGCAGTCCTTCGGCGACCAGCAAGTCGATCGCCTTGCGCACGGTTCCAACGGCGAGATCAAAGCTCTGGGCAAGTTCCTGTTCGGTGGGAATAGCGTCGCCGGGTTGCCAGCGGCGTGCGGCTATGTTCGACGCAAGCTCATCGCGCAGGCGTTGGTATCGGGGGAGTCGGGTATCGGCTTGCATTCGTGATCTTCGGTGTAATACATGCACAGGATTGTATGACTTCCCCGTGACTTATTGGGTCAAATTGCGTTGCCATGCAAGTTGGCCCGTTGCGCGCTCAGTCGGTGCAGTCACGGCCTGATACGGCGCTTGCCTGGCGATGAAGCAATTACTCAGATCGCGCTGAGAGCGCAACAGTATCGAATCTCGGTCAACCACTTGCCGCCGAGTTGAACGCCTCTGCTTGAGTTGTCGCAGACAAAGCCGCTTCGCTTATAAAAGGCCCGCGCGCGACGATTGTCCAGTAAGACCCACAGGGCGACGTCCGTGTATCCGGCGGACAGCAGCGCGTGGCGCGCAGCGTCGATCAATCGCTTGCCGATGCCCTTGCGCCAGAAAGCCGGGGCGATGTAAAGCGTCTCTACTTCGGCCCAGCGATGATCCTTGTCCGCGTCCCGTGAGTCGCCGAATGCGACCCAGCCTAGAATCGTTTCGACGGCGTCAGCGTCGGCATCGCAATGAGCGACCAGCACCCGCGGTCTTCCCGCGACGATGGACCTCCGCCATGCCTCCCTCCGCTGCGTCACAGCCAGATTGGCCAGATAGACCTCGGGCAAGATTCCCCGATAAGCCGCCTGCCATGAGTCAACGTGGATTGTGGCAATAGCCTGCGCGTCTTCGACCGTGGCCTCGCGTATTCCAACAAGCATGATCGAATGGTCCCGTCTGCAAACTTGACGAAGAAATAATAGCAGTTGAGGAAGACGAAGCCGGCTATCTGCGCTACCCACTTTTCGGAGAAACATCCACCATCACCTTCGCGTGCGTAGCGGAGTTCTCGTCTACTTGAGAAAACCCGCATCGCGCGTAGAAGTCGGCGCCCGCTTGCGTGTCAGTCGACAAACGGACGAGCCGAAACTTTCCTGATGCATGCTGTAAAAGCGCATCGACCAGCGCGGCTCCAATCCCGCGCCGCCGGACAGAAGGGGCTACATACACGCGTCGTAGCCTTCCGACATCGCCCGCCGAAAGATAAGGGTCGATCGTCAGGCCGCCCATGCCGATCATGCGCCCGCCCTCGAACGCTCCAAGCAAACACTCCCCGGGCTTGTCGAACCGGTTCGTGCCGCTTCGCCATTCGGCAACTAACCGAGTCATGAAGTTGAAGCCTTCGCAGGCAGCCAAAGCCTCAAGCTCTTCCACCTCGGGCGGCAGCACCGGGATCCGCGTAATCGTTGTGCCAAGTGTCATCGCCATCCTGCCTTCGCGGTATGTTCTCTACGACGGTGGTGTTTAAAGTCCCAGTTTATCGAATGCCCACTGCTGGCCCAACAAGCGACCAAGCCGTGAATAAGCACGTCGACGCCCCGCAGCAATCGGTCCCGCGTCGCCGATGTTTAACGCCTTATGCGCGCGTCCCCGAAAGAAATTTTCTGTTCCTTCAGGTTTCACACGCATAGACTCCGTATAGCGTGAACTTCATACTTGCTTAATCCGTGCGGCTTTCGAGATTGCGGGATTTCGGGGCTGAAGACCGCTGTTGCAGGGCGGGTTACCGATAAGCATCGGAAGTCACGCTCCCACGATGAGAGGCCATATGCGAAAACAATTGCTTCAATGGGGTTGTATTGGATTTGCAGGGTTGCTGGCGCTGCCCGGCGTGGCATTCGCGCAGCAGCAGGCGTACACGAATGGCCCGGTCAACATGCGTGCCGGACCCGCGGGCGACTATCCGATCGTGACTCAGTTGCCAGGCGGCGTGCCCGTCACGGTCATGGGTTGCATCAGCGGCTACACATGGTGCGACGTCGTGGTGCCAAACTTGCGCGGCTGGGTCTACGCGGGGCGTCTCAGCTATCCGTATCAGGGCGGCAATGTGCCTATCCTGACTTACGGAACCACGATCGGCTTGCCTATTGTGACGTTTTCCATCGGTTCTTATTGGGGCAGTTATTACCGCGGCCGCCCTTGGTATAACCAGCAATCACGCTGGGCAAATCGCCCGCCGCCGCGCCCCGGTCCCGGCCGTCCGCCCGGTTATGGCGGACGTCCTCCGCCAGGACCACAGCCCGGTCACGGCGCTGGCGGCCGTCCTCCGGGCCCACCACCGGGACAAGGTGCTGGCGGGCGCCCTCCCGGACCACCGCCGGGCCACGGCGCTGGCGGCCGTCCTCCGGGGCCACCGCCGGGTCAAGGTGCGGGTGGCCGTCCTCCAGGACAGCCAGGCGGCGGTGGGCGCCCTTCGGGACCACCACCCGGTCATGGCGGCGGTGGAGGAAATGGTGGCGGTCACGGCGGCGGCGGTGGACAAGGCGGTGGCGGTGGCCGCGGTGGTGGAAACAACCAGCAGCAGCAGCACGGATAACTGCGATCTTTCGCCAGTCGCGGGCAGCGGCACGGATCTGCGCCTGCAGCAACACGCAAGCGACGCCAGAATCATCAAAGGTTTAGCGTCGCTTGCGCCCGCGCCACACGCTCGGAAAATTCACCTTCCCGACCAAGCGCCCGTTTTCGCGGGGGCTTGGAGCATCGATAAAAAAACGATACCCGTGCAACGCGGGATCGAAGAACACTCGAGCCAGGACCCATGCTGCAAGCCAATGCTTCAACGCGACATGCCAGCCGTAAGACTTTCGCCGCCAAGATGGCCTTCGTCCTGCTCTGGTCGGGAGGCTTTCCGATAGCGAAACTGGCGGTCGGATATGCACCGCCGCTCACCTTGCTGGCGTTGCGCTATGGATGCACCGTTTGCCTGCTTATCCCACTGTTCATCATCACCAAACCTGCGCTGCCGAAAAGCCGAACTGACTGGATACATGCATGCGTGGTCGGGTTCCTCGTGCAGGTGGTCTACTTCGGCCTGAGTTACCTCGCCTTCAAAGCGGGAGCGTCAGCAGGCGTGGTGGCGGTCATCGTGTCGCTACAGCCTGTGCTTGTGGCTGCGCTGGCACCGCGACTCGTCGGTGAACGCGTGCGCGCCCGGCAATGGCTAGGTCTGATGCTCGGGCTTGTTGGGGCGACCGGCGTGATTGTTGCCCGATCGAGTCTGTCGGTGCATTCGGTCTCGGGTCTGCTGCTTGCAATCGGCGCATTGATCGGAATGACATCTGCTTTGCTCTATGAAAAGCGCTTCGGTGTCGGCCAACATCCGGTGACGGCAAACCTGATCCAGTATGCGATTGGCCTCGTGTTTTGCGCACCGTTGGCACTATTGCTGGAAGATGCTCATGTGCAATGGACCGGGACGTTTATTGCTGCGCTGGGTTATCTCGTGATCGGCAACTCGCTGATTGCCATCACGTTGTTGCTTGCGTTGGTTCGCGCGGGGCAGGCGTCGAAGATCGCGTCATTGTTCTTCTTTATTCCGCCGATGGCCGCAGTGCTCTCGTCGTTGTTATTGAAGGAAGTCATGCCACCGCTGGCATGGGGAGCAATGGTGTTTGCGGTGGCGGGCGTGGCGCTCGCCACCTGGTCGACATCAAGTGCGAAACCGCGAAAAACGTGACAACAACGCGGGCCGCGCTGGTGCGTCAAACGCCCATTTTCAATGCCTACCTTCATAGCGATATTGACGGATGGTTGTTCGCACACGTCGCGGGATGCCTTGCATTTTATTGGAGCACTGTGACGAAGCATGTTTCGTTGTCCAGTCGTTTCCCTGCTCAAACGCTTTTGATCAATCTCAACAGACCGCGAGCCGCAGTGGCGAAACGTTGGTCGCTACCTTTGCAAAAGATCGTGCAGCAACCGCTACTAAAAACGGAACACTCGAACGATTGTGTAGCAGACCGAAACCAAGGCGTGGAAGGAAGGAAAAAGATTTGAGCCGCATGAACTTCAGCAGATACTAAGGACCATTCAATCTCCAGGGCGTCTGACGATGTCACATGAATGGTCGAATAAACGAAGAGAAAAGCAGTCTTTCGCGCAGCAACTATACGTAGCGTTGGTGCTAGCTTCCTGCATGAATGTCCCCGCTTTTGCAGATTGCAACGTCCTGAGCGGTGGTCCAGCGGGTATTGCAACGGTAACGCTTCCCACGAATCTGACGGTTCCCCGCGACGGAATCGTGGGAACGATTCTCTATGACAGCAACTGGGTCTCGACACCCGACACTAAAACCGGTTGTTCAGGCAGCTCGGCGGTCACTCGCGGGCCAGCGCATTGACCCCTGTTCCGGGACAGGCCGGCGTCTACAAAACCGGACTGATGAGAACCGGGGACAGGCTAAACGCCCGGCGATAAGCGCCAATATTGGCGTGGCTACGGGTAAAGCCTTGGTAATTCGTTCGCCACGCCCTGCGACAACAACGACGAATAAGCGCCCCCAGTCCCCAGCGCGAGCGAGACAACCGTCCTACTAGGTGTTTAACCCGAGCAAACTCCGACGCGGTAATAACCCGCTATTACCCGCTTTTGTGTCAACGTTGCATACTGAAGCGACGCTATGACACGAGTCCCGGCATGTCTAAATTCCTTCACCTCATGATCCGCGTTCAGGCGCTGGATCCTTCCATCGCGTTCTATCAGGACGCGTTCGGCATGCGCGAGTCGCATCGTCTTGACTTCGATACCTTCACGCTCGTTTATCTCCGCGATCCCGAGACCGGCGCCGAGATCGAACTCACACTGAACAAAGGCACGATCACGCCCTACACGCACGGTACGGGTTACGGCCACGTGGCATTCGCTGTCGACGGCATTGAAGCATTCCGCGACCGTCTGCTGAACCAAGGTATGCAACCCGGCGACCTGAAATCGCTGACACATGACGGCGCCATCGCCGCCCGCTTTTTCTTCATCACCGATCCCGATGGCTACAAGATCGAGGTGCTATCCAGGGAGGGTCACTACGTATGAACTGACGCTGGGGCTGTACACACTATAAAAGGAGACAAATCATGCCCAAGGCAATCCCCATTGCCATAGTCGCCGCCGAGACCGGCGACGCGATCCCCGCTGTATTGTCTGCGCGCGTGAGCCGCAGGCACTTCCTCCAAGGTTCCGTCGTGCTGACCGGTTTGCTGGTGGCCGGCACACCGATCGCCCTGCTGGCGCCAAGCCGCGCGTGGGCGGTGGAACTTAGCCATATCGATCAGAACCAGGCCGACGCCATCATGGTGCTCGCGCGCACGCTCTACCCGCACAAGACGCTGCCGGACGCGGTCTACGCCCTCGCGGTCAAGGACGTGGATGCAAAAGCCACGGACCCGAAGACCATCGATGTCATCAAGACCGGCGTGGCGAAACTGAACGACGCAGCATCCGGTAAATGGAACGACACAGCAAGCCTCTCGGACGCGCAGCGTACCGCCATTGTGGAAGCCAACCAGACTGATCCGTTCGTCCTGCTCGTGCGTGGCCAGTGCGTCACCTCGCTCTACAACAACGAGATGGCGTTTGCCCATTTCGGCTACGAAGGTGAAGCGTTCAGCAAGGGTGGCTACGTGTATCGCGGCTTCAACGACCTGACGTGGTTGCCCAATCCGCCTGCTGACGCAAGTCCGCCGGTGGCCTGATAGTCGGGATATGGCGCACATCTGATACCTGCCGAGGAGGCAAGCATGGCTAAGTTCGACTACAACGAC
Organism: Caballeronia sp. SBC1; assembly: GCF_011493005.1. Classification (NCBI taxonomy): domain Bacteria; kingdom Pseudomonadati; phylum Pseudomonadota; class Betaproteobacteria; order Burkholderiales; family Burkholderiaceae; genus Caballeronia; species Caballeronia sp. SBC1. Next base: position 1,010,461 of record NZ_CP049157.1, read on the forward strand.
GACTCCGTTGTCGTGATCGTCGGTTCGGGCGCGGGCGGCGGGACGCTGGCGAACGAGTTATGTCAGAAAGGGGTGAAAGTGGTCGTGCTGGAGGCAGGCAAGCGCCAGTCGTCAGCCACCTTCATCAACGACGAATGGAAGTCCTTCGGGCAACTCGCCTGGACCGATAAACGCACCACGTCAGGGACTTGGCGCGTCGCCAAGGACTTCCCGGAACTGCCCGCGTGGATCTGCAAGACAGTGGGCGGCACGACCACGCACTGGGCGGGAGCATCGCTGCGTTTTCACGAGCATGAGTTCAAGGCGCGTACAACCTATGGTTCCATCGATCAGGCGAATCTGCTCGACTGGCCGATCACGCTTGCCGATCTCGAACCCTACTACGCACGCGCCGAAGACAAGATGGGCGTCACGCGCACGAACGGCGTTCCGGGACTGCCGGGCAACAACAACTTCAAGATCCTGTACGACGGCGCGACGAAGGTTGGCTACAAGAACTGTAGTACCGGCCACATGGCAATCAACAGCCGGCCGCGTGCCGGGCGTGGCCGTTGCATGCAGCTCGGCTTCTGTTTCCAGGGCTGCAAGTCGGGTGCGAAATGGTCGACGCTCTATACCGAGATTCCCGCAGCGGAAGCCACGGGCAGGCTCGACTTGCGGCCGGAATCGCATGTGATGCGCATCGAAACCAATGCGGCCGGCAAAGCCAGCAGCGTGGTCTACTTGGATGCCGACGGCAAGCAGCAGCGTCAGCGCGCACGCGTGGTCTGCGTCGCGGGAAACTCGATAGAAACACCGCGCCTGTTATTGCTTTCGGAGTCCTCGAAGCATCCTGACGGCCTCGCTAACAGTTCGGGCCAGGTGGGACGCAATTACATGCGGCATACCACGGGCTCGGTGTTCGGCGTGTTCAAGGAACCCGTGCATTTTTATCGCGGCACGGTGATGGCCGGCATTGTCACGGACGAAGCCGAGTTCAATCCGAAACGCGGTTTTGCGGGCGGCTATGAAATGGAAACCATCTCGCTGGGTTTGCCGTTCGCCGCCGCATTCTTCGATCCGGGTGCATGGGGATCGGACTTTACTTACTATATGGATAACTACGCAAATACTGCCGGCATGTGGATTGTCGGGGAGGACATGCCGCGTGAAACCAACCGTGTCACGCTGAATCACGACGTGAAGGATCAAGTCGGATTGCCCGTTGCGAACGTCCATTACGACGATCATCCCAATGACACGGCCATGCGCGATCATGCGTTCAAGCAAGGTGAAGCAATCTACGTGGCAGCCGGGGCGGTCAAGACGCTGCGCACGCCGCCCTACCCGTCCACGCATAATCTGGGCACCTGCCGGATGAGCGCGAAAGCGAGTGATGGCGTCTGCAACAAACATGGCCAGACCTTCGACGTGCCCAACCTGTTTATCTCCGACGGCAGTCAATTCACCACAAGCGCGGCTGAAAATCCGACGCTGACTATTGTGACGCTGGCGATCCGGCAATCGGATTACATCGCGGACCAGATGAAACGGCGTAGCATTTAGAGGGTTAAAAAAGCAGCGTCAGGAGCCGCCGCCGGGCGGTTCCTGCTTCATTGTGAGGAGTTGTCCATGTGCAGGATCTACGCTCAAACCGATCCGATTCTCTATGAATGCCGCGCGCGCTCGGTGCGCATCAGCGGCGTGACGACAACCATCCGGCTGGAAAACCTGTTCTGGCAGACGTTATCCGAACTCGCCGCCGACAACGACATGACGACCAACCAGCTCATCGCGAAGTTGCACGAGGAGGTCACTCAGCATTTGGGCGAGACGACGAATTTTGCGTCGTTCCTGCGCGTCACCTGTCTTCGATATCAAGGGCTGAGGGCGAATGCATCGATGGATTTTCGCAGCCACGTGGCGGCGACGGCGACTGACAAGGTGGCGGGCTGACCGATGATAAAACCGATTACCGGACGTGCGTGGGCAACATGGTCTTGCGGCGCGCTATTAGCGGCGTGCGTGCTGCCGGCAACGACGGCACAGGCTGCGCCGGACGCTGCGGCTGCCTTATCGATCGTGCAGAAGAACAACTGTCTCTCCTGTCATGCCGTAGATTCGCAGGTCGTGGGGCCGGCGTATCGGGAGATCGCGAAGAAGTATCACGGGGACGCTACGGCGCCTGACAAGCTGTTCGCCAAAGTCCGCAATGGCGGTGCCTTCGTTTGGGGAGAAGTCCCCATGCCGCCGAACCCCAATATCAGCGACGCCGACCTGCGTACCGTCATCGCGTGGATTCTCGCCGGCGCGCCCGACCACTAAGCTCGATCATCACGCCCGCGCGCGCCGCCCTTCTATGCCGCGCGCGGTATTCCTCCCCTGTCTAGGTAAAACCCCTGATTTCGCGTGCTCTCCTCACGCTTTACTCTCGCGTCACTGGTAAACAGAACGACGTTCTGTTAGATAGAACGCCATAAAGCGAGACGCCCAAGGAGGGTTCAATGGCAAGCCTGCCGATCGATGCGACACACGGGTCGCCTAATTCACGCGCCGGAGTGGGCGAAACAACATTCGGCATCAATGCGCGCATCGACCGGCTGCCGGCGACGCGTTCCGTCTGGATGCTGGTGTTCCTGCTGTCCATCGGCGGCTGGTTCGAATTCTACGACCTGTTTTTCACCGCTTACGTAGGCCCCGGCCTCGTCAAAAGCGGCCTCTATTCCACGACAACAGCGTCCTTCTTCGGCGTCTCTGGACTCGGCGCGTTCGTGGCGGCGTCGTTCGCGGGCTTGTTCATCGGCACATTCTTCCTCGCAGGTCTCGCCGATAAATACGGCCGCCGTACGGTCTTCACCGTCTCGCTGCTCTGGTATTCGGCGGCAACGCTGATCATGGCGCTACAAACCACCGCACCCGCGATCAACCTGTGGCGGCTGATTGCGGGTATTGGCGTGGGCGTGGAGCTTGTCACCATCGATACTTATGTGAGCGAGCTCGTCCCCAAGCATCTGCGCGGCCGCGCATTCGCATTCGTGCATCTCGTTCAATATTCAGCGGTGCCCTCCGTCGCGTTTCTCGCGTGGTGGCTCGTGCCGCAAAAGCCGTTCGGCCTGGACGGGTGGCGCTGGGTCGTGATCATCGGCGCGCTGGGTGCGATCGTGGTCTGGGCGATCCGTCGGCGCGTGCCTGAAAGTCCCCGTTGGCTAGCACAGCAAGGCCGTACGGCAGAAGCGGAGAAGGTGCTGCAGGCGATCGAGGCGAAGGTCGCTGCTCAGTACGGACGCGCGTTGCCGACGCCAGTTGCAACCGTCGAACCAGCAACAACGAAAGCTGCGTTCCGCGAAATCTGGCAGCCGCCGTATCGCAAACGCGCGATCACCATGCTCGTCTTCAATTTCTTCCAGGCGATCGGGTTCTACGGCTTTGCGTCATGGGTGCCAACGCTGCTCGTCTCCAAGGGCGTCACGATCACACATAGCTTGCTGTACTCGTTTGTCATCGCGATCTCGAATCCGTTTGGACCGCTGATCGGGATGGCGATTGCCGACCGGATTGAACGGAAGACGTTGATCGTGTTGTCGGCGTTAGGGATCGTGGTGTTCGGCAGCTTGTTTGCCATGCAGACATCGCCGGTCATGCTGATGATCCTCGGCGTGCTGATCACGCTCTGCGGCACCTTGCTTTCTGTCGGGTATCACGCGTATCAGACCGAGCTGTTCCCCACGCGCTTGCGTGCCCGCGCAGTGGGTTTCGTCTATTCCATCTCGCGTCTTTCAGCCATGTTTTCCGGCTTCATGATCGCGTTCGCACTGCGCCACTTCGAAGTGACCGGCGTGTTCGCTTTGATCAGCGTGTCGATGGTGATGGTAATGGGCGCGATCGGCATCTTCGGGCCGCGTACCAACAACCGCAATCTCGATGAAATTTCGCAATGAACATGAGGTTTTGACATGACGCTTCCGTTAACTGGCGTGCGGGTGCTGGATTTATCGAATGTATTGGCCGGGCCGTTCTGCGCGTATCAACTCGCGCTGCTCGGCGCGGAAGTGATCAAGGTCGAGCACCCGGAAGGCGGCGATCTGGCAAGGCGCCTGGGCGCTGACAAAGACGCGTCGGCGCGCGATATGGGTACGTCGTTCGTGGCCGTCAATGCAGGCAAGCAGTCGATCACGCTGAACCTGAAAGATCCGCGCGGCAAGGAGATCCTGCGTTCGCTCGTGAAGACGGCGGACGTGCTCGTGGAGAACTTCCGGCCCGGCGTGATGACGCGGTTGGACCTTGGGTACGAGGCATTAAGCGAGATCAATCCAAAGCTCGTCTATTGTGCGATCTCCGGCTTTGGTAAGGATGGCGAATTTTCGAAGCGGCCGGCTTACGACCAGATCATTCAGGGCATTTCCGGCGTGATGAGCGTGACAGGCGATGCCGACAGCGCGCCGCTGCGCGTGGGTTATCCGGTCTCGGACACGGTCGGCGGCCTGACGGCGGCATTTGGTATTTGCGCAGCGCTGGTCGATGCCCGCGCGAATGGACGCGGCCGCATGCTCGATGTATCGATGCTCGAAGCCACGCTCTCGACCATGGGCTGGGTCGTGTCGAACTACCTGAACGCCGGCGTCACGCCCGCGCCGATGGGCAACGAAAACTTCACGGCAGCTCCCTCGGGCACGTTCAAAACCGGCGATGGTTTGCTGAATATCGCGGCAAACGAAACGAAGCAGTTCGTGAGTTTGTGTCGCCTGATCGGCCGCCCGGATCTCCCCGATGACCCGCGCTTTTCCGAGCGCAACACGCGCAAGGTGAACCGCGCGGCGTTGAAGGCCGAGATTGAAGCGGCGTTAGCGACAGACAGCGCGATGAACTGGGATGCGAAGTTTACCGAGGCCGGCGTGCCGGCTGGACGCGTGATGTCGGTGCCGGAAATTCTCGCGCATCCGCATCTGGTATCGCGTGAATTCGTGCACGAGTTCAACAGTGACGACGCGACAACCCGTCAACGAGTAACCCGCGCGGGCTTCCGTTTCTCCGATGCGGACACCGCACCCTCCACGCCCGCGCCAACGTTGTCCGCCAACACGCGCGAGCATCTTGCAACGCTCGGTTTCGACGACACACAGATCGACGAACTGCGCGCCGAAGGAGTGATCTGACCATGACGCAAGCTTTTGACGCCGCCACGCTCGCAGCGGATTACTGGAGCACATCGATCATCGATATCCATCCGGGATCGATCAATGTGCGCGGCTTTCCGATTCAGGAGTTGATCGGCGCGGTCAGTTTCCCGCAGATGATCTGGCTGATGCTGCGCGGGGAATTGCCCGATAAAGCGCAGGCGGCTTTGTTTGAAGCGGCGCTCGTGGCGTCGGTGGATCATGGTCCGCACGCGCCGTCTATCGCCATCTCGCGCATGGCGACGAGTTGCGGTTTGCCGCTGAACGGCGCGATGGCGTCAGCGATTAATGCGCTCGACGATGTCCACGGCGGCGCGGGTCAGCAAGCGGTCGAGCTATACGATTCGATCGTCGCGCTCGAAGACGCGGGGGCGGCTCTGAGCGATGCCGTCGCGCAGGGCGTGGATGCGTTTATCGAAACGAAGGGCAAGTATCTGCCGGGCTTCGGGCATCGTTTTCATCCGGTCGATCCGCGCGCGGTCAAGCTGCTTGCCTTGGTCGATGCCAGCGTTGAGCATGGAGCAATAAGTGGGCGATACGCGGCGGTTGCGCGCGGCATTGAAGCGTTGCTCAAGCAGCGGAAAAACAAGCCGGTGCCGATGAACATCGACGGCGCAACGGCCGTGATCTATGCGGAACTCGGCTTCGCGCCGGAGTTGGCGCGCGGGGTATTCTGCTTATCGCGTGCGGTCGGAATCTTGTCGCACGCGTGGGAACAACGCGGGCGCAACGAGCGCAACAAAGGTCCGATGCCGCGTCAGATGGCCTACAAATACACCGGCAAACCCGAGCGTCATTTGGTTTGAACGTTGGCCGCGTGCCGTTGCGCGTTGCGCAACGCGCGCGCGTCGCCGCCGAGTGCATCGGTTGCTCGAGCGGCGCAATCGAACAACGCGCCAATGTTGCGCGCAACGAATGCCTGATCGATCCGTGAGCTCGGACCCGCGAGCGTGAGCACGCCGCGCACAGTCTGGCGCACGCCGAAGACGGGCATGGAAATACCGGCTGTCTCGCGATCACGTTCGCCCATGGAGACGCAGTAGAAGTCGTCGCGAATGCGCTCGAACACCTCGCCTTCAGCCCCGCCGAACGCCAGCAACGCCAACCCTCCTGAACCGCTTTCCAGCGGCAGGACATCGCCTTCGCGCACGTGATAACGCACCGCATGCGTCGAATCCACGCGATGCAAACACACGCGCACCGCTTCGTCACGCACATAGAACGACACACTTTCGCCGCTGATTTCGGCGAGTTCGCGCATCAGCGGGACGAGGATATCGCCGAGATTCAAACTGCGTTGATACAACGCGCCGAGCATGAAGGTGGCCGGGCCTAGCTGATAGCGGCCGTCGTCGAGACGCAGCAGCAAGCGGTGCTGGATCAGCGCGCCAGCCAAGCGAAGCAGCGTGCTTTTATAGAGTCCGGTACGCGCCGCGAGTTCGGCGAGCGTCAGCGACCCATCCTCCGGTCTGAACGCGAACAGGATCGCGCAAGCACGGTCGATGACGGCAACGCCTTCGCTCTCTTTCGGGCCAGGTTTGATCTCGGGCGTTTGCATGGTTAAGTGACCTGAGCGACGTAAGGGACGCGTCTCGTCTTGTGTTGGTATCGAAGGGGAATTTTACGCGATGCCGGGCGCGTCTCATACGATTCATATAGGAGGCCGGAACCCCCTCCCTGCAGAACCGGCTTTGATGAATTTCGAAGGTGCTCTGATCAGGCGATGGCAAATGACAAGTTCGCGGGTGGGTGGCGGGGCAGATTGTTAGTTGCTTTTTCCTGGCGCGTGGCGCCGTGCAAACCACGCCGTCATGCGTCATGCGTCATGCGTCATGCGCGAGCGTGCGGAGTGCTGGAATTCGTGTCAGCATTTATGTGTCGAAGGTATTAGCTGATCTCGTGGAGAACGCGCATGGACGATCAGAAGCTGCTGGCACGCACGCCTAAACTCGAAATTGCCTACACCACGTCCGGACCGGCCGACGGACCGCCGGTCATGCTCGTGCACGGCTGGCCTGACGCAGCGCGAGCCTGGTCGCCCGTGGCCGCACGCCTCGCCGCAGCGGGTTTTCGACCAATCGTTGCGGACTTGCGCGGCGCCGGCAACACCCGATTTTTGTCGGCCGACACCGTGCGCGACGGGTCCGGCGTAGCACTCGCGCAAGACGTGATCGATCTGGCCGATGTCCTGGGAATCGATCGCTTCGATGTCGTCGGCCACGATTGGGGCGCACGCACGGCCTATACGCTGGCGGCGTTATTTCCCGCGCGCATCGGACGCATCGCTGGACTCGCGCTGGCGTTCCAGCCGAAGGGCGCGTTCGAATTGCCGCACTTCTCGCAAGCGCGAAAGCATTGGTATCAATGGTTCATGACGCTCGATGCCGCGCCCGCCGCGGTCGCCGCCAACCCCAAAGGTTTCGCCCGTTTGCAATGGGATACATGGTCGCCGCCAGGCTGGTTCGACGACGAAGAATTCGCTCGGACCGCCGCCGCCTTCGATAACCCCGACTGGGTGCCCATCACGCTCAACGCGTATCGGCGGCGCTGGCGTGAGGGCGAGGTATCCGATCCTGCGTATGCAGCGCTGCGCGAAAAGCTGGCGACCATCGACCAGCTTTCGACACCCACGCTGATGATCCAGGGCGGCGCCGATTTCTGCGATGAACCAGCTTCATCGGAGGGGATGGAGAAGCAATTTACGGGCGGGTATCGACGGGTCGTGCTGGACGGTGTGGGGCACTTTCCGCCTCGCGAAGCACCCGACGCGGTGGCGCATCTGGTCATTGCGCATTTGCGCGGCGAGTGAGCGCTTGGTGAGCGCCGGGTGAGCGGCGCCACTCAAGCAACACTGCCTAAAACGCGGACTAAGCGTTGATGTATTCGTCGGTGGACAGCATCGTTGCATAGGCGAAGCCCAGCGCTGCCATGAACGCAGCATGCACGTGCGCGGCAGGAACTTTAACGCCGCCGAATTCCATGTCGAGCGTTGCAACGGCATCATGTATGACCGTCGCCTTGTAGCCAAAGTCGACAGACGCCCGGGTGATGGCATCGACACACATGTGGCTCATTGCACCGGCGATCACCACTTCTTCAATGCCGCTGGTGTCCAGAATGTTCTTGAGATCGGTGTCACGAAAGGCGTTGATTTGATGCTTCAAGACGACGTGTTCTCCTTCCTTATTGGTCACTTGTGGAGCGATCGCGGCGCCTTCCGAACCTGCGACGAAAAACACCGCGTCGCTTTTCGGAGACTCATGGCGAACGTGCACGACGAGATGCCCGGCAGCACGTGCTGATTGAAGAAGGCGCGCCGCGTTGGCGGCAGCGGCCTCGATGCCCGTCAAGGTCCATTTCCCACCGGGGAAGTAATCGTTTTGCAGGTCCACGATGATGAGTGCACGCTTGGTCATGTCCATCTCCTGATAGTTGCGAGAAACGCGATCGCTCTCTGAGACTCAAGAGTAAGCTTGCGCGATGGTTTCGCGAATTGGCAGGACTGACAAAAAGCGAGGTAAAACTGACAATGGCAAAGAAAATAGCCCCCGTCGAGATAGCACTGCTGATATATCCGGGGTGCCAGCTTGCCGCCGTTCATGGGCTGACAGACTTATTCCACATTGCTGAGCGCTTATTTCAGCGGTCAAATCAGCGATCCAAAGATGTTGAACATCCGATGCTCAGGGTGAGCCACGTTCAGTTTGACGCTGGTAGCTCTTCTCCACCCTGGGCAGATAGCGCACCTGATTTCGTGATTGTTCCGCCCTCGCTCGACGGGCTGCCCATCGGCGATGCTTTCGCTCCTATCGTGACATGGTTGAAGGACTGTCATGCGAGAGGCGCGGTGCTGGCGTCGGTTTGTGTCGGGACGTTTCTACTCGCACAGACCGGACTGCTCGCGAGACGCTCCGCGACAACGCATTGGTCGCAGACGCAGCTTCTCGCGGAGAGCTTTCCCGAGATCCACGTCGATGGTGACAAGCTCCTGATCGACGATGGTGACATTCTCACCGCCGGAGGCTTGATGGCATGGCCCGATCTGGGGCTCAGGATAGTCGACCGTCTGCTCGGTTCTGCCGCGATGGTTGCGACTGCCCGTTTTCTTTTAGTCGATCCCCCTGGACGCGAGCAACGTTACTACAGTGCCTTCTCTCCGAAGCTCAATCACGGCGACAAAACGATTCTTGAAATCCAGCACTGGTTACAGAAGGACAGTACCCGCCAGCCGACAATTGCTTTGATGGCTCAGCGCGCCGGGTTAGAAGAGAGGACATTTCTTCGTCGATTTCAAAAGGCGACCGGTCTTCGCCCGACAGAGTATTGCCAGCATCTTCGGGTCGGCAAAGCACGTGAGATGCTCGAAACGAGCCAACAGTCGTTTGACCAGGTCGCCTGGAAAGTCGGTTACGAAGATGCCGGATCATTCCGCAAAATCTTTGTAAGGCTTACAGGACTGTCTCCAGGGGATTACAGGAAGCGCTTTCGCACGCAAAGCCAAGACGCGTAGCCGATTCTGCAACAAACCTGGCCGAGAGACGTCCGTGCGCTAGTCCGCGTGCCAGCGAACGTCCGCGATCACGAAGGTCGAACGCTCCTCGCGACACAGGGAGGACCTTATCCGTGGCTCTGACCTGCCCCCATAGAAGAAGCACGGAGAAGTGAGACGCACGGTTAAGAGTATTCAGAAAAGGCTGCGACCATAGAAGCAATTCCCGCCTTTAAGCGGCGGAAATTCCGTGGTCGTGTCGCTTTATTCGTATGATGTTTCTTAGTTTTGATTGCGATGAATTGCTATCGCTTCGTTGGGAAATAGAGCGGTATTCGCCATTCCCTTCGAGAAAAATTAAGAACAAGAGCCTGAGAGAATATGAAAATAAGAAGCAACCAAGGTACTGGCATTCACGCAGGGAAAATTGTTTCCTTCGTGAACGGCAAGAGGGTTTTTGTCCATGTACGTTCGTCGCTTGAAACACATGCCTTGGACGATATTGCGCCCAGTCAAAACCAGAGCTTGCTCACCGTTTCGATCGATAACGCGCAAAAAATAGCAGATCACGTGAGTGAGCCCTTCGCCCACGCAAAACCAGACGACGTTGTAGTTCTACTTTGTGCAAGCGACGAAACCCGTACGGCGGCCCTCGCCGTACTAGGTTTACAAGAACGTTAAACGAAGAGCGCGCCACCGCCGCTGAACGCGAGTTTAGCGAACCGTTCGCCAATGCGGCGGTGCGCGGGCCCATCCGGGTGAAGTTGATCGGGAAGCGGCAAATCGGCGAAATCTGGTTGACCGTAGAGCTCCAATCCGTCGAGATAACGCAGATGGGGATCGTCGGCCGTCCGCTGCTGCACGATGCGTCGCAATTCCTCCCGGATGATGGTCAGCGTCAACTTTCCAGCCTTGCGCTCGGCCGGGTCACCCGTTGCCCGAAATGACACTTTCCCTGCGGCCAGCGCAGTGAGATCGAATGCGCCGGGGCCGGGCGTATCTTCATGAATCGGGCAGTAGAGCGGCGAGATGACCAGCAGCGGCGTGGTCCGATGGCCTTCGCGGATAGTGTCGAGGAAGCCATGCACCGCGGGCGTAAAGGCACGCAGCCGCATCAGATCGGTGTTGACAAGGTTGATGCCGATCTTGAGGCTGATCAGGTCAGCAGGCGTGTCTCGCATGGCTCGGGCCGTGAAGGGGTCGAGTAGCGCGCTTCCCCCGAAGCCGAGATTGATCAGCTCCACGTCGCCGAGAGAGGCGGCGAGAGCCGGCCAGATTGACGTGGGGCTGTCTGCATTGGAGCCATGGCTGATCGAGCTGCCGTGGTGCAGCCAAACCTTTCGACTGTTGCCGGCAACAGGCTCGATGCGGGCGTTGGTACGCAGCGCGACAAGCTCCGTGGTTTCGTTGTGTGGCAGCCATATCTCGACTTTCTTGTCATGGCCGGGCAAGCCGGTGAACCGGAGGGTAGCAACCGGGCCAGAGCGTTTCGAAGCCGTGCCGGTGGCCATGTCGATCGTCACGATATCTCCCCCGACCGCGCTGCTCTGGCGAACGAGGCGGCCATCGACGAGCAGGTCATACACGCCGGCCGGCCGAGGCGCGACACCCGCGTAGATGTACCGTGTCGGCAGGACATCAATTTCGATATCTGTCGCCAGCGTGTGGAAAACCAGTCGTACTCCTGAGGGTTGCGACTCGGCCATCGCCAACTGAGGATCCGTGCACTGAGCGCGAGCCCGAGCGGGCAGACGGTGCGGCATCACCCCACGGTCGGTTTGTTCGAGCTCGAGGGCGCCACGCAGGAACTCCGGGCTAATGGGAGTAGCGCTCCAGATGCACGGGTCGTTCGTCATGTGATCGATAGCAAGTTGAGAGCATGCGATTTTACCAAGCTGCCGGCGCTAGAACGACCATCAACCGACAACGATCATTCGTTGCAGCTAAGCGAACGATTCATTTGGAGTCGACCCCGGCCGTTCGACATTGGACCGGGTTCGGCCATAACTCGTGCTTCCATGCACAAAAATGAATGGCCGCTGAATGGCGGAGTTCTGCCGCTCGGCCCGCCTCGACCAATGACAGACGGTGGTCTCATGGCATTCGCAACTGGCATTGCGTGTCACATGCTCACGCTTTCCTCAATAGCTTGCTCGATGATCGATAGCCCCCTATCGACTTCAGCTTCGGCAATGGTAAGCGGCGGAGCGAGCCGAAAGACGTCTCCGAGTCCCGGCAACTGAACAATATTCATGTGCAAGCCGAGTTCCAGGCAACGACGTGTGATTGAAGCGGAAAGCGCCGGAGCCGCAGCTTTCGTTGATCTGTCGCCAACGATTTCGATCCCAAGCATCAACCCACGTCCACGCACATCGCCGATGCATTCGAAGCGGCGTTGAAGCGTCTCAAGACCATCGCGCAAACGAGAACCCAGCACACCAGCGCGCTCAACCAGGCCATCCCGCTCGATGATATCGACGACTTTAAGCCCGACCGCTGCCGGCATTGGGTCCGACACGTGCGTCGTATAAAAGAGGAACCCTCGTTCGTGTGCCTGATTCTCGATTTCCTGTGTCGTCAGCACGGCAGCCAGTGGAAGGCCCGCCCCAAGTGTTTTGGACAACGTCAGGATGTCGGGCACCACGCCGTCGTGCTCGCACGCGAATAGGGTTCCGGTTCTGCCCATGCCGGTTTGAGCTTCGTCCACGATCAACAGCATTTCGCGCTCGACGCACTTTGCTTTTAGCGCGCGCATATAGCCTTGCGGTAGTTCAATCAGGCCACCGGAACTCAGGATTGGCTCAGCGATGAACGCCGCAAGGCTGCCGCTTGACTGCCTGTCGATCAGGTCGAATGCATAGTCGAGTTCAGCCGCCCAATCATAGGCACCGTTGCGTTCAAATCGTGGCCGGTACGGGTACGGTGCCGGAATGGCAAAGGACCCCACGGCGGCCGGACCGTAACCCTTGCGGCCGGCGCTATAAGTAGCTGAAGCTGCACCGCCGGTCATGCCGTGCCACGATTGAGCGAAGCTCACGATCTCATACCGGCCGGTGACGAGCTTTGCCATCTTGATTGCCGCTTCGTTGGCTTCTCCACCGGTGCTGAGCAGCAAGGAACACTCGAGTCCTGCAGGCGCGATACCGGCGAGACGGGTTGCCAGGTCCACTACCGGGCGCGAGAGCATCCCGCTGAAAAGGTGAGTGAGATTACGCGCGCTCTCGGCGATAACTTCGGCGATTTCCGGATGAGAGTGGCCAAGGATGGCGCTCATCTGTCCAGAGGTGAAGTCGAGTATCGCGCGGCCCGTGGAATCATAGACATGGCTGCCGCTGGCACGCTCGATTATGACGGGCGAGAATGTACCGCCGTAGCGGATCAGGTGCCGCTGAGCGTTTGACCAAAAGTCCCGATCGGTTTGTGCTGACATGACTGTGTCCAGAGTGGAAGGCGGGCGTGCCGAAGGTTAATGTAGGCGAACCAAGCCGGTGAGTGGAAATGAAAAGTTGTGATGTCTGCCATTCGAGGAGCTGATGCCATCATGTTGCAGCTGGATTTCGATTTGCTCAGGACGTTCGTCGCAATAGCGGATGCCGGATCGCTCACGCGCGCGGCAGCGGAAGTTGGCCGCACGCAATCCGCGATCAGCATGCAGCTCAAGAGGATTGAAGAGATCGTCGATGGCGCGGTGCTCGTGCGTACCGCACGCGGCGTGGAGCTGACGTCGCGCGGAGATCGACTTTTGTCGCACGCCCGAAGTCTCGTCCGGGCGCACGACGAGGCATTGGTCGACGTGACCGGTCGTGGACTCACTGGCTCGATTCGGCTCGGATGTCCGGAGGACTATTGCACTGAGTTCCTTCCGGTCGTGCTACGCGCGATAGCGGCGCAGCATCCGCGGGTCGCACTGGAGGTCGTATGTGCGCCTACGCCCTTGCTTGAAAAAATGCTCGATGCACGTCGCTTGGATGTGGCATTGGTATCGCTCGCGCCGGAGGGGAATTCGGAGCGGGTGATTCGCTGGGAGGACCTGGTGTGGATCGCGTCGCGGGACTTCTACCCACCAAGCGATGGTCCCCTTCAAATAGCCTTGTCGGTGCCTGAAACGCTCGACCATCAGGCGGCGCGGCGTGCGCTTGAATGCGCCAATGTCAGCTACCGCGTGGCTTATGAAAGCGTCAGCAAGGATGGGCTGCTGGCAATCGTGCGGGCGGGCATAGCAGTCGCCGTGCTGACGCGAGGAGCGGTTCCAGCGGACTTGCGGATCATGCCCGTTGGAGAGATGCTCCCGCCGCTTCCGCATGTTGGCATTGCCGTTGTTTCGTACTCGGGTACGGTTGATTCGCTTCTTGTGGAGAGTGTGAAGGAGCTCATGACCCGCACCTTGAAAACGATATCGCCGCCTTCGTCCTGACGTATTGCGACGCGCTTAATGCTTGCGCGACTTCCGCAGATCGATGTCTTTCGCCTATCCAATGTATTTTTCACATTAATCACAGCATTGATATAAGGCATCGCGCTTCGCGCCCATTTCCCGGATGAGGCCTCCGGATCCCGCTGTCATTGACAATGCGAACAGCCTTCCAGCTCGAACCGGTGATGGGTCACGCCACTGCGGATTGATGCATCGAATACATAAAACATAGCAGGAATCATGGGCTACCGCCCCGAGCGGCCAAGGCCTATCTTTAACTTCACGAACCGAAACGGCCCGGCGCAGTTCACTAAGCAGCGGCCCAGGTGCGATGACCGGTTTCCCGCATGAACGCTTGATCACTCATTCAATCGAGGGCGCATTCCATGAAACTCACAGGTAATACCATCTTCATTACCGGCGGCGGCTCGGGTATTGGCCGAGGCCTCGCCGAGGCGCTGCACAAGCTTGGCAACAAGGTCATCATTGCGGGCCGGCGGCGCAGTCATCTCGACGCGGTCATCGCGGTCAACCATGGCATGGAGGCGGTCGAACTCGACATCTCCGATCCCGCGAGTATTGAACGGGTGGCAGCGAAGCTAATTGCCGATCACCCTGACCTCAACGTGCTGATCAATAACGCGGGCGTCATGCAACCGGATGCAGTCGGCGGAAAGATCGACGACGCGCTGATGGTCTCCCACGTGACGACCAACCTGATGGGCCCGATGCGAATGACATCCGCGCTGATCGACCATCTCAAGACCAGAAGCGACGCCGTCGTGGCCTACACCAGTTCCGTCCTGGGCTTCGTGCCAATGGCGGTGACGGCGGTCTACTCATCCACCAAGGCGGCGCTGCATTCCTACGCGCTGTCACAACGCTTCATGCTGCAGGACACGACGGTTCGCGTGCTGGAGATCGCGCCACCCTGGGTTCGTACCGAACTGATGAACAGTGAGGAGGCCGAAATGGCGATGCCGCTCGATCAGTTTATCGATGAAACGATCAAGGTCCTCGGCACGGATGCGAACGAGATTCTGGTCGAAGCGGCTAGACCAATGCGAGCGAACGTGGGGCCGGGCGAGCACGACTTCGTCAATAGTTTCAATACACAGGCGAAGGCAATATTTGGAAGTTGATTCCCGCGGCCAAAGAGAACCTGAGCGGAGCATGTCCGGTCGCGTTGGCAGACTCTGTCATCGGACTGGGCATTAGACCCACGTGGCAACCGCGCGAGCTCACGCCCGGCGCCACGCCTTGCTCGATCTAGATTTGCAGATTCGCGCTGACATAGTCGATAAAGACACGCAGCTTGGGCGAGGCGTAACGGCTTGCCGGCCACAAGATCCAGAAGGTGACGGTCTGGTCCATGAAATCATCCAGCACGATTTGCAACGCACCGCTCGCCAAGGCATCTCGCACGAGGAAGGTTGGAAGGAGGGTCAAGCCTTTATCCTGAAGCGCAAGATAGGCCAGGACTTCAACGGTGTTGCTGACGAAGGTTTGTGGCAACTCCGGCTCCGCTTCCGATTCAGCGAGCTTAAACGGCCAGCGTTCCAGCTTGCCGGTGACGGGAAACTTATGCAGCAAACAGGCGTGCCTGACGAGTTCGGAAGGATGCGCAGGAGCGCCATGTTGCTTGAGATACCCGGTCGAGGCGACCAGCACCTGCGCGCAGGAACCCAGGCGCCGCGATATCAATCTTGAGTCGAGCTGCTCGCCCGTGCGAATGACTGCATCGAAGCCCTCTTCGATGATGTCCACCATGCGATCGGAAAAGTCGACATCGATTTCGATTTCCGGGTATTGCGTCATGAAGCCGTCGAGCACCGGCATGATGAGCCCCGACAGTTGCGGCGTGCTGATACGCAACCTTCCGCGAGGACTACCCACTGCACCGGACAATTCAGCTTCCGCCGCTTCGACTTCACCCAGGATGCGCCGGCACCGTTCGAGGAACAAGGCGCCTTCGGACGTCAACGTGATACTGCGTGTGCTGCGGTGAAAGAGCCGCACGCCGAGACGATCCTCAATGCGCGCAATGCCTTTGCCGACCGCCGACGACGATACGCCGAGCAACCGTCCCGCCTCGGTGAAACTGCGGGTCTCCGCCACCTGCACAAACATCGAGATACCACTGAGGCTATCCATCGTCATCGCCACATTCCGGGATCAATTAAGGACATATGTGTCCGATATATTCGGAACCTTAGCCTATTTTTCTTTTTTCGTTCGGTCCATACACTCTCCTCAAGGTCTAAAAACCCGCTGTTGATCGAACTTCAGCAGCCACAGAATCTTGAGGAAATCATGTCCAAACTTCATTCCAGCGTCAAAGTCGGTCCCTATGAATTTTCCCACCGTGTGGTGCTGGCGCCGCTCACCCGCATGCGCGCCGAAGAAAGCGCCAGGCCCGGTCCGTTGATGGCCGAGTACTACGCGCAACGCACTTCAAAAGGTGGCTTACTGATTGGGGAAGCTACCATTGCGGCACCCAACGGCAATGGCTACCTGGGTGCGCCCGGCCTGTACGACGACAGTCAGATTGCCGGCTGGAAACTCGTGACGGAAGCAGTGCACGCCAAAGGCGGCCGCATCTTCCTGCAGCTCTATCACGCGGGGCGCCAGTCCAACAGCCAATTGCAGCCGGGTGGCGCCGAGCCGGTGGCACCGTCTGCCGTGCCCCATGGCGGCGTGGCCTACACCGAAGCGGGCTGGGTCCCGAACACACCGAGCCGCGCGCTGACCATCCCCGAGATTGCCGATCTGGTCGAGAGTTTCCGCGCTGCCGCCATTCGCGGCAAGCAAGCCGGCTTCGACGGCGTAGAACTGCACGCCGCTAACGGTTACCTGTTCGACCAGTTCCTGCAGGACGGCAGCAACAAGCGCACCGATCTCTACGGCGGCTCATTCGAAAACCGTGCCCGTTTCCTGATCGAAGCGACTCAAGCCGTGATCTCGGTGTGGGGCAGCGACCGCGTAGCAGTGCGCCTTGGCCCGAGCGGCACCTGGGGCGATATGTCCGACAGTAATCCGGAAGGTCTCTTCAGCTACGTAGCGGAGGAACTGGCCAAACTGAACCTTGCCTATCTGCACCTGATCGAGCCGCGTGTGCTCGGCAATGTGGATGACGACAGCAAGGATCAGAACCCGGTTGCCGCGCAACTGATTCGCAAGCACTACAAGGGCATCATCATTGCCGCCGGCGGCTTCAAGGGCAACACGGCCGAAGCCATCTTGCAGGCGGGCGATGCCGATCTGGTCGCATTTGGTCGCGACTTTATCGCTAATCCCGATCTGCCCGAGCGCCTGCGCCTTCAGCTACCGTTGAATCCGTATGATCGCCCCACCTTCTTTGGCGGCACGGATGTCGGCTATACGGACTATCCGTTCTATCGCGAGGACCTGGTAGCAGCGTAAGCGGAGCAATGTGATGGGACTCCACTACCATCTGCATTTCCCTTGGCAAATAACCCTCCCGTTATACAGGGGTGTACCGCAGCGCTTTCGTGATCTCGTTCGCATGCGAAAGTGCAACGTAGCGACAAAAAAATGAAACGCACGGCGGGTGTACAGTCGCAAATAACGCTCGCGGTTAGCTCGTCCGCCGTCATCCCCGAGCCATCACATTGGAGTCGCTTGTCCATGCAAAATCCAACTGCGTCCGTGACCTCCATTGCGTTGCCGCCCAGCTCACGCGTGACGCGCATGTACGCGCACCCGAACCTTGCGGACGCCTACACCATCCGCTTGCCGGACAACGCAACCACCGATCCCGAACTACTCGCCCGATTCATGTTTTCGCATCAGGCGGCATGGGTTGGAAAGCTCTTGCGAGTACGAGACGCGCTCGTTGCCGGGTTTGGCCTCAAGACAGCGAAACACCTGGAGGAATCGGGCCGTTCCGAGCCTGACAAGCACGTCTCCGTTTTCAGGATCTACGAGCGCACCATCGACGAGATTGTCCTGGGCGAAGACGACAAACATCTCGACTTCAGGGTGTCGGTGTTTCAGGAGACCAAAGCAGAGGCCGCGGGCGGCGGGCGTTACCTGACGGTATCGACTGTCGTGCGATGCCACAATCTGTTGGGACGTACCTACATCCTGCTGATCACGCCGTTCCATGAAATGGTGGTTCGATCAAGCATGCGCCGCGCCGCGCGTATTGGCTGGCCCACTGCCTCCTGAGCCGGCCCGCGCTTGACGCTTCTCAACACATCGACGCTTGCGCCACAAGATCCGCTTTCGCGGATGCGAAACCATGTAACCTCTCGGTCTTCTTACTGTCCTGAAGTAGACGATGCGGGTCTTGGCGAGCAAAAAAATCCTGAGCATAACGACCGGCGATCGATCCCGCACTGCAGGCCCGCGCCTGCTCTATGTCACCGCGTTGCTGGCGATTGGCATGGCAGCATGGGTGCGCCCCGCCCACGCCGCCGCACCGGCGTGTCTGGCCGACTCCGGTCCAGCTAATCGTCCTGCTATCGGTCTCGTACTGTCAGGCGGCGGCGCACGCGGTTATGCGCACCTTGGCGTGTTGAAAGTGCTCGAGGAGAACCGCATTCCGGTGGACTGCATCGCGGCAACCAGCATGGGCTCCGTGGTCGGTGGACTGTATGCCAGCGGCATGACCGCGCAGGACATGCAGAACCGCCTCGCGCAGATCAATCTCGCCGATGTCGCCTTCGACGTCACCGCCCGCGCCGACCTGCCGCAATCGCAACGCGAAGACGAGCGGCTGTATGTGAACAGCCTGTCCTTCGGTTTCGGTACGCACGGCTTCCGGCTGCCGACCGGCCTCGTGCAAGGTAACCGCCTGCAGGCGCTGCTGCAGGACTGGACCTCGGCCATCCCCGGGAACGTATCCTTCAACGGGCTGCCGATTCCGTTTCGCGCGATTGCCACCGACCTGCAAACCGGGCAGATGGTCGTGCTCGATCACGGCTCGCTGCCGCAGGCCATTCGTGCCAGCATGGCGCTGCCCGGCTTGTTCTCGCCGGCCGAAGTGGACGGCCGCACGCTGGTCGATGGCGGCCTCGTGAGCAACCTGCCGATCGAAACCGCCCGCTCGATGGGCGCGAACGTAGTGATCGCGGTCGATATCGGCTCGCCGCTGCGGCCGCTCGATGCACTGGCTTCGCCTACGGACGTGATGCAGCAGATGATCGGCATCCTGATCCACCAGAACGTCGCGCGGCAACGCCAGCAACTGGGTGCGGGCGACGTCCTGATCGAACCGGCGCTCGGCTCGCTGAGCTTCACGGATTTCGCCAATGCGCCTCAGGCGATTGCCGCGGGCGAGGCAGCCGCGATTGCGGCGCTGCCGAAGCTTCGGCATCTCGCGCTGTCGCCCGAGCAGTACGCGGCATATCGCGCCTCGCACGCAACTCCCGGAACAAAGCCGGTACGCATTACGCGGATCGAAATAGAGTCGCGGGGCGCGGTGCCGCAGGGTCGCATCCGCGACGCGTTGCACGTCAAACCCGGCGACGTCTACGATCCCAAGACGCTCAACAAGGATCTGCTGGCGCTCACCACCGCCGGAGATTTCGAAAGCATCACGCAGCAACTCATTGAAGACGGCGACGAACATACGCTCATGATCGACGCTCGCGACAAATACTGGGGGCCG
Organism: Caballeronia sp. SBC1; assembly: GCF_011493005.1. NCBI lineage: Bacteria > Pseudomonadati > Pseudomonadota > Betaproteobacteria > Burkholderiales > Burkholderiaceae > Caballeronia > Caballeronia sp. SBC1. Next base: position 1,030,152 of record NZ_CP049157.1, read on the forward strand.
AACTTCCTGCTGTTCGGGCTTGGCTTGTCGAGCAGTTCTACCGACGCGGGCGGCTTCCGAATGCATGTGGGTTATCGGCGGCCATGGCTGACATCGTCGGGGCTGGAGGGTCGTATCGATGCAACGGTCGGCAGCGACCTGACGAACATTCACGCCGAGTTGCGACAACCCTTGTCGAATGCGGCCGGATACTACATCGCGCCTTATCTGGAATTCCAGCGTCGCTACGCGAACATCTACAACGACGATGGCGACACCAAGGTGACCCAATACTCACTGCAAACCGAACGCGCGGGCCTTGACTTCGGCCTGCCGCTGGCCACCCTGGGCGACTTCCGTGTCGGTGTCGCCTATGCGCATGCATTCGGTTCGCCGCAATACAACTTTCCAGCCGATATCTTCGACCCCAGTGCCCCACCCTCGGAGCAATTGTTCTCGGACATCTCTGGGAGGCAAATCAGTGCACGAGCACGCCTTGTGATCGATCAGCTCGATGATCCGCTGTTTGCGCGCAAGGGGTATTTCACGGAACTGCGCATGGAGCACTCTCTGTTCGCGGGCAGTGATAGCTTCACGGAGGTGTATGGCAAGGGACTTATTGCGGCGAGCTTCGGGCGTCACAGCTTCAACGCGAGCATCGAGGCTGGCGACGATCTGGGCAGCACGACCAACCTGACCAATCCGCTCGGCTTCACGCTCGGCGGTTTCCAGCATCTGTCGGCTTATGCCGCTGATCAGTTGGCCGGCAATTCGATGGTCTACGGCCAGGTCACCTACATGAACCAGCTCGCCGCGTTCAACGCATTGCCCATCCGCGGCTTGTATGCGGGGATGAGCCTGGAAGCCGGCAACGTCTGGGTGCACGACTCGCAATTCGGCAGTGGCCCGCTCAAGCGCAGCGTCACGCTCTTTACAGCCGCCACGAGTTCGTTTGGCCCGATCTATCTGGGCGTCGCATTTGCGCCGGGCGGCAGGAGAAACTTCTACTTCCAGCTTGGACACACCTATTGATGCGCCGTTGTGCTCGACGTTCATGGTCAGCACCGGCCGGCCTCAAACAACACCCACCGGCCAGCTCAACTCGAAGCGCGCACCGGCCAACGTGACGGGGTCGGTGGCGCCGATCCGGCCGTTGTGCGCGTGCAGCACCTGACGAGTAATCGCGAGGCCGATTCCGTAGCCCGCAGTATGGCGATCGAGTCGCACGAACGCGTTGAAAATATGCTCGCGCTCGCTTTCCGGCACACCCGTTCCATCGTCTTCTACAAAGATCTCCACGTTGCCGTGACGCACGGATAAACCGACCACGATCCGCGAGCGCGCATATTTGCTGGCGTTGCGGAGCAGGTTGCGCATGGCATACGACATCAGGCGCTTGTCCATCACGACCTGCACCGTCTCGTCGATCTCAATCGCCGGCACGATCTGCTTGTCCGCGTACATCAGCGTGGCGTCGGTCAACTGGCTGTTGAACCACGCTACCAGCGATGTAGGTTCAAGACTCGATTGCAGCGAACTGTATTCGAGCCGTGCATACGTAAGGCTCATATCGATCAGTTCGTCGAGTTCGGTGACGTCCTGCGCAATGCTCGCCAGCGCGTGTTCGTACTCCGCTGTCGAGCTTGGCTGACGCAGTATCTCCAGCGCAAAACGTACACGCGCAAGCGGCGTGCGCAGTTCGTGCGAGATGCCGTTGGTGAGTTCGCGTTGTGCGGCGATCAGGCGTTCCATGCGTTCGGCCAGCGCATTGAGCGTACGCGCCAACGGGCCGAGGATCACGCTATGCGACACCTGCGCCCGCGTGTTGAAACGTCCACCCGTGAAGTCGATCGCGCGCTCGCGGATGATCACGAGGTCATGCCAGACCGGCCGCATCCAGCGATACGCCACCACCGCTGGCAACGCGAATACGATCAGGATCATCGACGCCCCGTCGCCCGGCAACACGTCGAATGCATGCCACACCACGCCCGGCGTCAGCACATACGCCAACACCAGCAGCAGGATCACGGCGACGAGCAACGCCAGCCCCAACAGACGAAAATAGGCGCGCAGAAAAAGTCTCGACCAGCTTGGAATGCGGTCGGCGCGCGTGTCGGTCCACGACCGGCGAAAGTGCAGCCAGCGCCATTTGCAGTATCGGAAGGTGGTGAGTTTTTGTGCGGCAGAGTTCATGGTCACGGACAGGTTCAGATGAGCGGGCGAGCCGGACAGCGGCGCTCGCCCAAACCAATGCGCCGGTGCGCGGCTCACGCAAGCATACCGGTACGCTGTACAAACGCGACGGTGTAGTCAGCGACGGTGTTGCGTTCGTTATCGAGCGTGATCATGTGGTAGCTGTCAGTCAGGCGCACCAGCGTGACGTCGCGCGTGCCGAGATGTTTGCAGACGAACTCGGCGGATCGGATGCTCGTGACTTCGTCTTCTTCCGAATGCATCACAAGCGTCTCGCACGTGACACGCGACAACGCGCGTTTGACGGCAAACCGCATCCAGTCCACCTGGGCAATCGCGGCAAGCGGCACGTACGGATAATGCGCACCGCCGCCCTTCAGCAGATGCCGGCGGATCAGGTTGCGGATACGCGTGTTCTTGATGCCGAACGGCTCGCCCTCTGGCACGCGAATCAGGTTGCGCAATCCCGGCACGCAATACAGCAGGTAACGCAGCGGCTGGAAACGCGACCCGGCCCAACCATCGAGGAAAAGCGGCGGCGACAGCAGGATCAGGCGGCCTTTACCTTTACCCATGCGCTCGCGGGCGCTCAACATCACCGCGAGCAATGCGCCCATCGAAATGCCGGCCACATCGACACGTTCATAACGCAACGCCAGGTCCCGGTAAGTCCGGCTCAACAGTTGCATGTAGTCGCGCAGGCTCACGCCGCTCAACTGGTCGGGGCACGAGCCGTGACCCGGTAGCGACGGCAGGTACACGTCGCAGCCAATCTGTTCGAACTTTCGGTCGAGCGACCCGAAATCGTGACGCGTGCCGCCCAGGCCATGAATCATCAGAACGGCGTGATTTGAAGGAGGTGAAACGTCGGTGGACATGGCACAGGCTCTTAGCAGAATAAGCCTGCGATACTAGCCGCGCCGCGCACGCATGACTGTCGAGTTACACGGGCGATTGTCGAGTTTTGTCGATACAGCTCCGTGCTTCCGAGCTTCCGTTCTTCGCGGCTTTAGTCCCACGCGCCCGTGCTGAACTGATAGCCCTTGCCGCGGATGGTCTTGATACGCTGCGGCGTGCTTGTATCGTCTTGCAGTTTCCGGCGCAGCCGTGAGATGCCGCCGTCGATGGTGCGGTCAAGGCCGTCGAATTCGAGCCCGCGCAACTGCCGCATCAGGTTGTCGCGGCTGACCACTTCGCCCGCACAGCTCACCAATGCCCACAACAAGTCGAATTCCGCTGAAGTCAGCTCAGGCGCGCTGCCGTCCGGCAGCTTCACGCTGCGGCTCGCACGGCTGATCTCGAATTTGCCGAACGAAAAGCTGTCCGGTTGACTGGCCGCGTTGGCGATGCGGCCCACCTCGCGGCGCAGTTGCGCCTTGATGCGTGCCAGCAGGATGCGCGGCTCGACTGGCTTGTGAACGTAGTCATCGGCACCGAATTCGAGGCCCAGCACTTCGTCGAACTGGTCGTCGCGAGCGGTCACCATGATGATCACGCCGTCAAAGTGCTCGCGTGCCTCACGACAGATCTGGAAGCCATCCTTGCCCGGCAGGTTGACGTCGAGGATCACCAGGTCGGGCTGGCCTTTCAGGATGGCCGGAACCGCGTCGTTGCCGTGCAGCACGACGTCGACGTGGTAATCATGTTTGCGCAGATAGCCGGCGACCAGCGCGGACAGGCGGTCGTCGTCTTCTACGAGCAGAATCCGGAAGGGCATGAGGGGTTCTTTCCAGACGGACTGGTTGGGATGCTGGCCTACCACAGTGACGGCAGCGTACACAATACGGTCAGCGCCAGCGGACGCTGCCCGAATAATACTGCGAAGCGTCCCGTTTATCCCCACTGGCTGGACGTGTCCGCGCGACGCGAAGGATACCGGACGCGCCGGATCAGGCCCGGATCGCTCGACAAAACTCGACAATTCTCCAAGTAATTCGACACGAAGGCGTAAGGGCCGCCGCTAGCATCCTTTCGATCGAAACACTGAAAGGATCTGCCGGGATGCCTCTACTAATCGGATGGTTTGGTGCGGGTTCACGGTGGCTGGCCGATCTCGCCCATGCCTGCGCCGCGATCCAGCGCGCCGGGAGCGCACTTTACCCGGGCGCGAGCCGCTTCCACCGCTGGCGGCGTATGCGTTTCTGGCTACGCTCGCTGGTTTGCTGGCAGACGACGAACGTGTGGCTCGAGCGCTGTTCAAGTGAGCCGCTGCTCGATCTGGTGAAGCGCCACCCCGCCACGCTTGAACGCATGCACCGGCCATTCCTGCACGGCCGTTTCAGTCCGGGCGAACGGCTTGTCGCGAGCCTGGATCACCATATGCTCACGCAACAGCGCGTGCCGCATCTGGCCAACCGGATCGCAACTGTTGGACGGGTGCCAGTCGCGCACTTCTCGGTCGGGCTCGAACGCTGGCAGGTGTCGCTCGAATCGATCGAACATTTCCAGAGAGAAGGCGACTGGACTTTATGCATTCGCGATGCGCTCGACCAGCGCGTGGTGTCGTGCACGTTCAGCCTTGCTTATCTTGGCGGCAAGGTACGCCGGCCGCGCATGTGCATTGGCTCCGTGCAGGGTCCGGATAAATCGGTGAACGGACGCGAGCTGTTTCGTGTGCTGACGAAGCGCTGGCACGGGCTGCGGCCCAAAATCTTCGTGATCTACCTGGCGCAATGCGTAGCGCAAGCGCTCGATGTGGACGGGACGTTCATTGTGTCGAAGCACGCCCATGTGTATGCGAACTGGCGCTACTGTCTGCGCAAGCGCCGGGTGTCCGCCGACTACGATAGTTTGTCGCGCGAATGTGGCGCGTTCAATGACTGGAATGGGTGGTTCGTGCTTGGGCCGCCGGCACTTTATATGGCGGATCAGCAAGGGACAGACTCGGGGAACGCGGCACGGCGCAAACGCTATGCGCTCAGGGCAGACGTTGCTTCGCAGATCAAGGCCAGTCTCAGGCAATGAGCCTTGGTTTCGCTTGCGCCGGTCGAACGACCGGACGCCAACCCGGCCTGCCTTAAGCGATCAATTGGGTCAATGCTGGAACACTCAGTACTGCCGCGTAGTAGCAGATATCACCACGATCGGTCCAGCTAGCGTCGCGATAATCCCTTCATGGCTGAGCCGTCGAGCAACGAACGAAGCCGCCCTGGTGACCAAAAAAAGCCCAACTTCTAGCTGGGCAAAATCCATCGGGATCGGAGCAACCCCGCTGGAGGAGGTGCTATTCGTTGGTTCGACATAGCGCAAGACGCATAAGCTAATCGATAGGCGCACAGGATCGCTGCGCGCTCATCAACCCTTTTTGAACCATCTTCAACATCGCCAGCATGGCTGGACGGTTTGGCAACGCGACTGACTTGTGTTGATTAATGGCCGAAGTAGATCGACTTTGCGTTGTCGTTCAGCGCGGGGCTCGCAACTGCGCGGGCACCCGATGCCGACGTGCCATCGTTTACACCGCCGAAGCTGGTAGCAGCGCCATTTTGCGCAACGACACGTGCTTCTGCAGCTTGAACATCAGCCGGGTAATTCGGGTCATCGCGACCGGGTTGATAGCCCGCCTTTTCAAGCTGGACCAGTTGAGCTCTCACTTCGGCGCGAGTAACAGGCGCATTCGATTGAGCGAAAGACGACACAGCCGGGACAGCGAGCACTGCGGCAACAATAAGCGATTGAACGAGTTTCATGACCTACCTCCGAATCTTGATTTTCTTCGCGAACAACCCTGTTCGCGTTTCAGTGTTTCAAGTGTAGGTAAGTACGCGCTTAAGATTAACAGCAGACTGCGCAAGGGATTATTGTCAATTTAGGCGTAAACCCTAGGCGTCTGAAAGACCGGTAACGGTGACGCCATACAAATAGCTGACGATCATCGAACGGCTCGTTTACCAGCAGCACCGTGAATGGGGCCAGCGCGTTCTTCAATCGCGCGCCGAACGGAGTCGCGTAGCCCCAGGAAGAACGCCAGCTCCGCCACAATGAACAGCGGCCCGACCGCCAGCCCGATTACATCGTCCACGAACGCCGGTTTGCTGCCTTCGAAGTAGTGTCCGATGAACTGAATCACCCAGCCGATAAAAAACAGGCCCAGGCCCCAAGCGAGCCAGAGCCCGGTCGTTTGCATTGCGAGCAGCTTCCCCGCCCACACACTCAGCGCGAGCAAGAGAGTCATGAGGATACCGAATCGTATGTCTAGCCGGAGATAGAACACCGCGACGGCAGTGGCGAGCAGCATTGCGGGCGACACGCTCAGCGCGCCCGCAATGCCGACCGCCGGACGCGCCAGCAAAGTCGCAACCGCGACCACGATCAGTGGAATGCCAATGAGGTGCGAAGCAATGTTGCGCGAGTCGCGGTGATACACCGCGTACTGTCCAAGCTGGTCAACCAGGGATTTCATGGCAGTGCCCTCCGAATCGTGGCTAACGGCATTGCGTGCAATAAAACTGTTAGCGCCGCTAGAAGCATTCGGCCGTCCGGGTAAGCGTACGCGATGACGGCTTACCGCGCATTCGCTTTAGGCTTGATATTCCTCTGGGCGTCGAACATCTTGAAGGCAAGCATGCCTGCAACCATGGCTGCGAGGAAGACCACAGCCCCGAGTTTCCCCGCGCCCACCGCTACCACGACCGGTCCTGGACAAAACCCCGCCAGTCCCCAACCGACTCCAAAAATCGCGCTTCCCACGATCAATTGCGCATCGATTTTTTTCTTCGTGGGGAGATGCTTGGTTTCTTCGAGAAGCGGCTTTCCAGTCCGCCGGCTCGCAAAAAACCCGACTGATGCAAACGCGACTGCGCCAATCATGACAAAGGCCAACGAAGGATCCCAATTCCCCGCGAGGTCGAGGAAACCAAGGATCTTAGCGGGGTTCGCCATGCCGGAGATGATCAGGCCTAGACCGAAAAGCAGCCCGGCCAGAAACGAACTCATGTTTCGCACGCTAGCCACCCCACACATGTCTGATAGCGAAAACTGTCGCGAAACCCGTCATCATGAAAGTCAACGTCGCAACAACCGAGCGAACCGAACCACGCGATATTCCGCACACGCCATGGCCACTCGTACAGCCGCTTGCCGCGCTCGTGCCGAATCCGACCAGCAAGCCGCCGAGAACAAGAAGCGGCCCGCTGGTCTGGATGACGATCGGCGATAAAGGTCTCACCAAAACATAAAGCACCGGCGCGGCAAACAGCCCGGCAACAAAAGAAATTCTCCACCCGTCACGCCATCCACCCGCAGTCAGAAGGCCGCCAAGCACCCCGCTGATCCCAGCAATATGCCCGTTGAGCAGCATGAAAAGCGCCGCGGACAGACCGATCATCGCGCCTCCCAGCAGGGACTTGATCGGCGTGAAATTCACCCAGTCGACCACCATCGTTCGCAATCCTGTTTTCGTTTGCAGTTGTAGATTCGCGGCCTTCTTCGGACGGATTTCTCACGCTTGATTCCCGTCCCGGCACCCGCGTTCCCAGTCCACGACGCCTTTCACCCGTTGACTTTCCACGCCTTCAATACTATATTCTGTATTAATATAAGCTTATACTCAAAAGTAATATAGCGATTTTTCTAAGGTTATAAAGGAATGCTGTTCCGGCAATTTTTCGACAGTCAGTCGAGCACCTACACCTATGTGCTCGCCTCTCGTGCAGGCGGAGAGGCGGTAATCATCGATCCAGTAAAAGAGCAGCTTGACCAATACCTGCAAGTGATCGAGCAGTTGGATCTGCGGCTGGTTCACGCTATTGACACCCACATGCACGCCGATCACATCACAGCGCTGGGTGACCTGCGCGACGCCACGCACTGCACCACCATCATGGGCGAATTATCGCAGGCGCATTGTGTATCGCAGCACGTTCGTGAAGACGAGATCGTGCGGTTCGACGGCATCGAACTACGCGCGCTCTATACACCCGGACACACCAACGAATCGTTTAGCTTCGTCCTGGACCCATCGTCACCCAAGGCCGTTTTCACCGGCGATGTCCTGCTCATCCGCGGCAGCGGACGTACAGACTTTCAGGGCGGCGATCCGCATCGGTCATGGGATTCGATCGTCAACAAGCTGTTCACGCTACCCGACGCAACCACGCTCTATCCCGCGCACGATTACAAGGGATGGACCGCGTCGAGCATTGGCGAGGAGAAGCACTTCAATCCGAGGCTGGCCGGGAAAACCGAAAGCGAATACGTGGAGATCATGAGGGGTCTGAATCTGCCGAACCCCAAGATGATGGATGTCGCCATCCCTGCGAACCTGGCATGCGGTCAGCCATCGACGCCAGTAAAGCGCCAGGGCTGATCGATGATCCTTGCTTCCACCCCAGCGACACAAGCTGTCGCAGCAGTGCTGTGCGGCGGTTTTGTGAGCTTCTCCCTCGGCCTCGTCGGCGGAGGCGGTTCGATCCTTGCCGTGCCGCTCATTCTCTACGTGGTCGGCGTTCACAATCCGCACATCGCGATCGGGACCGCGGCGTTGGCGGTCGCAGTCAGCGCCTACATCAACATGATCCCGCACGCGCGAGCCGGACATGTGCGGTGGGGACCGGCCTTCGCGTTCGCGGCGAGCGGCGTGCTTGGCGCGACGCTTGGCTCGTCCGTCGGCAAGCTGATCGACGGCCAGAGGCTTTTGACTTATTTTGCGTTTGTAATGTGCTTTGTCGCTTTCCTCATGCTCCGGCCGCGCCCATCGGCAGCGGCCACTGGCGACGCTTACCCGACGCCTTATCCGCGCTTATGCGGGACGGGATTGGGGGCAGGAAGCTTGTCGGGATTCTTCGGGATCGGCGGAGGTTTTCTGGTGGTCCCGGGCTTGATGTTCGCGGGTCGAATGCAGATCGTCGATGCAATCGGCACGTCGTTATTCGCGGTGGGTTCGTTTGGTTTGACGACAGCAATCAACTACTCGCTCTCGGGTCAGGTCGACTGGCTGGTTGCGGCGGAATTTGTCGGCGGCGGTGTGGTTGGCGGCTTGGCTGGCGCGCAGGCGGCAAGCCGCCTTGCACGCAAGCGCGGCGCGCTGAATCGCGTTTTCTCCGCGATGATCATTTCGGTCGCTGCCTATATGCTGTATCACTCATGGCAGGCGCGATGAATTTCGACCGCTTCCGTCCAAGGACTATCATTTTCTCGGACAGCCAACGCCGCACCGGCGCGTCAACTCTGGATCAACCCAATATGCCACTCGATGCGGGAAAATCATGACGCAAGATCATTCTATTGACGGCAGCCCAGTCATCGAGCAATTCGGTAAAGCGCATTGGATCGAGGGCGCGGTTCATGTTCCGGATGCGCACGCGACATACAAAATCGTCTTCTCCGTCAGCGCTCCGGGTAAAAAACCTGATGCCCCTAACGCGGGACTCGAACGTGTTGCGCGAGCCGTGAACTTGTACAGGATGTCCGGTGTGACGCCCGATCGCCTTCAATGTGTCGCCGTTATCCACGGCGAAGCAACATCCAGTGTTTTGAACGACGCGCAATACCAGGCCCTCGACGGAAGGCCAAACCCCAATGTGCGTGTCATTGCTGCGTTGCAGGCCGCGGGCGTTGAGGTATCGGTTTGCGCGCAGGCGCTGATCGGCAACGATTTCACGCAGGATGGACTTCTCCCCGGGGTCACGCGCTCGCTGTCAGCGCTCACGACCATTACCGTTTTACAACACGATGGATACAGCTTGATGACGCTATAGACGGCGAGAAGCATGGGGTTGGAAGTGAACATAGGCCCGATCGCGTTACCCCTGCACCCGCTGATTTTCTTGTTGAGTGTCGCGGTGGCGTTGGCTGTTGCACAATTCGTAAGTCATGGCGAGCAGAAGCTTCAACGGGCACTCTTCACCAGCGTTTGGGTCGGGTTGCTGGTTGCGCGCTTGTCGTTTGTCATTCGCTTTTTCCCCGACTTCCAGGATGACTTCCTAAAAATGTTCGATATTCGCGATCTCGGGTTCGACCTTATCGCGGGTGTCCTTGGCGGGCTCTGTGTGACCGCACGATTTTTCTTTCGCTTACCGGCGATCCGGAAATCGCTGGTTATCGCCGTATCGTCGGGCGTACTGGTCTGGGGCCTCGCGAATGCTGCTGTCGAGTTATATAAAACGCCCGAGACCATTCCGTCGATCGCATTGATGAATCGCGACGGCGATTCACAAGCTCTCACGAAAAGGGACGGTCGTCCGACTGTGATTAATCTCTGGGCGTCGTGGTGTGGCCCGTGCCAGTCCGAAATGCCCGTGCTTGCGCGGGCACAAATTGACCACCCCGGCGTCCACCTCGTGTTTGTGAATCAGGGAGAAACAGCGGGTCATGTCGATGCTTACCTTGAATCGCAAGATCTACATATCCGAAATTCCCTTCTTGATCCCGCGCACGCCGTTGCGAAAGCAGTAGGCGCTGTTGGCTTTCCAACCACCCTTTTCTACGACGCAAACGGCCGGCTGTTAGCGGCGCATCTGGGCCCCTTCTCCAAAGCGACGTTCAATCAGGCGCTCAGCCAGTTTTATCCGCTTGCCGTATCAAAGGATAACTAATCAATTATTTGTCTATCAATACGGTATGTGGGCCGTCGGGCTCTTGAGCGCTCTGACAAGAAGGCGCGGCAATCTTCGCAAAGCGGGGCTGGACACCCCCTTCGGTGCACACGGATCTAATCGGGTTGCTTCCTCAACCGGCTTTGAACCCTCACTCGGAGACAGTGAACATGACAGACAAAAAAGCACGGCGCAACGCGTTGAAGACCTTCGGACTCACAGCCGGCACGGTGATCCTGAGCGCGACAGGTCAGGCACGGGCCATCGCCGCGGAAGCCTCCACCCTGTTACCTGACGGCGCATCCAGTCTGGCTCAGCTCGTCAAGCGCCTGGAGGAAGCCCCGCGGCGACGCGATTTCAAAACCGTGCCGATGATTCTCGAGCGGCCGGACCAATGGGACCACGAGGCATTGTCGGAAGTGATTGGGTATCGCGGTGGCCAACGGCAGGTGTGGGATAACACGGAGATTGGCGGACCATGGCTCAACCTGATGCGCAACTCGCTGAATGCGCAGATCTGGTCCTACAAACATCCTGAATTCCTCGTTGTCTCCGCGACCCACGGGTCGGCACATCTGGCCTTGTTCGAGCAAACGATGTGGGACAAGTACGGTCTCGCGAAACTGGCGGGTGACAAGTTCACGAACAACTCGTTGCTCGACGACAAATCGGCTGGTTCGCCGGGCGTAGCAGATCATGAGAATGCGCAGGGCGCGTTTTCATCGCATGACAACAGCATTCCCGCGTTGCAACGCCGGGGGGTCGTCTTTCTGTCATGCCATAACGCGATTTGGGAACTGGCTGCCAGGCTGATCGGCGCCAACACGAATCCCGACAAGCTATCCCTGGACGCGCTCGCGGCGGAGCTCACCAACCACATCATCCCCAGCGCGATCGTGACACCCGGCGCAGTGGGAACCTTGCCTGAGCTCCAGCAAGCCGGCTTTCACTACGCGAAGTGACGCTCAACAGGAGACGACATGAGCGCTATAGCTACAAATGTGTCATCACGATGCGCGCTTGCCATGGGTGTTGTCGCAATTGTCTTGGGGCTCGCATCGACTGCCCGGGCTGACAACATGATGGTCGGGAAAACGATCGCCACACAGGGAACCGCGAAGGGCGTCGCTGCATGCATCAGTTGTCATGGTGCGAAAGGCGAAGGCAACGCCGCGGCTGGCTTTCCCCGGTTAGCCGGTATCAATGCCGCCTACCTTTCCGAACAGTTATCGGCGTTCGCCAATGGAGAACGCAAGAGCACGATCATGCAACCGTTCGCGAAGCTGTTGTCGTCGAATGGACGCAGTGCTGTTGCGCTTTACTTTAGTTCTCTGCCGCCGCCTGCGGGAATAAAAGCCGGCGACAGCACCGCTATAACCCCCTCGGACACAGGTGCGTGGATCGCCACCCGCGGGCGATGGGATCAGGGCCTTCCAGCATGCGCCCAATGCCACGGCCCTGGCGGCATTGGCGTGGGCACAGCATTCCCGCCATTGGCCGGCCAGCCGGCCGCGTATATTGAGAGCCAATTGCATGGATGGAAGATGGGCGCACGGCCGCCGGGTCCGATGGCGCTGATGCCCGTTGTCGTGAGCAAGCTCTCCGATACGGACATCTCGGCGGTTGCCGTTTACTACGCGGGCAATGTCGGATCATCGAACAACGCGGCGCCTGCCGGGAGCAAACAATGATCAGTCAATCGTGGTTCTCCAGAGGAACGCTCGCCGGATTGTTTGTCGCAGCTTTCGGTGCGACAGGCGGCATCACGTACGCGGCCGATGCTTCGACGCCCGACGCCACGCCATCCGCTGCGAAAGCGTTCACGCCACCGGCGGAAGCGTCGATGCCGACTAACGAGTTTGGCAAATCGATCAAGTTAGGAGAGCAGATTTTTACTGACACGCCGGAATTTGCGGGGAAGTACGTCGGCAACGCATTGAATTGTGCGAGTTGCCATCTGGACGCCGGGCGCAAGCCAGATTCAAGCCCGCTGTGGGCAGCGTATCTTTTATATCCGGCGTATAGAAGCAAGAATGGGCACGTCAATTCGTTCGCCGAGCGTATGCAGGGATGCTTCCGCTACAGCATGAACGGCAAGGCGCCGCCACTTGGCGACCCCGTGCTCGTCGCACTCGAGACTTACGCCTTCTGGCTGGCGAAAGGCGCCCCGGTGGGTGAAAAGCTTCCCGGACAGGGTTACCCCAAGCTGCCCCCGCCCGCCCTGAAGGCCGACTACACGCGGGGCAGTCAAGTCTACGCACAGCACTGCGCCTTGTGCCATGCAGCGGATGGGCAAGGTCAGTCGAGTGGAGGCAAGGCAGTTTTTCCCGCGCTGTGGGGAGCGCATTCTTTTAATTGGGGCGCGGGGATGGGCGAAATTCAGAACGCCGCCGGGTTCATCAAGGCGAACATGCCACTGGGTTTAGGCAATACGCTGACTGACCAGCAAGCGTGGGACGTTGCAACGTTCATGGATAGTCAGGAGCGGCCACAGGATCCGCGCTTTGCCGGCTCCGTCGAGGCGACCCGTGCGAAGTATCACGAGTCACCCAATTCGATGTACGGAGAGAAGATCAACGGCCGGGTACTGGGTGCGCCTTGAAGATGTCCTGAAGCGGTTTTTCATCTTGATCCTGCATCCGGATTGACGCCGCTTTGCGGAAAAATCTGGATGACCCAATCGACAAAAGCCTTGATTGCCGCGCCCGCATTTCTACCGTTCGGATAGACGATTGAAATGGGTACGGGCGAGCATCGGACGCTTGCCAGAACCTCTTTGAGACGCCCAGTTTCGAGGTACGGTGACGCGACAAACTCCGACAACTGGATCAGTCCCAATCCTTCCAGGCCGCATTGCAAATACGCTTCTGTTTCGTTGACGGCAAAGCGGCTTGGCATAGTCATGGCGACGCTTTCACCATCGACATTAAAGCGCCAGTCAAGCGGCCGGCCCGTGGCGTTCGATATATAGTTGACCGCGCGATGAGCACTCAGCGCTTTGACGCCGTCAGGTTCTCCGTACTCCTTCAGATATCGCGGCGCCGCGCAGGTCAGCCAGTTCAGTTCGCCCAGCCTGCGTGCGGTCAATGTGGAATCAGTCAGCTCGCCGGTTCGGATGACGCAATCAATACCATCGTAAATCAGATCGACGGGGCGATCGCTGAGAACCAGCGTGAGTTCAATGCCGGGAAAAAGATGCTCGAATTCCCGCAGCCGCGGCAACACGATCGCGCGGCCTAGTACACCCGGCATACCCACCCGTATTCGCCCATGCGGAGTTGTTGCGTCCGCCAGCAAGCCGCTCTCTGCCTGAGCTATGTCCGACAGGATTGCCCGGCATGACGCGTAGTAGCGCTCGCCCGCATCGGTGAGGCTGAGCGTCCGCGTACTTCGCCGAAGCAGCGGTGTACCCAGATGCCGCTCAAGATTCTTGATCAGCGTCGTGACCGATGACCGGGGCATTGACAGCGTCTCTGCCGCCTTGCTGAAGCTCTGCGTTTCGACGACGCGCGCAAAAGTTGTCATCGCTTGAAGTTTGTCCATGAACGGGGTAGGTGTCCGGTTCGTATTTTGTCGGCTGCGGGCAGTTCGGAAAGTTCGGCAAGGGTGTTCGTCCTGCACTTACCTCCGGCCTCTCCCGCCGGATCGTTCGATGCACACGCGTTCTCATTTCCGTGTCGGCGAACAATGCAACGCCTCCCCGCCCCTAGACTTCCGAGTGTCCGGCTGATCTCCCCTCTGACTTCCCCTTCAAAGCACTGCGGAGCGTTAAGCCGGTGATGACGGGTCGCGCAAGCACGCGCTTCCAATAACTTCTCTCAAGCTAAAAGGGTACTCGTATGTCGCATGCTAATTCTATTCTCGTGCTGGGTGCCGGCGAACTCGGCATGGCCATGTTGCGCAGTCTGGCGCGCCGCGCTACGCCGGCGTCAGTCATTTCTATCGCGGCTCTCCTGCGCCCGTCGACAATTGATTCGCAAGATGCCGCCAAGCAGAAGGACATTGCCGAGCTGCGTTCGCTTGGCATCGAACTGCTTCCGGGCGATCTGGCGCAGCAATCGGAAGAATCGCTTGCCGCTGTTTTTGGCCGCTTCCATACGGTTATCTCGTGCACTGGGTTCGTGGGCGGCAGCGGCGTTCAGCGCAAGCTCGCCCGCGCCGTGCTGAAGGCGGACGTGAAGCGATATTTCCCGTGGCAATTCGGCGTCGACTACGATGTCATCGGCCGGGGTAGTCCGCAGGATCTGTTTGACGAGCAGCTCGACGTGCGCGACCTGCTGCGCTCGCAAGATCGGACGGAATGGGTGATCGTATCAACAGGCATGTTTACCAGCTTTCTCTTCGAACCCTCGTTTGGCGTGGTGGACCTCGGCCAAAACACCGTGAATGCATTGGGAAGCTGGGACAACGCCGTGACCGTGACGACGGCGGATGACATTGGCGCGCTGACCACCGAGATTGTGTTCGCGGAACCGCGCATCGCCGATCAGATTGTGTACATAGCCGGCGACACCATTACTTACCGTCAGCTCGCCGATGCAGTCGATGATCTTTTGGACCTGAACGTGGATCGTACCGAGTGGAGCGTGCCGGACCTGAAGCGCGAACTGGCGGAGGATCCTGATAATTCGATCAAGAAATATCGCGCGGTATTCGCTGAAGGAAAAGGCGTGGCGTGGGACAAGTCGAAGACGTTCAATGCCCAACGCGGCATGGCCACTTGTGGGCTTGAAGACTGGATGCGCGGTAATCTTGTGCCAAGCGA
The DNA here is from genome assembly GCF_011493005.1 of Caballeronia sp. SBC1. Taxonomy (NCBI): domain Bacteria; kingdom Pseudomonadati; phylum Pseudomonadota; class Betaproteobacteria; order Burkholderiales; family Burkholderiaceae; genus Caballeronia; species Caballeronia sp. SBC1. Next base: position 1,045,626 of record NZ_CP049157.1, read on the forward strand.
AAGCGTTGCGCTTCCAGACGTTGGCCGTCGATAAGTTCCCGTCAGCCGTATTGCCCGGGCACTTAAACGATCCGTTGCATATAGGGCGGCAGATCCGGCTCGGCCAGCACGGCCAGCAACTTCAGCCGCTGCAACGTACGCTTCCGCGCGGCGTGCAAGTGATCGGGCAGCGCGTCGGCCGCAACACCACGCGCGGTAGCTGACCAGAGCTGATCCTTCTACGCGTCCACCGTCCGCGCATTCAGGATGCGCGACAGATTCACCTCAATCCAGTCTGCCAACGACGTGACCTGGCGCGCGACTTCCTCCCCCAGTGGGGTCAGCCGATAGTCCACATGCGGCGGCACTTCGTCATACGCAGTGCGTATCACAAAACCATCGGCGGCCAACCACTGCAGCGTCTGCGCAAGCATCTTTTCGCTCACGCCATCCACCCGGCGGCGCAAATCGCTGAAACGGCAGGTCTGCTCGAGCAACACCATCAACACGAGAACACCCCACCGGCTGGTGACATGCTTGAGCACTTCCCGCGATGGGCAATCCGCTGAGAGCAATTCACCGCGACGCACCAGATCCGACAACGGCACGCCGTCGCGGGCCAAATCAACTTTTGAGTCCATGGATACTTACCTCGGCGTACGTACTTACGAAAAGTTAGTTTATCCGATACGGTACGGTTTCTGTCGCATTCATCCCAGGAGTTTGATCATGATCGTCGTTACCGGAGCCACCGGCCAACTTGGCCGACTTGTTATCAAAGCGTTGTTGAAGACTCAACCAGCGAGCGAAATTGTTGCCGCCGTACGCAGCCCGGAGAAGGCGGCCGATCTCGCCGCGCTGGGCGTGCAAGTCCGGCGCGCCGACTATAACGAACCGGCCACGCTCGAGGCTGCCTTCAAGGGCGCGGACAAGTTATTGCTGATTTCATCGAGTGAACTTGGCCAGCGCGCAGTCCAGCATCGCGCCGCAATCGATGCCGCGAAACGCAACAGCGTGCAATTGATCGGCTACACCAGCGTGCTGCGCGCCGATACATCGCCGCTGGGACTCGCCGATGAACATCGCGAGACCGAAGAGGCACTGCGCGCGTCGGGCGTACCGTTCGTTTTGCTACGTAACGGTTGGTACACCGAGAACTACACCCGCAGCCTCGCCCCCGCACTCGAACACGGCGCGATCCTCGGCAGCGCAGGCGACGGCAAGATTGCCTCGGCGGCACGCGCGGACTATGCGGAAGCGGCAGCGCTGGTGATGACTCGCGACGCCCAGGCGGGACGCGTTTATGAGCTGGCCGGCGATTCCGCCTATACCCTCGCCGACCTCGCGGCCGAAGTAACGCGGCAGTCGGGCAAGAAGGTCGAATACCGGAATCTCTCCGAGGCGGAGTACAAAGCCGCGCTGGTCAGCGTCGGGTTGCCGGAAGTTGTGGCTGCGCTGCTCTCGGACTCGGATACGGGTGCATCGAAGGGCGCACTCTTCGATGAGAGTCATCAGTTGAGTCAACTCCTTGGCCGGCCGACTACGCCCCTGGCCACCGTGGTGGCCGAAGCGCTCGCTGCGTAACGCAATCGCCGCGGTTTTTTGGTAACTCGTCGTAATGGTGCGTGTGGGTCTCTGACGAGGACCGACGCGCACGATTCGTTCAATGTGACGACAACGTTGCATTGTCCTCATTGTTCTTCGGCCGCTGAACCTGGAGAACTCTCCCCAGTATCGACATTCGACGCCGCTTCGTTCATAGGCGTCTCCAGATTTCCGTCCCCACCGATCTCATCCCGACGAGTCATTGGACGTCAAATGACTCGTCGGGGTACGGCCAAACTTCGCCCATATCCGTATACTTATCAGATGTAGCGTTTTTTGTTGTCAAACCGCCTCTACGCTGGTAGCCTCCCTCCAAGCTATTGAAACGTAAGCATAAATAACTCATGCCAGCTGCTTTACCTACGTCATCCGTTCGCAATCCCGAGAACCGCAGCTCAATCAAGCGGCTTACTCGCGAACATTTCGCGCTCTATCGCGGATATCTGGATGGCGTGTCGCTCGAGCAACTGCATGCGACTTACGGCGACGCAACCACCGATATCCGAGCGACCCGACGTCTGATCGGCCTGTTGCGCGACACCCTGTCGGGCGCTGCGCGCCGCACCCGCGATGTCGAAGCCACGCATCTTCTACGCCTGAGACCAGGCAGCATTCCTGACGCACAGCGGCTTGCAACCAGCGAGATGCCGACGCTTGAGACCTATCGGGAATCCGTCGATCCAAACGGTTTCCATAGTGAAGCCGAATTGCTGGAGCTGTATCAGGCGGAATTTCCCCAGGAAAATAGCCGGAGCGTTGATCGGCGTTCAACCCGGAATGCCCGCCTGCGCCGGCGTCAGATCGACGCCCTCGCTCGCATGGAGGCCAGTCTGGTCCAGGCCCCGCAGCCGGACCACCCGGTTGCGAGCTGGCTTGAGCCCGCAACTGCAAGCCGACTTCAGCACACGGGTATCCATACGCTCGCCGATCTCCTCGGATTCATCGAGCAGCGCGGCCATCGCTGGTATGCAAGCGTGGCGCGTGTCGGGCCAAAGGCGGCTCGCCGGATAGTTGACTGGCTCGTTCTTCACGCGGATTCGCTGCGCCATACGCTGTCCAGACGTGCGCTCACTCCGCGCCGGCGCTTGGCTCAAGGCGATCCGGCGCTCGTGCGGCCCCGCCAGAACGGCATCGTGCCAATCGAATCTCTTGCTGTACCCGCGGAAATAGACGGGGCGGCCGGTACCAACCGCGCGCGAAGCCCCGGTTCGCCGTGTTCACTGGAAACAGATTTGCAGGCAATCGATGCTTGGCTTGCCACTCGGCAAGACAGTCCGCACACCGCCCGCGCCTATCGCCGGGAGGCCGAGCGCCTGCTTCTGTGGGCACTCAACGAAAAGAAAAAGGCGCTATCGTCGTTGGATGGCGCCGACTGCGCGGGGTATATCGGGACATTTCTGGGCGATCCGCAGCCAGCGGCCCGCTGGATCGGACGAGCGAAAATCGAGCGAACTCACCTGGATTGGCGACCGTTTGTCGGCGCGCTCTCCAATCGCAGCCGGGAAACAGCGCGTGCAATTCTCCACGCGATGGGGCAGTGGCTGGTCGAGCAGAACTATTGGGCGCACAACCCGTTTTCGAGTGCCCCGGCGGTGGCGATTGGCCCGCGAATTGACGTTTCAGGCCGCTCGCTGAACCATGGGGAGTGGCAGAGCGTGGTCCAGGCGGCCTCTCGTGACCGGTATTCTCAACGGGAATTACGCGACTATCTGGCGCTGAATCTTGCCTACTCAACCGGGCTGCGGCGAGCGGAGCTGGCGCATGCAACAACTGGCGGGCTGTTCCGGCCCGCGCTGGAAAGCGTGTCAGGAAGCAGGCTTGAAAGCACATCAGCCAATGCCTGGCAACTTGCAATCCCCGGAAAAGGCCGTGCGGCGCGAACCATTCCGGTCCCACAGGCCGTCATGGAATTGATTTTTGAGAGCCTGCGAGCCCGCGGTTTGCCCGGAGACCCCGGCGCTTGTCCGGCCGACACCCCTCTCCTGGCACATTTTCGCACCGGCAATTCACTGACGCCCGACGGGATGGGGCAGGTATTCCGACGGCTTTTCTCCTGGGCCGCACTTCTTTCAACACCGCAAAATCTGCTCGATTCACGTCGTTGTTTCAATGCGAGCACCCATTGGGTCCGCCACACCCACTCGCATCATGCACTCGAAAGCGGCACAGATTGCCGCGAGGTCCAGTTCCGCCTCGGTCACGCCAACCTTTCCACGACGCTTCTTTACGTGAAGGCTGGTCGTCGCGGTTCGTTCGCTAACGGTAAAAGCGGCGTTTTGTCGACGCGCTAACAGCAAGAAATTCCTCGCTGACGCTTGAATCTACAGACCTAAAGCGTCGCAACACCCCCGATTTCCCTCAAGTCTTTTCTCAACTTTTTCCTCGAAGCCCAACAACCACGTGCCTTTGCGGCTACCCGGTCCGGCAAAGTTTACTTGCGTTTACTCCGTATACCTCTTAGTCTTCGGTTACCGTCGGTTCTACCTTTTAAGGGTGAATCAACGTTTTTGGTAGAACCAGAGCCACCGGGAAGAAGAACGCATGGATATTAACCTTTCGACGCCACCCATTGAGGTGACGCCGGACGACCTCGTCAATTTGGCGGCTCGCTCCGCGAAAATGCTCGAGCGAATTCGCACTCAAATGCTCCAGCCGTTCCCACGGAAGGTTGCCCCGGCGTTCCCGAGCGGCAAACTGCAGGAACTGTGCGGCATCGACAAAGCCCGCTTCTCCTATCTGATCAAGAAAGGAGAACTGCCTCAAGGCACTCAGGAGAAGCCTGGGGCCGCGCGGCAGTTTACGCTCGCCGAAACCATTGAATGGGTCAAGGCGGAACGCAAGCCAAGACAACGTCCGCCTGGGAAAGACGGGAAAGTCATCGCAATCGGCAACTTCAAGGGCGGCGTCACCAAGACCACGACGTCCATGGTGCTGGCGCAAGGCTTGTCGTTGCGCCACGGCCGGCGCGTCCTCCATATAGATATGGACCCGCAGGGCAGTGCGACCACGCTGTACGGGATCAACCCGCACGCGGAAATCAATGGCGACCAGACTATTTTGCCCTTGATCGAGGCTTACGTCAGCGGCGAAACCTTCGACATGAAGCATTTGCCAATGCAGACGTATTGGGAAAACCTTGACCTGATCCCGTCATCCACGGATCTGTTCAACGCCGAATTCATGCTCCCGGCGCGCGTTCACGCGTCGCCGAGTGCAAAGTTCTGGAACGTGCTGAACGACGGGCTCAAGGAACTCAAGCACGAGTACGACTACATCATCATCGACACCGCGCCCACGTTGAGTTACCTGACCATCAATGCGCTTTTCGCGGCGGACGGGGTCATTGTGCCGGTGATGCCGGACACGCTCTCGTTCGCGTCAATGGTCCAGTTCTGGTCGCTTTTCTCCGACATGGTCTCCGGCATGAAGCAGTTCGGGGAGTCAGCGGATGAAGCCAAGGTGTTCGACTTCATCGACATCCTGGTGACGCGTATGCCGAACAAGGCGAATGCGTCCATTGTTCGCGACTGGGTCATTACGACTTATGGCGAGCGCGTTTTGCCGGTCGAGATCCCGGAAACGGACCTTGCCCGGACGACCACCAACGATTTTTCAACGGTGTACGACTTCCCGAATTACGACGGCAATGCCGCTACGCTTCGACGAATCCGCGTGCCGTATGACCAGGTTGTTGATCTGATCGACAGCAAGGTTTGTTACCTCTGGGACAAGGAGTAAGCATGTCTACAGCAGCGAAACAAAAGGCAAAGGCAGCAGGTATTCGGCTAGACGACGATGGTATTGATACGCCTTCGGAACCGGTCGCGCCTCGCACCGCGCCTGGGCAGTTGATCGGTCTTCAAGGGCGGGTTCACAGCCAGCAGGCTGAAATTGACAAGCTGAAACGGGCACTGGAGCAGCGTGCGCCCGGCAAACTGCCGCTGGACAAGCTTCACGAGATCCCGGGCCGTCGTCGACGCCTTACGCCGACAGAGTACGCCGAACTTAAAGCGAACCTGACCACATATCCGCTCGCCCAGCCTATTACGGTGCGCGAGCGCCATGACGGCGAGTACGACATCGTGGCCGGTCATAACCGGGCTTCGGTGTATCGCGAGCTGGGTCGCACCGAGATTGACGGCATTGTGCTGGACATCGACGCGTCGATGGTCGAGTACGCCGCGTTCTTCTCGAATCTCTTATCACCTACTCTTTCGGACTTTGAGAAATTCTGGGGCTTCAAATCGCTTCAGGACTCAACGGGGATTACGAAAGAGGATTTGGCGAAGGCTGCCGGCATTAGCGACTCGCACGTCGGGCGAATCATGAAGTTCGATCTGCTGCCTGACGAGTCCAAGGAATTATTGGCGACTCGGCCTGAGCGCCTGGGAAGTAATGCAGCCGAGCAAATGGCCAAGGCGGTGGCGGAGGGTCGGGAAGACAAGGTGAAGGCCGCAATCGAGCGGCTGTTGGCGGATGACGCATACACCCAGGCGCAAGCGGTAGCGGCAACGAAGCCGGACCGGGCGCCCCGCGAGAAGCACGAACCCTTGGTTGTCAAACGCGGAGCCAAGAAGGTTTGTCAGATCTCGGCTCGAAACGGAGTGGTCGGGGTCTCGTTCTCAGGTAAAGCTGCTGACGAAGCCGAGCAATGGGCAGAAAAAATTCACGCGTTCATTGAGTCGGAACTCGAAAAGCAGTGATCCCTAGTAGGGAACTGCTTTAAATCAATGACTTAGCGCGTAGCACATCAGTACCCTGAAGTCCCGGATCGAGATTCAGGACTTCCCTAATAGGGAACCTTTAAAAATCATGGACTTAGCCAAACGACCGAGAACGATCATGAACTGATTTCAATGCAGGAAAAACAAAAGCCTTCGGCGGGAACCGAAGGCTTTTGAGTAACCGGGCTTCGCTGTCGCTTGCCCACCGCTGCATTTCTCCGACGGAAATCGGATAAAGGCCCAACACCTCGAAGTGTAGCGGATAGCGATCGGCAGTCAAGCGTTTCTCTTCCATTTTGAAGAAATGGACGTGTGACATGCTTATCGCGCAACTTTCCGTTGCTGGCGAGGGGGACGTGTACCCTCTTCCACCCTCCGACGACTCAGTCGATACCGACCAAACCGCGCTGGATGAATTTCTCGCCGGTCAATCAAATCTCCCTTGGGTCGTATTCCGGGCCGCGCATCGTGCGGCGAACTTTCCGGCACTCCCTGCTCGCGCTCGCGCCGTGCTGGCCGCACTTGCACGCACCGTTGACGCCAACCGTCCATACGCCGCCATATTCGCCCGCCGCGAGCTTTTGACCGGGCGTGCCATGCAATCGATGCGCACGTTCTATCGAAGCCTGGACGATCTCGAAGCAGCCGGCCTGATCGAGCGCGTGCCGCAGAAGCGCTTCGGGACCGCTGGCTTGTTTGGGCGCGCCTATTTGCACCTCACGGAGAAATCCGCCATCGTCCTCGGGTATATGTCTCAGGCTTGCGGAACTCAGGCTTCTGAATCTCCGTTTTCCGAAGGTTCGGCTTCCCCTACGCAATCTTCGGCTCGCCAGCTCGCTGCTGGTCAATCCGCTCATTTAACTTCGCCGGACGACGGGAAACTCAGCGCACCTGCCCATTCATTTACCTCTCCGTGTGTCACGGTGGCAGACGGAGCTATATATAAGGATCTATTCCCTAAGAATCAAAAGAGACAACCAGGAGAGCTCCCAGTGGATCTCCAGCGCTTGCTGAGTTTGGGTTTTCGTCAATTTTTGATTTTTAAACTCATGCGAGAAGCGAAGGCGCAGGCAAAGCTGCTCTCCGACGTAGTTGAAGCCACCTGGGAGCACTTGCGAAATGCGAAGCGCCCGATAAGCTATCTTCGCGCCCTGCTCCGGTCCCCGGTTGATTTTGGACATCAGATACGTGCCAAGCGACTCGCCGCAGAACGACTGGCCGAAGAGAAGGCACGCGCCGCGAGTATCGACGCCGCCGTGCTCCAGTGTGCTGGACACGTGTTTATCGATATTGCCAACACCCGCCTCATCACGGTCTCCAGCACAGCCGACTCGATCATCGTCCACGATTACCGGGAAGCAAGGCCACGCGTCTCCACCGGCCAGTGGGCAGCCGCGTTCGTCGCTGCGCTGAACGCAAGGGAGGTCGTCCGAGCAACGTCCGATCAGGTCACTGCATTCCAATTGAAGTGCGACAACAACCATGCCGTTCAGCCCAAGGCTACGGCGTCAACCGGACATGCCATGCCGCGAACAAGGACATCAACGATCAACGATCGCCTCAGCGAGATGAAGAAGATGCTCCGGGCTTCATGTGCCGGCGTCTCCTTGGATTCTCGTGATACACGGCTTGACGGGAGTTCCGGGCGAAGTTCTAAGGTAAGCAGTTAATTGCGCGCTTCAGTCCGTTTTCGCGGAGTGATGGGCGTGGGACGCTCTCCGTAATCGCTGGACGATGGACGCTGATCGATCTGCATGACGTACGCATATCGGGACGTGAATGGCATCGGGATCCCCTTAAGAACCCGACCCACCGTATTCCCCGTCACTGGTTGCAAGCGCACGCGTGTCGAGTTATTTCCCGGGCAAATATCAAGTCGCTCATGCCGCTGGATGCGGCGAAATACGACAACCCCCTTAGAAACCCGATCGAACCGAACGAACCTCCCAGGTACGCTGCGGAGGAACCGGGCTCTATGGTCAGTTTGATAGCATTTGCTCAGTCGCAACTAACGGTCAGTTGCTTGCGCATCTGCTTTCATCACGGGCAGAGCCCGATAGCGAGTCGGGTGACACCACCCGCTTCCAAAAAGGGTGCGCCCCGTCACTCGTAAAATCGCTCACGAGGGGATGCACCGTATGGTCGGTCAGCGAACTTCCGCCCACGAAAGCGTGAACCGGTGGACACATCCTGCTTCGAACCCAAATCGTATGATCAAAAAACCACCTCCAAAGGAGCGCATAACTACGGCGTCCAGCAGCCCCAGAGTCATCGATTATTGCAAGCACCTATGTCCGACAATCATTCAATCGGATAGGCTCATCGCAAGTCCCGGACACCTCGCCTCAACAGCGCAAAGCTGGCCTTCAGATCATCCTTTTTGACAGGGTGCATCAAGTATCATGCCGACGTGATCTTTGTCGGACGGGAATACAATAATGACAACCGAAATGGGGTTGGTGCGGCCGGAAACGCTGCGCCATCAGGTGGAAAATGCGCTTCGACAGGCCATCATGTCCGGTCGCTTCGCACCGGGCGCGCGGCTCATCGAGCGTGAATTGTGTGAGACGCTAGGCGTCAGCCGGACATCAGTTCGCGAGGCATTGCGCCGACTGGAAGCCGAAAAGCTCGTACGCAGCGTGCCGCACAAGGGGCCAGTCGTCGCGATCATGTCGAAGCAGGAGGCAACTGAGTTGTATGCTATCCGAGGGTTGCTCGAAGGTTTCGCGGCCGGAGAATTTGCTCGACTTGCGGACGACGAGGCCATCGCGCAGTTCGGCGAAAAAGCAGAAGTGCTACGCGCGCAAGCGTTGGCCAACGATCAAGCGGGCGTGCTCAAGGCCAAGACCGAGCTCTATGATGTATTGCTCGATAACTGTGGCAATGCACTGGTGAAAGAGATATTGGCGGGCTTGTATTCGAGGGTCAACCTGCTGCGAGTGACTTCGTTGATGCATCCGGACCGCCTTCCAACCAGCCTTCGTGAAATCGACAAATTGTTCAAGGCATTGCAAGCGCGGGATTCGGAAGGTGCGGGAGCAGCCGCGCGACTGCATGTGGCAAATGCGGAGAAAGCGGCAATGCGGACGCTCAACGAAACGGCGGACGAGCAGGTATAAAGTGCGCGGGTTAAAAGCATCTCCTTATACACAACTCGACGCTTCGGGAAACGATGGCGAAGTAACAAAGTTGTCCGAAGGGGGTTGTTAACAATGCGGATTTCGCGTTTACTCTCGGATTTTCGGCATGAAGATCCGAGACGACGCGGGAGCATGGGTGGACGAGGAATTTGAAACGCTGGATTTGGGTGATCCACGGCGAGACCGGCGCGCGAAGGAGCTGGTCAAACGGTTCGCCAGCCGTCCCACGGCCAGCATTCCGGGCGCGTGTGAAGGCTGGGCTGAGACGATCGCGGCATATCGCTTTCTGGGCAATGAGCACATCGACTGGCGCGACATGATGCAGCCGCATTGGGACCGTACCACGGCACGCATGGGGCAGTTGCCGGTGGTGCTGTGCATTGCCGATACGACAGAGCTGAACTTTAACGGGCAGGATATCGAAGGGGCTGGCCCGCTCAGTTATGAAGCACAGGTAGGCATGTATCTTCACGCGACCTATGCGGTGACACCGGATCGGGAGCCGTTGGGTGTGGTGAATGCATGGATGTGGGCGCGCGAGCCACGCGATGCAGACGGCAGGCGTGGCGGTGTCAGGGAAAGTGTGCGGTGGATCGAAAGCTATGAGATCGTGGCCGAACAGGCACGGGCCCTGCCTGACACGCGACTGGTGTATGTGGCCGATCGTGAAGGCGACATCGCCGCGCTCATGCAGCGTGCGCAGGAACTGGGTGAACCGGCGGACTGGCTGATGCGCTCGCAGCACAATCGTGCCCTGAAGGGCGAAGCGAGTTTATGGGAGACGGTGCACGCCAGTGAGGTGCTCGGCCACATCAGCTTCGTGCTGCCCGGGCGCAGCGGCCAGAAGGCGCGTGAAGTGAGGCAGGAACTGCGTAGCCAGCGCGTCACGCTGCCCGGGCGTGCCGGTGTCGCGCTCACCTGCGTCGAGGCGTATGAAGTGGATGCGCCAGCGGGTGTGAAGCCCGTCATCTGGCGTCTTGTGACCAACCGCGAAGCGGGCGATGCGCATGCGCTCATCGAACTCGTTGACTGGTACCGCGCGAGGTGGGAAATAGAAATGTTCTTCAACGTCCTGAAGAACGCCTGCCGGGTCGAGGCGCTGCAACTCTCACAGATGGAGCGGGTGGAGAAGGCGCTCGCGCTGTACATGGTCGTATCGTGGCGTATAGCGCGGCTCATACGTGTCGGACGGACCTGTCCGGAGTTGGACGCGTCGCTGTTCTTCGCGGCTGACGAGATACACGGCGCTCACGTGCTCTGTAAGAAGGCGCGTCCGAAAAAACCACCGACGCTCAACCAGATGATACGGATGGTCGCATCGCTGGGCGGATTCCTCGGGCGCAAGAGCGACGGCGAACCGGGCGCGAAGACGCTGTGGATTGGCATGCAGCGAGTCATGGATGCTGTGATCACCATCCAGATCTTGCGCGACGGCTATGACACTTCTGTATAACGAGATGGGTTAAAAGGCAGCGGAAATCGATACAACTGCTTCTCGCAGCAAACGCTGAAACAAGCAAACAACCCCAACTGAAACATCAAGGAGGCCGTTTCCAACGCAAGTTGGAAACGGCCTCTTTCAGTTCTGCAGCTGCATTGCCGTTGCCACACGCTTGCGACCCACGACGGTCGCGCGGCCGCAGTTACCCGTCGAGTGAAAAGCGAAACAGCTCAACCCCCACTAGCCGCCGCCTTTCTACCCGTGAGGCCTCCAGACCAACAATCCTCGCTGGCGCCTCAATGACCGAAGTAGATGGAGTGCGCCCCGTCCGCTGGGGTCATCGGTGAGCGCATGCCTGAAACGGAAGTGCCGCTCATAGAAGGGCCATAGGACGTAGCGGCTACGCCGCGCTGTGATTCCACGCGCTGTTCCGCGGCTTGGGCCTGGTCCGGGTAAGTGGTGCGCTCAGCCGCTGGGTTATAGCCCGACTGTTCCATTTGTTGAAGGTCGGTCTTTACTGCGGAGCGTGTCACTTGCGTGTTGTCCTGAGCAAACGAAAATGTCGGCGCAGCAAGCGCTGAGGCGATAACAACAGAAGGAATAAGAGCCTTGAACATGGTTGACCTCCAATAAAGTTTGCCAAGCAGATACACGCAAACTGCAGGCCAGACCAGCGGCTGCTTAACTCCGTTGGCGAATTCCCCTCGTAGCACACAACAATTCGATCTCTTGCCCCCATTCTTTAGCTGCTTAATTGCGAACCAAGCAATAAAAGTTATCCTAACGATTACGGATAATCATCAGAATTTACACCCCCTTGGAAAGGAGAAGACCGCAAAGTCCCTCGGGCAACGGACGCACCCTCGCACAAGACCCGGATGTCATAAACCCCTGAGCCTCCCACGATATCTCCCCACGGGAGTTACTTATTTAAATAACTTGTTTTTGAAAAATGTCGTAAACGCCTACGATAGTTTCTTGAACGTATCAATTCCGTGTCGTGAGCAGCTCACAACTTAACGGCCATGACCTATAACGAATCCGAAGTGCGATCTCCTGAACTGCTTGCGCCGTCAGCGCCCGCAGTCTTACGCGGCGATGACGCCTACGAACGCATCCGCCGCGACCTGCTTTCATGCAAGCTGATGCCCGGGTCGACCGTCACCGAGAGCCAGTTGATGTCGGAGTACGACATCGGTAAAACCAGTTGCCGCATTGCACTCGTGCGACTCGTGCACGAAGGCTTCGTGCGTTCTCTGCCGCGACAGGGTTACCGCATTGCAGCGATCACATTGAAAGACGTGGAAGAAGTGTTCGCGCTACGGGTACAACTTGAACCACTGGCAGCGCGCCTGGCTTGCGGCCGCGTTGACGTGGCGTTGCTGCGGCGTCTCGAAGCGGCGTGTCGCGTGCCGCATCCGGAGCGGGCGTTGTCCGCGCAAATCGATGTTTTTCTCGACGCGAACCGCGAATTTCATCTGGCTATAGCTGCGGCGAGCGGCAATGAGCGCTTGCATCGAACGCTCGCGAGCCTGCTCGATGAAATGTCGCGCCTCGTTGCGCTTGGCTTTGGCGTGCAGGGGACCAAGCCCGAGATCAAGCACGATCACAATGCAATGATCGACGCGTTCATTGCGGGCGATGAACGCCGGGCGGAGACTATTGCGCGCCGTCATATAGAGACGTTCCAGAGCATGACAATGGAGAAGGTCTATGCGAGTCTTTCCAGCGCGGGCGCATCGTTGCCGCTCTACACGGTGGCGGAGCTTCGCCGATGAGCACTGCGATTTCCGCTGCCATCTCCGCTGCCATCTCACTACGCAGCGTAGGAAAACACTTCGGATTGCTAAAGATTCTGGACAACGTATCCTTCGATGTCGCGCAAGGTGAAATAGTGGCGCTCCTCGGCACATCGGGATGCGGCAAGAGCACGCTGCTCAACATGGTTGCAGGACTGCTGGAACCGGGTACCGGCGAACTCTGGATCGACGGCAAGCGGGCAGAAGGAACGAAGGATCGTAACGCGCTCTCGTATATGTTCCAGGAAGACCGCCTGTTGCCTTGGCGCACCGCGCGTGCGAATGCCGAGTTCGGCCTTGAAGCGGCGAGCCCCGCTATTCCCGCTCGGGAGCGCCATGCCCGCGCGAACGCGGTCCTCGATCTGGTCGGACTGCAAGATTTCGCCGATGCCCACCCCCATCAGCTATCGGGCGGCATGCGCAGTCGTGTTGCCCTCGCACGGAGCCTTGTCACTGGTCCCCGCATCCTGCTGATGGACGAACCGTTTTCAAAGCTGGACCCGCAGATGCGCTCCCAAATGCATGAGGAGCTGCTGCGCATTCACGCGATGCAACGCATGACTGTGCTGTTCGTGACCCACGACGTGGAGGAAGCGATCGTGCTTGCGGATCGAGTCGTGGTGCTCGCGCCGCGTCCCGGCCGCGTGCGCGAGATTGTCGATGTCGAGCTGCCGCGTCCGCGTAGCGCCACCGATCCCACCGTGGCCGAGGCGATCCGCCAATTGCGTCTTCTGATCTGACCTATGTCCACTGTTCCGCGTAGTTCGTTCGCGTCAACTGTTGCGCAACGCGTGGTGCTCGTCGTCCTGCTGCTGACGGCATGGTGGCTCGCGTCGCTGCGCATGCCGCAGTTCGTATTGCCTGGACCGCTGAGAGTCGCGCACGCATTTGTGGGACTCGTTCAGAGCGGCACCTTCTTCGATGACCTTGGCATCACGCTGTATCGCGTCGTGGCTGGATTTTTGCTGGCAGCGGCTGTCGGTGCGCCGCTTGGCATCGCGCTTGGTTCGAATCCGCGCGTGGCGCATTTCTTCGAGCCGCTGCTGTCGATTGTGAACACCGTGTCCTCCGCGATCTGGGCGGTGTTCGCCATCATCTGGTTCGGCATCTCGAACGCAACCACCATCTTCGTGGTGTTCATGACGGCAATGCCGCTGATCCTGACGAACGTATGGCAGGGCGCACTGACAGTAGACAGCAACCACGTTGAGCTCGCGCGCAGCTTTCGCATGTCGCAGACGCAGATCATGCGCAAGATTTTCCTGCCGACCATCCTGCCGCATTTTTTCGCTGGCGCGCGCCTCGCGTTCGGTTTCGGCTGGCGTGTGTCACTGGTGGCTGAGACTATCGGGTCGTCGAACGGCATTGGCTACCGCCTGCGGCAAGCGGCCGATCTCGTGCAGACCGATCAGGTCTTCGCGTGGACCGTCACGCTCGTTGCCCTGATGCTGCTGCTCGAAGCGGGTGTGTTGAAGCCACTCGAGCGCCGCCTGTTTCGCTGGAAAAAGACCGACTGATCTAACGGGGAACAAGGAACCATGAAAGGCAATTCACTAGTCAGGCGAGTGGCGGTGGCAACCGCCTTTGTGACCACCGCAATACTCGGCGTCGTGCAAACGGTGCATGCTGAACCCATGCGTATTGGCTATTGGACGAGCGGTGTGAGTCTGGGTTTTGGCGCGGTGCTCGAGGCGCAAAAATTCCTGCAGCAGCGCGGCCTTGACGTCACCTTCATTCGTTTCTCCGATGTCAACGCGCCGAATCGCGCGCTGGCAGCCAACGCGATCGACTTCGCGTTCGCCGCGCCGGCCGCCGCTGTTTTCAGCACGGCGGCCGAGGGCGTGCCGCTGAAGATCGTGCTTGCGACACAACCCGCCGATGTCGAATTCGTCGCGGCGGAGGATTCGCCGATCAAATCGCTCGCCGACCTGCGTGGCAAGAAGGTCGGCATGTCACCGCCCGGCAGTTCGGTCGCGGCGATTGCCACCGCGGTGCTGCAGGGTAACGACGGCATCAAGGCGAACGATTTTTCCATCGTCCCTGGAAATGAAGCGCGGCTCGCCCAGTTCCTTGTGCAAAAGCAGGTCGATGCAGCTGCGTTACGCTCAGTAACCATCGCACAACTGAAGGAATTGAAGGTCAAGCGGCTTGGAAGTTTCGGCGGTGAGTGGAAGAAGCTGACCAAGTCCGACGCAACGCCCTACATAGGTGTGAGCGCGATCCGTGCGGACTACCTTGCGCAGCATCCGCAGGACGTGGCGAAGCTGATCGCAGGCATGCGTGCGGCGTTGCAATGGGGAGCGACGCATCAGAGCGACGTGGCGGCAATCCTGCAGAAGAGCGCGAATCTGCCCGCCGAGGACGCGCAAGCGTACGCCGCGCGCTGGTCGGACATCAATCGCGTGACCTTCGAGCCGATCGATCTGGAAACACTCAAGCGCGAGCATCAGATCTTCGTGGATGGCGGTGTGATCAAGGGCACGCTGCCGACCGATCTCTTCGATACCGGCCCGTACGCCGCATCGAAAACGATCCAATAACCTGACATTCAATGGAGCAGACACCGTGACAACAGCCATTCCATCGACCATGAAGGCGCTCGTGCTGAACCAGCAC
The DNA here is from genome assembly GCF_011493005.1 of Caballeronia sp. SBC1. Taxonomy (NCBI): domain Bacteria; kingdom Pseudomonadati; phylum Pseudomonadota; class Betaproteobacteria; order Burkholderiales; family Burkholderiaceae; genus Caballeronia; species Caballeronia sp. SBC1. Next base: position 1,060,930 of record NZ_CP049157.1, read on the forward strand.
GGCGACCTTGATCAACTCCACGTGGTGACCGACAAACCCGTGCCGAAGGCAACCTCCGGGCACGTGGTGATTCGCGTGCATGCGTCGTCATTCAATTATCACGATGTGTTTACCGTGAAGGGCATGCCCGGCATCAAGGTACCGTTTCCGGTGGTGATCGGCCTCGACATGGCGGGTGAAATCGCAGAGTTGGGTGACGGCGTGGAGGGCTGGAAGGCGGGAGACCGTGTGCTAGTGAATCCGCTGTATCCGGAGAAAGGCTTGATGGGCGAAATGCTCGATGGCGGCATGGCGCAATACTGCCTGGTGTCGGTCGGGCAGTTGATCGTGTTACCGGACGCCGTGAGTTACGACGCCGCGTCCGCGTTGCCCGTAGCGTACGGCACCGCCCACCGCATGCTGGTCACGCACAAGACTGTGAAAGCAGGTGACCGCGTGTTGATTCTCGGCGCGAGCGGCGGGGTGGGCACGGCATGCATTCTTATCGCGAAGCAACTGGGCGCCGAGGTGATCGCGTGTGCCGGCAGCGACGAGAAGTGCGAGCAACTGAAAGCGCTCGGCGCGGATCATACGGTGAACTACAAAACTACGGACTTCTCGAAGTGGGCAATCGGCGAGTACGGCAAGCCGCAACGCCGGACTTACGAGGGCGGGGTGGACGTGGTGGTGAATTTCACCGGCGGCGACACCTGGGTGCCATCGCTGAAGTGCCTGAAGCGAGGCGGCACGCTGCTCGTGTGTGGCGCAACCGCTGGTCACGCACCCGCCGAAGACCTTCGATACATCTGGAGCTTCGAACTGAAGATCATCGGCTCGAACAGTTTCTACGATGAAAACCTGCGCGCGCTGCTAGATCAGATCGCGGCCGGTGAACTGGTGCCGGCCATCGACCGGACGTTGCCGTTGGAGCAAGCCGCCGAAGGACTGCGCCTGATTCGCGACCGCGAAGTGCTGGGCAAGGTCGTGGTCAATCCGTGAGTCTATTGATGAGATAAGCTGAGGAAAAACATCATGAGCGAAGCAACATTGCCGAGCGCGCAGGATATTGAGGCGCGTTTGCGGCGTGGCCCGTTTCACGAATGGCTGGGTTTGAAAGTGGTATCGGTCAGTGAAGGCGAGATCGAACTCCGCGCCACGTGGCGCGAAGAATGGGTCGTGAATCCGGACAAGGGCTACACGCACGGAGGCATTCTCGCCGCACTCGTGGACTTGGCGGCGGACTGGGCGCTGGTATCGAAGACGGGAGGGGGCGTGCCCACCATCGACCTGCGCGTGGACTATCACCGCGCCGCGTTCCAGGGCGACTTGACGGTGAAGGGCAAGGTGATCAAGTTCGGTTCGCAAGTGTCCGTGTCCGAAGCTCAGGTCTTCGACAAGGACGGCAAGCTCGTTGCCAGCGGCCGCGGCGCTTATTCAACGGCGACCGCAACCCCAGCCGCGACCACAGTGCCGGCCAGAACCTGATGCTGAAGCTCGACCATCTCGTCATCAACACGCGTTTCGATACCGACGCTGCTCAGCGCACCTTCGAGCAGCTCGGCTTCACGGTCGCGCCGCGCGGGTATCACACGCTTGGATCGATCAATCACGCGATCGTGTTCGATGACCACTATCTTGAACTCATCGGCTTGCCTGCCGATGGCAAGACCGTGCGCGAGGAGATTGTGTCGAGTCCACTGGGTCCCGATGGCCTTGTGTTCCGCATCGACGATCCCGCTGCGACCTTCGATACCTTGCAGCGTGCTGGTTTCCACGCCACGCCGCCGCAGACCTTTTCGCGGCCAGTCGAGCTTGATGGCAAGCCCCCCGCCGACGCGCGCTTCACCACTGTGCGGCTGAAGCCGGGCCAGCTTGACGGAGGCCGCGTTTATTTTTGCCAGCACCTGACGCCCGAGCTCGTTTTCCGCAGCGAGTGGCAGAGCCATCCGAATGGCGCAGTTGCCTTGAGCGCGCTGCATCTGATCGATGTGGCGCCCGAACCGTATGTGCAACTCGGCGAGATCGAGGCGGGCTTCGAACTGGTGTACCGAACGCGTGCGGATTTTCAAGCGCATTTCGGAACGTTAGCGCAGCACGTTGCTGTGCGCGGTCCGCGTTATGCCGCGATCACGGTGCGTACGCCGGTCTGGCGATCGGTGGGTGAGCGCGCGGACGCGGCAGGTTTCCCGGCGTCCGTCGAGATACAAAGGGCGCTCGTCGCGCTCCCTCGCTTCGATACCTTGCTGGAATTCATACCATGACTTTCCCGACAAATCTCGGTGCGCTGATAACACACGACGAAGGCGACGATCGGGGCGCCGATGCACTTGCCATCATCGGCCTCGACGATGATTTCAACGAGCGCCAATACACCTTTGCTGAAGTCGATGTGCTTGCCGACGCAGTGGCCTGCACGCTTGCCGCTCAATACGCGCGAGGCGAGCGCATTGCGTTGCTCGCGTCCAATTCGGCGGACTATGTCGCGACGATGCTTGGCATCATGCGCGCGGGGCTGGTCGCCGTCCCGGTCAACTATAAATTTCCACGCGCGCTGATTGCGGACGTGATCGCGGATAGCGGGGCGCGTCTCGTCTTCACAGATTCCCAGCGCTTTGCCGATGCCCCCGTTACGTTGCCGCGCGTGGTGTTCGATCGCTCGGAAAAAACAAACGACGCTCAAGCATTCCAGCTATTTATAGCGGAGTCGAATGCGCGAGGGCAGACCTTCGAGCCTGTCGTTCCGCACGAGAAAGAAGCTGCGTTGTTCCTCTATACGTCGGGTTCCACGGGGCGGCCGAAGGGCGTCGTGCTCTCGCACGCGAGTCATCTCTGGGTTGTTGAGACGCGCTTGAAAGCGCAGCCACTGAGTGGTGAGCGCATGCTGATCGCCGCGCCGCTTTATCACATGAATGCGCTCGCGCTGGTGTTCCTCGCGTTGACCGCGCGTGCCACGACCGTGTTGATGCCAGCCTTCAACGCGCGCAATTACATTCGCGCTATCGATACTTATCGCTGCACGTGGCTCACTTCCGTGCCGCCGATGATCGCCATGATGATGCAGGAGCGTGAACTGCTCGCGCGCACGGATTTGTCGTCGGTGCGTTATGTGCGGATGGGCTCGGCGCCGGTCAGCGGCGCGTTGCTCGAGCGGACTCACGCGCTGCTGCCGAACGCGAAGGTCATCAACGCGTACGGCACTACCGAGGGCGGGCCGGTCGTGTTCGGACCGCATCCCGCTGGCTTGCCCACGCCTGCACACGCGATCGGCGCAGCGCACCGCCAAGTCGAACTTCGTCTTGTCGATACGAACCACGAGCTTGCGAGCGAAGGTGAACTGGAGATCCGCAGCCCGGGCCTGATGAACGGTTATCACAACCGCCCGGACCTCTCGACGCCGATCACGCCTGACGGCTTTTATCGCACCGGCGATGTATTTCGCCGCGACGAAAACGGCTTCTACGCGTTCATCGGACGACGTGACGACATGTTCGTTTCCGGTGGAGAAAACATCTTTCCGGGCGACGTGGAAAAGATGCTCGAGCGACATCCTTCCATCCAGCAAGCGAGCGTGATTCCCGTCGACGATGCCATCAAGGGGTCAAAACCCGTGGCCTTTGTCGTGCTGAAACCGGGGGCTCAATTGAGCGCGGAGGAGGTGAAGGCGTTCGCGCTGGAACACGCGCCGGCTTATCAGCATCCGCGGCAAGTCTGGTTCGTCGATGCGTTTCCGCTCGCGTCGACCAACAAGATCGACCGGGTGGTTTTAAAGCGTGAAGCAGCAAGGCGACTGGCGGATGAAGGGCATCCTGAGAACGCGCAACAAACCTGACTATCAAGTTATATCATCGCTTTTGATATATTTAAAAACTGATGATATAGTTTGAAACATGAAACCCGATCAGTGGCATTTTTCGCGTCCCGAGCTCGCCGCAGGATATCTCAACCTGTTCGGGCTGGGGCTGTCCTCCGCGCGCACGCTGTTCGCGCGGCGGCGGATGGGCAAGACAGAATTCCTGCTCAAAGACCTGATCCCGGCCGCCACGGCGGGCGGCTACCTGACCGCCTACGTGAACTTGTGGGACGACGACGAGGAACCCGCAGGCGCGCTGGTGGGCGCGCTCTACGGCGCTATCGAGCCGAATTGGTGGGGGAAGCTTGCGCGTCGCGCCGGGAGTCCGGTCAAGAAGCTGAAGGCCACGGGCAAGATTCCGGCATTCGGCGAGGCGTCGGTCGAGGCGGAACTATCGGCGGAGGACAAGAAGTATGTCGGCACGCTTTTGTCCGACGCGCTCAAGGCGTTCGATTCCCAGCCGAAGCCGTTGCTTCTGATCATAGACGAAGCGCAGGTTCTGGCTGCCGCGGCCCATTCGAATTTTGCGCATGCGCTGCGTGCGGGGCTGGACGTTCGCAAGGACCGGCTGAAAGTGATCTTTGCCGGCAGCTCGGAATCGACGTTGAGAACCATGTTCGGGCGCTCGTCGGAGCCGTTTTTCAACTGGGCGCCTCTCGAACCCTTTCCGCTGCTCGGCCGAGATTTCCTCGAGTTCATGGTGGAGAAGGTCAACACCATTGCCAAGCATCAGCTCTCGATGAAACATGCGGTCGCGGCTTTCGATCAGCTCAACAGCACGCCGGAGTTTTTCAGGCGCTTTCTGGAGCGGCATCTTACGTATCCGTTCGATGGCCCCGAAGCGGCGTTGCAATTCACGAAAGAGCACGTCTTCAACAACGAGCAATTCAAGCGGCAGTGGACCGGATTGTTGCCGGCCGACCGCGCGCTGCTCGGCATGATGGCCGACGGCATGGTTTCCGACTTCCATAGCCAGGCGGTACGGGAGCAACTGGGGACCTTGCTCGGCCTCCCCAAAGCGCCGCCCATGAACACACCCGCGCATTCATTGCGTAGGCTTCAGGCCGACAACATTGTGACCAAACTCGCGCATGGTGAATATCGCTTCGAGGATGAAGCTTTTGCGCAGTGGATTCGCGAACAAGGCGTGATGGGTGACGACGCGCCGGGTTGACGGACACGTTCTTTAAAGCCTTTGCTTCTGAAACGAACAACTGACGCGCGTCGCGCCTGGAAACCGGAAACGGTCCAGCCGACGACGCGCGTCATATCCGCTATTTCAGCGTGATCACCGGCGCAAACAGCTTGTCATACGCGGTCAGCAGCTTGCCGTGGATGGCGCTTCCTTCCATGTCGGCACCAAGCGTGGGCAGACCGAAGAAACGCTCTTTACCGTCGATCAACGCTTCTGCCTGACGCAACGTTTGCGCGCCGTAAAGCAGCTTGAGCGAATGCTTGAAATCGCTCGGCTCGTCGAGATTCAACAGCGCTTCCACGCAGCGATAAACCAGCCAGCGCCCGTGATTCATCTGGCGGTAGTGATGAATCCAGTCGCAGCCTTCGCGCGCGGCTTCCGTATCGCCAATGGCGAGCGCCAGCAAGGTCTTAAACTCGCCAATACGCAGTTCTTTCCATGTCGTACCCACCGGCACGGCCAACCCGAGAATCTCCCATAGCGGCCGTTCATCGCCGAGGTTCATGGTCTGCAAGTCGTCGAGCAGCGTGCGGCATTCGTCGCCGTCGAGCTTTCAGTTTGCATGATGCATGCCTTTATCTAGGTCGAGGAGGAATGCGAGGCATGGCGATGACCTGGCGCGAGTCACGCGTATTACGTGCGTTACCTGCGTTACGCACGGCGCCTGAACCATCCCGTGAGCGACAAGCGGTCGCGCGTCGCGGGCAATACTTCGTGCAGCATGTCGGCGGATAAAAACACTGCGATCCGGCTGCCGACCGGCGAGATATCCCGCGTACTCAAGCCTTCCGGATGCAGCCTTAAAGCACCGCCGTGCTCGGGCAGCCAGTCCGCATTCAGATAAACAATGACGGACACGGTCCGGCTGTCGTCGTGGCGGAACCGGTCTCGGTGCTGCATGTACGACGCGCCTGGTGCGTAGAACGCAAAATGGCTTTCGTATTCATCGAGACCCAGGAACAGCTCGCGATTCAACGCAATGCGAAGTGTCTCCATGATCGCGAGATAGCGGTCGCACGCCACCGACTGACCCGCCTCCAGCCACTGGATCCGGTCGCCGCGCACGTCAGGCTGCAGCGATCGCGCGGCGCCCTGGCTGACGTGCGCCAAGGTAAGCGCGCCGGTCGCCGCGAGCGCCGCGCATTCCAGCGCCAGCGCGAGGGTCAGATCCGGCGGCAAGAAAATGTCCTGCTCCGACCAGCCATGCTCATGAACGGCATCGACAATATGACGATGCAGGTCATCTCCGGACGCATTGGAATGCGCCGGCGGTTGCGATCGGATCACTGCGGGTTCCTTCGAACGAAGGTGCTGGGTGGAAATTCGGGCGGCCGTCCGAGGCGAGGCTACGGACCAAGCGGGTATCGGATATGAGCGGGATGGGGCTTTAGTCTGAGCGGCAGATTTTAACACCGGCTGCTGACGGTTCCAGTGACGGGTGTTCGCGGTGCTCTGGCCCGGTTTGCCGGCAGGCCGTGCCGTTCAACCCGTGGGCACTATCGGGCCATGCGTGTGCTGGATCGCTGGTTCAATTGGGAGTCACGTAGTACGGCATCGTCATTGCGCGAAGTAGTCCGACGATCCGCCGAACAGTCGGAACGAGCCGGCCGACTCGCCGCTGACCAAAGCGAGGCAGTGGCTTAAATCTGAGGCGCATCAACGGCTTAGATCATCGCCGGACACGTTATCCACAAGGTTCTCAACATAAACGGTGAATAACCTGCGCGCGTGTTTCGTTTGATCACTTCGCGGCGTGAACACGTTCCGCCCGACTAGACCGGAATCGGAAAATGAACGCCCGCCCGCTGAGCCGCGTTCACGATATGCGCTTCAATTGCCCGCCCGGCGTGTTCGCTGTCGCGGGCCTTCAATGCTTCGACAATTGCCAGATGCTCGTGATACGTCGACAGCACCAGTTCCCGCCGATAAAACGGCAAACGCTGGCTCTCTTTCATGATGTCGGCGCTGCCGCGCAGGATCGATTCAATGGCCGTATTGCCCGCGAGACTCACTATCCGCATATGGAATGCGAAATCGAGTTGCGCGGCTTCGTCGAGTTCGGCGCAGGTCAGCGCGCCGTGCAGCGAGTCGAGGTTGTCCTCCAGCCAGACGATGTCTGCATCGCCAATAGCCGGCGCCGCCAGCCGCGCGACGAAGCCCTCGAGCGCAAAGCGCATCTGGTAGGTATCGGGCAGCGACGCCTGATCGGCGAAACGCCATGCGTGCGCGCCGGCCGCCTCCGCGCTGTTCACATACACGCCCTTGCCGGGACGGATATTCAGCATGCCGAGTGCTTCGAGCGTGGACAGCGCTTCACGCAGCGAAGCCCGGCTGATCGCCAGTTCCTCCGATAACTGCCGCTGCGCCGGCAGCAGGCTCCCGACCGGATAAACGCTTGTCTCGATGCGCTCACGAATAGTCGCGATGGCGGCATCGGTCACGGTATGCGGAACATTTTTCATAGGACAGTTAAGAGTGGTGCGGTCTGACCGCCATTGTAGGCGTGGTACGCCCAAGCGTCTGGTCTGATTCGATTTTTCCGCGCAAAAGCAAGCTAAAAACCCGGGTAAACCGGTATCAAACGGATCTTGACTCCACTATATCGGCTTTCTAATATTCCTCATCAGTCACTGGTCCGACCAGTCTGAACAGTTAGCATAGTCATCAATCCCGTGCCGTGCGACATCGAGGAGACACACCGTGTTGAGATTTCTTAATTCCCTGTTTGGGCGGGTCATGATCGCGCTGGTCGCGGGCATTGTGATCGGCGCGGTGTTTCCCCATTTCGCGCAAACGCTGCGGCCGCTCGGCGACGGTTTTCTCAAGCTCATCAAGATGGTGATCGGACCGATCGTGTTCTGCGTGGTCGTCTCGGGCATGGCAAGCGCGGGGAACTTGAAGAAGGTCGGGCGCGTCGGGCTGAAGTCAGTGGTCTATTTCGAGGTGATGACCACGCTCGCGCTCGTGATCGGTGCCGTGCTCGCGTATGCAACCCGGCCGGGCGTAGGCATGAATATCGACCTGCATACGCTCGATGCCGGTTCGCTCGCCACCTACACCGAACACGCGAAAAGCCTGAAGGATACGGCGGGATTCCTGCTCAAGATCATCCCCGATACCGCCACCGACGCCTTCGCGAAGGGTGACATCCTGCAGGTGCTCGTGTTCTCCGTGCTGTTCGGCGCGGCGCTCTCGCTGCTTGGCGCGAAGGCGCAGCGTGTGACGAGTCTTATCGATGAACTGTCGCACGTGTTTTTTCGCATCATGGGTTTCATCATCAAGCTCGCGCCGCTCGGCGTGCTCGGTGCAATTGCGTTCACGACCGGGACCTATGGCGTCGAGTCGCTGAAGCAACTCGGCATGCTGGTGATCGTGTTTTACGCCAGCTGCTTGCTGTTCGTGTTCGTCGTGCTAGGCGTGGTGATGCGGCTCACCGGCTTCAGCATCTTCAAGCTCGTGCGTTATCTGCGCGAGGAACTGCTGATCGTGCTCGGCACCGCTTCGTCGGACGCCGTGCTGCCGCAGGTCATGCGCAAGCTCGAATGGATGGGTGTGAAGGATTCCACCGTTGGCCTCGTGATCCCGACCGGTTATTCGTTCAACCTCGACGGCTTCTCGATCTATCTCACGCTCGCCGTCATCTTCATCGCGCAGGCCACCAATACGCCGCTGTCGATCCACGACCTGATAGTGGTCGTACTGGTGTCGCTGGTGACGTCGAAGGGCGCGCATGGGATTCCCGGCTCGGCCATCGTGATCCTCGCCGCCACGCTCTCCGCCATCCCGGCCATTCCCGTGCTCGGCCTCGTGCTGATCCTGCCGGTGGACTGGTTTGTCGGCATTGCGCGCGCTGTCACCAACCTGATCGGCAACTGCGTTGCGACGGTGGTCGTGGCCGTGTGGGAGAAGGACATTGACCGTGTCCGCGCCACGCGCGTGCTGAACCAGGATGCCGAACTGCTTTTTGTTCCCGCCGATCACGCCGGCGCAAGTCATGGCCACGAGCCCGCGCACGCTGTCTGAGAGTGTCGTGCTCGTTGCCATCCCCTGAATCGTTTTAAAGGAACTTACTTCATGGCCAGTCCCGTACTCGACCCCAACGCTCCGGCATTTACCCGCCGCTTCATGAATCTCGCCGATCCGCGTCTCGGCGCCACCGCGCTCTTCGCCAGCGACGAATTCTTCGCGCCCAAGGAACGCATGCTTGACCCGCAGCCGGCGGTTTTCATCCCGGGCAAGTACGATGACAACGGCAAGTGGATGGACGGCTGGGAAACGCGCCGCAAGCGCACCACCGGCTACGACTTCTGCATCGTCAAACTGGCACGGCCGGGCACTATTCACGGCATCGACCTGGACACGAGCCACTTCACCGGCAACTTCCCGCCCGCAGCGTCTATCGATGCCTGCACGAGCGACAGCGCCACGCCGCAAGACAACGCCGACTGGCGCGAGATCGTGCCGGCGACCACGCTGCAGGGCAACCAGCATCACTATCTGCCGATTGCCGATGCGCGCGCCTACACGCACCTGCGCGTGAATATCTACCCCGATGGCGGTATCGCGCGTTTGCGTGTGTATGGCCAGCCGAAGGTGGACTGGACGCGCGTTGAACGTGGGACACGAGTGGACCTTGCAGCCATCGAAAACGGCGCTTATCTGGTGGCGGCGAACAACCAGCATTTCGGACCGGCATCGCAAATGCTGATGCCCGGACGTGGCGTGGACATGGGCGACGGCTGGGAGACGCGGCGCCGCCGTGAGCCCGGCAACGACTGGGCGATCGTAGCGCTGGCGCATCCCGGCGTGATCCACGCGATCGAAGTCGATACGGCCCACTTCAAGGGCAATTTCCCCGATGGCTGTTCGCTGCAGGCAGCGCGTGTAACGGGCGGCACGGACGAATCGCTCGTCACCCAGGCCATGTTCTGGCCGGTGTTACTGCCGCAACAAAAGCTGTCGGCGGACAATATCCATCGATTCGAAAGTGAAGTGGCGGCTCTTGGGCCCGTCACGCACGTTCGCTTCAACATGTTCCCGGACGGCGGCGTGTCGCGTTTGCGCCTGTTCGGTGCGATCGAGTAAGAAGACATGAACACGCTTACGCTCGAACCCCTGACGCGTGCGGCGTTTGAGCCGTTCGGCGATGTAATCGAACTCGACGGCGCGCAGCATTTTCCGATCAACGGCGGCACGACCGAGCGTTTCCACGATCTGGCGCGCGTGGATGTTGGCCCGGACACAGGCGGCCGGCCGCTTATCAATGTGTTCCGGGGCCAGCCGCGCGCTCAACCGGTCGAGATATCAATGATGGAGCGCCACCCGTTCGGCAGCCAGGCGTTCCTGCCGCTCGGCGTGCTGTCGTATCTGGTGGTGGTCGCACCGGCGGGTGAATTCGATGCCTCGAAGCTGCGCGCGTTTTTCACGCGCGGCTGGCAGGGCGTGAATTACGCTCGGGGTGTCTGGCATCACCCGCTGATCGTGCTGGATGTGGCGGCGGACTTTATCGTAGTGGATCGGGGAGGTAAGGAAGCAAATTGTGAGGAAACCTATCTATCCGCGAGTCTGCGGCTGGTAGAGGGTGATCTCGTCTACTCGTCAGCCGCGTAAAGGCCGATAACCGGGCCCTGCTGCCTTTGTTCGCGCAGAATGGCCCGGCCTCAAATCCATGATGCTCTCGTGTGCCGGCAGCGTTATGTGAACTACCCTCTTCGCGCGATTGCTGGCGTGCGTTCCACGTTTGTTTTCCCCCATGCGCTATTCTTGACGCGGGGTGCCGTACCAACTCGTATCGCCCGGAACGACGCTCCGCCCGGCGAAACCAAGCGATGGAATGCATTGGCAAATGACACAAAACATCTACGACGATCCCGCGTTCTTCGAAGGTTATAGCAAGCTGGGCCGCTCGGTGGAGGGGCTGGCGGGCGCAGCGGAATGGCCTGCGATCAGGGCTTTGCTTCCCGCCATGTGCGGCCTCAGGGTTGTGGATCTCGGCTGCGGTTATGGCTGGTTCTGCCGCTGGGCACGTGAGCAGGGCGCTTCGTCCGTTCTCGGTCTCGACGTATCTGAAAAGATGCTCGACCGCGCAAGATCGTCGTCTGCCGACCCGGCGATCACTTACGCAAAAGCCGACCTGGAGAAACTCGATCTCCCGGAAGCCCGCTTCGACCTGGCCTATAGCTCACTCGCTTTCCACTACATTGAAGACTTGCCAGGCCTGCTGGAAAACATCCATCGCGCGCTTGTGGCGGGTGCAAAGCTGGTCTTCTCGATCGAGCATCCCATCTATATGGCGCCGCAAAATCCAGGATGGTTGATCGATGCGCAGGGCCGCAAGACCTGGCCCGTCGACAGTTATCAACGGGAAGGTGCGCGGATCACGAACTGGCTCGCCGATGGCGTGGTCAAGCAGCATCGGACAATGGGCACGTTGCTGAATCATCTGATTGCCGCAGACTTTACGATCGCCCACGTGCGGGAATGGGGACCGACAGATGAGGAGGTCGCCGCACGGCCCGAACTGGCGGAGGAGCGGGAGCGTCCCATGATGTTGCTGGTGTCCGCCGCGAGCCGATAAGCGTCTGAAAAAACAGGGCGCCCTACGGCTGTGTAGCGGCAACCATGCCCTCTTGCCCGGCATCCCGGCCCGACGCACCCGACGCACCCGACGCACCCGACGCACCCGACGCACCCGACGCACCCGGCGCACCCGGCGCCCCCGACGTATCCGACGTATCCGACGCCCCCGACGCACCCGACAAGTCCGGTGCCGGACCGCCACACACCCGGTTGCGCCCAGCATTTTTCGCGCGATACAACTGCGCATCCGCGGCACCCACCAGGCTTTCCTCGGTCACGAGACCTGATTCGCCCGCGCAATTCAGCGCCACTACACCAAAACTCGCGGTGGAACGCACTTCGCGGCCATCCCACGCGCGCGTGGCCGTCAGCTCGAACGATTGGCGCATGCGCTCGGCGAGCATCGTCGCGCCGTCGAGGTCCGTTTGCGGAAGCAGCAGCAGGAATTCCTCGCCGCCGTAGCGAATCACGCTGTCGACCTGATGCCGCGTATGGGCAAGCAACATGGCCGCAAAGGTGCGCAAGACTGCGTCGCCCGCGGGGTGGCCGTAGGTATCGTTGATCTGCTTGAAGTGGTCGATGTCGCACAGGATGACCGCGAGTTTGAGCTTGTACCGGCGGGTGCGCTGGAGCTCGGCGTTGAATAAGACATCGGTCAGATACCGCCGGTTGAAGCAGCCAGTGAGATAGTCGCGCACAGACAGGTTGCGCAACATGGCGTGCTGGCAGAACTCGTCGCGGACAAGGCGATTGTGGCGGCGAGCCATGACATAACCGAGGGCGTTGGTGAAGATCAGCAGCATGGACGACGTCAGCAACGCCGACGGGTCCAGCGTCTTCGACACGGCGGAAATAGCGATAAATCCGCCCGTCGCCGCGAGAGATATGAGCAAGGCCCAGATCAGCTTGTTCGGGATGAAGTTATAAACCACGATCAGCATGATGCACATGGACATGCAGTGCACTGCCATTCCATTCGGACGCAACCACGTGATCGCCATGAACGCAGCAAAGCCGACCACTTCGACCGCGCTCGCAGCCATGCGCAGGGAGGTGACCGAAACCTGCCGCAAGCGTGCGATACGCAAGCTGACCACGCACGTCAACGCGACACAGCAGCGGGCCAGAAACAGCACAAGGGTCGTGCGGGTATAGCCGAGGGCGCTTATGTCCGTGACCACGAAAGCGACATAGAACAAGCTGCAAAAGACGAGCGCCCGCACGAGGGCCGCATGGTTTGCGCTCCGGTGATGGCGCTGAAACTCCTGTTCCACCGACGGGTCTTCGAACTCGGACCACAGGCGGTCAAGTTTGAAATTCGTCCCGGTGTCAAACCGTGAAATTTCGCTCAGTTCTGCCATCGCTCGCCATGTAGGATGCCGCGGTTGGGGCAACATCATAAGTCATTTTGCTGACGAATCCCGGTGGGGCAGGGTTTCCGGCGTTGCCTTTAACTTGTCAGCTTGCAGCGATCTCCGCCAGCGTGTCACGCAACCACACGTGCGCCGGATCGGCCTGATTGCGGGGCGGCCACGCGGCGAACAGCGTAAAACCGCGCGCCTCGAACGGCAGTTCGAAGATATCCAGGCGTTCCCGATAACGCTCCGCGAACCGGGCCGGCAGCGTCGAAACATAGTCCGTGCGTGCCAGCAATTCAGGCACCAGCGTGAAATGCTGCACCGACAATACAACCCGGCGCTCGCGTCCCAGCGCGTCCAGGTGTTCGTCCATGAAGCCATGAAAACTGCCCCCGCTAGTGGACACCAGCACGTGGTCCAGTGCGCAATACGTGTCGAGATCGAGCGGGGCCGTCCCGCGTGGATGCCCCTTGCGCTGGACGACCACAAAATGCTCGTCGAAGAGCTTGCGGGCTTTCATCGACGCCGGGACCATCCGTTCCGAGCCCAGCAGCAAATCGATCTCGCCGCGCTCAAGGCGGGTCGCCATCGACGGCTGGTCGGCCACGATAAACGCGATCCGCACGCCCGGCCCAGCCAGCGTCGGGAGCTGCTCCATCAGCCGCTGGCCGAGCACCGCCGTGGCATTATCGTTCGCGGCAATGACAAAGCTGCGGTGGTCCGTATGCGGGTCGAAGGAAGGTTGATGGCGCACGACCGCTTCGAGATTCTTCAATGCTACGTGCAGCGGCTCCATCAACTCGAGCGCCCGCGTGCTGCGCGTCATGCCCCGGCCGGTCTCGGCGGGAATCAACAGCGGATCGCCGAAGATTTGTCGCAGCCGCGCAAGCTGGGTCGAGACAGCGGGTTGCGTCAGATGCAGCCGTTGCGCCGCGCGCGTGACATTCGATTCGGCCAGCAACGCGTCCAGCGAGACCAGCAGATTCAGATCAATACCGCGAAGATCAATCATATTGATAGGTCGCATTCGGTTAATTGATTTCAAGAATACGTACCCCGCACCTAGAGTTCAACTGTCCAACCGATCCCAAGGGGAATACAGATGAAAGCCTGGATGCTCGATGAACCCGGTACGCCGCTGGCGCTGCGCGACGTTGCTCAACCCGCGCCACGCCGCAACGCGGTGGCCGTCCGGATGGAAGCGGTGCCGCTGCTCAGCTACACGCGCGCCCACGTTGAAGGCAAGTTGCCGTATGCGTATCCGCCGGGACCGTTTTCGCCGGGGACAAATGGCGTGGGCCGCGTGGAAGCGGTCGGCGACGGCGTGATGTCATTTCACGTGGGTCAGCGCGTCGCGGTGAACCCGTACTGGATTGCCAATGAAACGGTACGCGAACCGGCGCAAGTGCTGATCGCGCTCACCGGCCTTGGCGCCGACAGCGGGCCGATGCTCGCCGAATTTCCACATGGCACCTTGCGCGAAGTGGCGGAATTCCCGGCATCGACGCTGATTCCGCTCGATGGTCTCGACGATCTCCCGGCCGAACGCCTCGCGATCCTGGGCAAGTTCGCGGTGCCGTTCGGCGGCCTGCGGCGCGGACGGCTGGCGGCGGGTGAAACCGTGATCGTCAACGGTGCGACCGGTTACTTTGGCTCGGCGGCGGTACTCGCCGCACTGGCGATGGGCGCGAGCCGGGTGGTTGCGCTCGGCAGGCGCGCGCAGCCGTTGCAAACGCTAGTGGAACTCGGACGAGGCCGCGTGGCGCCAGTCGTGCTTTCGGGCGACGCGGCTAATGACGTGGCAGCGATTCGCGCAGCGGCGGGCGGCGGTGCGGAACTGGCCTTCGATATGGTCGGCAACGCAACCGATGCCAACGCCACGCTCGCTACGTTAAGAAGCCTGCGCCGCAGTGGCCGCATCGTGCTGATGGGCAGCATGCTGGTGGACTTGCCGATTCCCTATCGCGAGATGCTGCAGAACAACTGGGAATTGATCGGCCACTTCATGTACACGCCCGCCGATTACTTCGCGCTGGTTGCGCTGGCCGCGTCGCGTCAGTTGTCGCTTGGGTCCGTCGAGTTGAAGACGTTTCCATTCGCGGCACTGGAAGCGGCTATTGATGAAGCCGGTCGCATGTCGGGCCTGCAATGCACGGTGGTATGCGGGGACTCGCCGCAAGCGTGGGAGTATTAAGGCGTCTAGTACAGGTCGGTCTTGAGGCGTCCGGGCAATGCGCGATCGTAGGCGTCGGCGTCGAAACTGGCGTCGCTTACGTTCTTTAGCATCGCGCCGGCCGAGGGCAAGCTCGAACGGTCGACGTGTTTCTCGCCGTTCCACAAGTCCGATCTCACGACCGCCTTCGAACAATGGAAATACACGGACTCCACATGCACGAGGATCACCGTGCGCGGCGGTTTGCCGTTGACGCTGAATGAGGCAAGCAGCTCGCTGTCATCGGCAATCGATGCACGGCCGTTCACGCGCATCATTTCTCCCACGCCCGGCACGAGAAACAGCAAGGCCACGCGCGGATCGTGCACGAGATTCCTGAGTGTATCGATACGGTTATTGCCCGGGCGGTCGGGAATGGCCAGCGTATGGGCATCGAGGATCCGGACGAAGCCCATTGCATCGCCTTTGGGCGAGCAGTCGAGCCCATCCTCTCCCGCCGACGCCAGCATCACGAATGGCGATGCAAGGATGAACGCCGCGTAATCCTCGCTGATGAACGAAATCTCCTTGCGTACCGACCGCTCGTTCGGCTTGCCGTAGATATCTTCCAGTTGCTCGAGGCTCGTCAACATGCTCTGCTCCTTCAATGATCCGGGTTCAACCCGTACATTAGCAGGCCCGGCTGAACGTAACGTGACTAGCGCGGCGTGACAGGAACAGGATCGAGTCCCGTCTGCGTGACGACCGGCGCTGCTTCAGGCGAGGCAAGATACTCGAGCAGCGCTTTCGCTTCGGCCGGATGTTGTGCGCCCACCGGAATGCCGGCCGCAAATCGCGTGATCGACTGCACGGACGCGGGGATCTTGCCGACGAACGTTACACCCGGCACGGGCAGCAGTTCACTCACTTGCTGGAAGCCGAGTTCGTAGTCGCCGTTGGCCACGACTGACGCCACCGGAATCTTCGGCACCATGGTGGCCTTCGGCCGGATCTGGTCCTCAATTCCCAAGCGCTTGAACAACTCGTTCTGTATGTACACGCCGCTCGCGCTGTCGGAATAGGCGACCGACTTCGCGTGCAGCAGCGTGTTCTTCAACGCCGCAACCGTGCCGATGTCAGGCTTCGGCGCACCCGCGCGCACGACCATGCCAATGGCGGAATCGGCGAGTTCCACGCGTGAGCCCGGGATCACCTTGCCTCGTTTGATGAGGTCGTCGAGCGCGTAGCCGACCATGATCACCACGTCCGCCGGTTCGCCCCGGGCCAGCCGGTTCGGGATCGCTTCGGGGGCTTGGCCCATGGACGGGCCCAGGGCGGTGTCAAGGGTATTGCCGCTTGCCGCCGCGAATTTTGGTCCGAGGATCTTATAGGCCGCCGTGAATCCGCCTGAGCTCATGACATGCAATTCGGCAGCGTGAACAGCGGGCGCGGTGGTCGCGGCCGCAACGCCGCTAATAAACGCGAATGCGGAAAATTTCAGCAAGAACGATTTCATGGATAACCGTAAAGAGTGGATGAGTCGATAACGTTTGCGCCGCCGAAGTTTAAACGCCGCGAGCGTGCAGGTCGTTAGGGAACAACCCCGCGTTATTCGACGTGGAAAGACGCGCAAACGATTTCTGACTTAGCCTGACGATTAACTTACCGCGAAAGCAAACGTTGTACTTTCAACTCGCTTTAACATGCATTCCGGAGCAATCCGGTTGAACTGTTAAATACTGACAAGTAGGTCAAATGGTGCAGTGATTGGCGGTAGAGTGCGTCATCGAAAGACATTTTTGGTTTGTCCTTCGGCCAATAATATCAGTGGGAAAAAAACATGCCCGGCGACACGCGTCAAGGGATGAGAACCCATGAAGGCGAACCGCGTTATTCAGCGCTGAGAGGCAGGTTCGCTGCGCACAAGACGTCAGTTTTCGGGGATATCTGTGAATACCAAACCGCTATACCAGGGAAATCGTGCGTCGATAATAATCGACGCGGAAATACTCCATATTGAAGCGATCATGTCTCGTTGTCTCGCGATGGGAGCCAATGGCGCGATTTTTCACGCGAACTATTGGCGCACCCGTTTATTGACACTGCGGGATTCTGGTCTGAACCATACGCAGGACGTCGCGGTGCAATCGCTTCTAAGCCATCTCGTGGCGTCCCACTAGACCAGGGTGCCTTGAATGTTGAATAAATCCAGCGGGGGCCCGCTTGCGTGGAAGTCGAAAATCCGGCCAGAACAATCGGCCGACGGCTTGCGTTATGTGACGCTGGATCTCGCGTCGGATTCGCACGCTCGTGCGGCAATCGAGGCTTATGCCGATTCGTGCGCCGCCGAGTTACCGTGGCTGGCGGATATTCTGCGAGCACGACTGGAGAGATTAAACCGTTCGGTAGAGCGCGCTCAGGATAAGTTTGCGGGACTTCATACCGGACCTCAGGGAGATGAGGCCGATCCAATGCCGCTGACTTATTGCGAGCATACGGCGCGGCGACTGTTTGCTTTTGCATGCATGTGCGCGCGGGCACGTGAGGATTACTCGGATGCGGCGTGGGATCACGTCATGAAAAGCTTTGACCGGATGCTTATTCAAATGCGTTGATTTCGTATAAAAAAGTATAATAAAAATACGAGATAATCTGCACCGGCATTCGGCACCCAAGCAAAATAAATGACAAGGCCGTCTTGACTATTTAACGGGATATCAGGCAATGCGGATTTGCGTGCTGGACGACGACCTGAGCCAGACGGCGTTCGTGGATCAGACACTGACGGCGGCCGGGCACTTCTGCCAGGTTTTTACCGAGGGCAAGAGCCTGATCCATGAGTTGAGGCGTCAGCCGTACGACCTGCTGCTGCTCGACTGGAACATGCCGGAAATGCCGGGCGACGTCGTGCTGAAGTGGGTCAGGCAAAACCTCGCTACGAACCTGCCGGTCCTCTTCCTGACGAGCCGCAGTGTTGAAAGCGACATCGTCCAGATGCTTAATGCCGGCGCCGACGACTACATTCTCAAACCGGTGTCGCGGCCTGTGCTGCTCGCGCGGGTGGAAGCGTTGCTGCGGCGGATCTACGCGCACCAGAACGAGGTGACGCAGGAAACCTACGGCATCTATCGATTCGATCTGACCACCCAGACCGCACTGGTCAGTGAAACCCCGGCCGTGCTGACGCAGAAGGAATTTGAGCTTGCGCTGCTGCTCTTTCGCAACCTGTCGCGGCCGCTGTCACGCACTCATATTCGCGAATCAGTGTGGCGGCAAGACGTGGATATTCCGTCGCGCACCATCGATACGCATGTGTCGCAGATTCGCTCCAAGCTGGTGGTGCGGCCGCAAAACGGTTATCGCATAACACCCATCTATAGCTACGGCTACCGGTTGGAAAAAGTGGGGAATGAATCGACGTGAACGGGTTCCATAAAAACAGTCGGGGTTGGGTGACGCATCAACATCTGTGCTCGGGGATGAACGCTTCAATGGCGGTGGCCGGTGTCATCGCGATTGTTTGTTCGATCCAGCCGGTCTGCGCCAAGCGCATGCCGTTGCAAGACATGACGCCTTATGTGGTGCGCGCGGACGATTCGCTCTACACGCTGGCGGACCGCTATATGCAGAGTCCTTCGGATTGGCGCCTTTTGCGCGACATCAATCACGTTGCGAATCCGCGCCGCTTGCAGGTCAACGCGCATCTCTTCATGCCCACCGCGCGGCTCAGGCAAACACTGCTGACGGCCAAGGTAGTGGCGGTGCGCGGCAGTGTCGATAAGCTCGGCACAGCGGGTGCGCCACCCATGCCGGTCGGTGCGGGGACGCTGCTGAAGGAGGGCGATGAAATCAGCACCGGTCGCGACGCGTTCGTTTCCATGCTGCTACCCGACGGCTCGCATGTCGTGTTGCCATCGAGCAGCCGGATCAAGATCGGACGATTGCGGACCACGCTGCTGACTGGCGCAGTCGACCGCCAGTTCGACTTGAAGCAAGGCGAGGTCACGACCGACGTCACGCCGTTCAAGAACCCGCGCGATTCGTTCCGGGTCATTACGCCGTCGGTGGTGGCAGGCGTGCGCGGCACGCGTTTCCGGGTGAATTACCTGGCAGCGCAGGATGCGACCACCGTCGAGGTGCTGGCGGGCAAGATTGGTGTGGATGGGGCAGCGAACGGCGAGGTTAATAACGCCTCCGCCCCGCAGCCGGTCCAGGGCGGAGCGCAGACGCTCGTGCTGGCCGGCTACGGCAACCTGACGCGTACGGGCGATGCCGCAGGTGCGCCGGTGCGCTTGCTCGCCCCGCCGGATATTGTCGATCCGGGCAAGTTGCAGCGCGCCCCGCAAGTAAGCTTCGACCTGACGCCGGTCGACGGCGCGGGTGCGTACCGCACGGAGATCGCGACCGATGCCGATTTCCTCGACCTGCTTCGCGACCAGCGCACGGAAGGCCTGCACGCGGCGTTCGACAACATCCCTGATGGCAACTATTTCGTGCGTGTCTCGGCCACCGACACGCACGGCATCGACGGCTTGCCGCAAGTGCTCACCTTCAGCCGCTATACAGACACCACCAACGCGGCGGCCACGCCCGTCGAAGGCAATGGCTACGTCTTCCGCTGGCATGTCGATGGCGAGGCGAGGGGCGCGCGGTATCGGTTCATCCTGTCGAATCATGCGGACCTGAGCGCGCCGCTCATCGACTTGCTCGACGTGTCGGGCGGCGAGATGTCGGTGGCGCATCTGAGCCCAGGAAAGTACTACTGGACGATTGTTGTCGATACCTTCGAGAACGGCCGCCTCCTCTCGATCCCGAGCGAAATCCGGTCGTTCACTCAAACGCGGTAGGCGCGATCCATGCCATGGCGCTTCCCTCTCCACAACCGGCGCTGGCTCGCGCCGTCGATCGGCAAACGATTTTTCCTGGAATGGACGCTGATCGGCGTGGTGGGGATTGCCGCCGTGCTCTTTGGCGTGGCGAGCCCGTTGACGGAGCGGGCCAGTTTCCTCTTCTACGATCAGTTGTTGTTGCACCTGGCAAGCCGTCCGTCGAGCGACATTGTGATTGTCGCGATCGATGACGAGAGCATCGCCGAACTCGGGCGCTGGCCGTGGCCGCGCGAGACCCACGCGGCATTGCTCACGCAACTGGCGAAGGCGAAACCGGCGAGCGTCGCGTACGACGTGCTGTTCACCGAACCCTCTCCGGGCGACGCCGCTTTCGCCGAGGCCATGAAACATGTGCCGACCTATCTGCCGTTGCTCGTCGACCGGTTGCCCGTCAACCAGAACGAGCCCGCCGTGGTCGAACCCGTTCCGGTGCTGCGCGCGGCGGCGGCGGGCGTGGGCCATATCGACCTGGAAGTGAATCACGACGGTATTGTGCGCAGCGTCTCGCTGTTCGAAGGCAGCGGCAAGGATTGGTGGCCGAGCATCACCGTGCCGGTGTATCAGGCGTTGCGCGGGCCGGATGCAGCATTGCCAGGCATCGAAAGAGCGGCTGCGGACACGGCGTTCGTGGCGTCCGCTGCCACCGCAGCGGCGGGCGCGGGCGATCTGAAGCGCGCGCACCGGATGATGATTCCGTTTTCGCGCACGTCGCTGGATTATCCGCGGGTGTCGTTCGCGGCCGCGATGCACGGAGCGGTTCCCCCTGAATTTTTCGCGGGCAAGATCGTGCTGGTGGGCGCAACGGCGGCCGGCCTGCGCGACCGCTTTGCCACGCCGATCTCGGGCGAAGTGGGCGAGCTGCCCGGTGTCGATATCTACGCGACGATCCTCGACGCATTGCTCGACGGTCGCGCCATTGAACCGATAGGCGACAAGGCGGCCGGCTGGGCGAGCCTCGTGCCGGTCGGCATCCTGCTCGCGGGGCTGCTGGTGATGTCGCCGTTCCAGTCGCTCATGCTCACGATCGCGCTGGGCTGCGCCAGCATGATTGCGAGCGCGTGCCTTTTGTATTTGCGCTCGCGCTGGCTCTCGCCGGTGCCGGCGCTCGGCGGCCTGGCGCTGATCTATTTGCTGTGGAGCTGGCGGCGTCTCGAGGTCGCGATGTCGTATCTCGGGCAGGAACTGCGTCTGCTGGCCGCCGAGCCGAATCTGCTGCCCGGTCCCCAACCGAAGCCGCAGGGCACAGCGGGCGATGTGCTTGAACGGCTGATCGCACTCACGCGTCAGGCTGTGCAGCGCCAGCGCAATATGCGCCAGTTTATCTGGGACAGCCTGAACAGCTTGCCCGAGCCGATCATGGTCTGCGATCGCAATGGCCGAATCCTGATGGTCAATGATCCCGCACGGCTGCATTTCGGTCCCGTGGAGTTCGCAGACCTATCGATCATGCAGCTCTTCGGCGAGTTCCATTTCGTGCGTCTCGTCGACGAGGACCGCAGCGGTGCACTACCGAGCGGCATGCAATGGCCGGCGATGCTCGACCCGCGTCTTGAGCGTCACACTGTCGTGATGATGCACGGCATTGAAGTGCGCGATCGCCATGGCCGCGATCACATGCTGCGGTATGCGCCCTGCACGACCAGCACGGGCGAATCGCTCGGGTGGATTGCGAGCTGGGTCGATATCACCGCGCTGCACGCTTCCGAGCGCCAGCGCGACGACATGCTGCATCTGCTGTCGCACGACATGCGCTCACCGCAGGCGTCGATTCTCGCGTTGCTCGACACCGAGCGGCCGCACATCGACTCTAAGCCGGCGATGGATCTGATGGAGCGAGTGGAACGCTACGCGCGCCGCTCGCTTGCTCTTGCCGATGACTTTGTGCAACTCGCCCGCGCCGAGTCGCAGCACTACAGCCTCGAGCTGCTGAACCTGCATGAACTCGCGATCGACGCCAGCGACGAAATCTGGCCGCTCGCAAACGCGAAGAACATTGAGGTGCGTTGCGAGAGCGAAGGCGAGGTCTTCTGGGTGTTGGCGGACCGGTCGCTGATGACGCGCGCGCTCATCAACCTGCTCAGCAACGCGGTGAAATACAGCCCGCCTGGCACGCGTGTCGACTGTATCGTCACGGAGATGCCAAGCGCGATCATGTGTGTGGTGCGGGACGCGGGTTACGGTATCGCGCTTGAGCAGCAGGCGCATTTGTTCGAACGCTTCCGGCGCTTTCATCTCGATGGCCAGCCGCCAAGCGATGGAACCGGGCTGGGGATGGCGTTCGTCAAGACGGTGATCAGCCGCCACGCCGGCGAGATTGCGATTCAAAGCGCGCCGGACCAGGGGACCACAGTGACGATCACCTTGCGTTCACAGACAATCGAGACGCGCGAAGCAAGCGGCGAAGAACCCGCTACGCAGAAGCAATGAACGTTTTTTGGGGAACGAAGTGAACATACGATCGATGGCTAGCGCCATTTTCCTTCTCGCGCTTTTGGGCGGGTGCGCCAGCGAATCGCCCGTGAGGATCAGCGCCTACAGTGCACATGGCGGAGAATTTGCAACGGAGGGTGTCAAGACCTATACGTTGCAATCGTCGAGTGTCGAGCCTCAGGGCGACGCCGCATCCAACACCGCGACCGCTCTTTGGCTTAATGACGCGCTGGTGGCAAAGGGCTTGCGGCAGGCGCCTCCGAACAGCGCGGACTACCTCGTCAAGTGGGCTTATGCAACGCGTCCGCAAGCGGTGCGCCTGCGCGCCGAGTGCACCGGCGCCCCCGAAAGCGTATGCGACGACGTCGCGCCGCAAAAGGAATGGTTTGGGCGCAAGCACTACGTCCATGCGCTGACCATCCAGTTCGTCGAGCGGTCGAGCGGGGTGCTGAGTTACCAGGTAAACGCCACCCATGCGGATCGCGATCCTGCCGGCGGCGCGGCGCTGCACGCCCTCATGAGTTGTGCGTTCGCGGACTTTCCCATGCACAATGCCGAGCGGCGTGAGGTCGCGCATTGTGATTAAAGCCTGGCGGAAGATCGGCGTGCGGGAGATTAGCGTGGGGATATTCGCGTATTCTTGCGCCTGAACGAAGCGGCGAGCATTGCAGGAAATCACGCCAAGCCGCTGATGACGTTCAGTCCACACGAGCCCGAAGGACTCGACATGCCAGGGAACCCGCAGTGAAGTTTGCCGATTTTTGCCGTTGCACTGTAGTCTCGTTCACTTGCGTTTGGCTGACAATTGGCCTGACAAACGCATTCGCTGACGAGCAGAGCGCTACCCCCGCTGCTCCTGATGCCAGCGCCGCCGCCGATACCAGCACTTCCGGCCCATGGAAGGTCTCGATCGGCCCCGCGCTGATGGTGTCGCCGAAATACCCCGGTTCCCGTGCGTTCCAGGTGCTGCCGCTGCCATCGCTCGATATTTCCTACGACGACCGGATCTTCTCGCAAGGTCTCGATGTGCTCGGCATCAACCTCCTGAAAGGGCCGGCCTATCACTTCGGCACGGCAATCAGCTTCGATTTCCAATCGCGCAACGAGTCTGACGATCCGCGCCTTCACGGCCTGGGTAATGTGCATTACGGTCCCAAGCTGAAAGTGTTTGCGGATTATTCAGTGTCGCTGTTGACGGGCTCGGTCGCGGCTTATCAGGACATTGCGGGGACAGGGCAGGGTTTGCTCGTCAGCGGGGATCTGGTGGCGAATATGCCGCTTACTTCGAAGCTGCTGGTGTCGGTTGGGCCTGGCGTGACGTGGGCTAATGCCGTCTATAACCGGACACTGTTCGGCGTGTCGGCCAGTCAAAGCGCAGCGTCGGGTCTGCCGGTCTATAACACCAGTTCGGGCATCCGGGACGTTCACCTCAACACCTACGTCAGCTACGATTTTTCGAAGAAATGGGTAGGGTCCGTATCGCTCACGGCCGGACGGTTGGAGCACAACGCAGGGCATAGCCCAATCACCGAGCAACGAACTGAATTGAATTTTCTCGCTGCGGTGAATTATCGGTTCAAGTGATCTGAAGGTCTTTTGCCGGCGGTTTGACCGCTCGCTTCGTGATCCTGGGCGCCCTCGTCGCGGAACTGAAAGCTGAAGGCTCCTCCTCCATTGCGCCGACTGAGATCGATTCGTTTCAGCTCCCGATCAGGGGGATCACACTGCGCGGCTATAGCGCAGACGAGGACCCCGACGCGTTTGACGAATGGATACAACGCCTGAACGAATGGCGGCATGAAGGTACTTTTCACCTTCCATGCACGATCTTCAACGGCCTCGATAACGCCCCAACTGCATTGTAGGAGGCTTGTGCCGGGAGGCTCAAAGGGGTGGTGCTCGTCGAGCTGTAGCTTAGCCTGTCACCGCGGCCCGCGAGGACATCCGTTCGGTACAGGCGGGTGGCTGGATACATTGCGAGGAAAAGAGACGGACGCCGCATCTCTCAGTCATGAGGCGAGTGAGGCTGAGCATAATATCAAGCTGTACTGCCGGGTTTTTATGCCCAGGCCAACCGATAGATTGTGACTCGAATAAACGGCCGCTCCTGATCATGTCGATCGGGCGGAATGGGGTACATGCCACTGATCGCACGCAGGCAGGGGCCGGCCAATTTCGGTTGTTGGCTGCGTCCCCCTGAATTTGAATACCTGGCGCCAGCAGAATGCTAGCGAGATGAACTGACAGTGTCATGTCACATTGGCGCGAACGGTTTATCGATGGCCGCGCACCGAATCCCGGAGCGGGTATCATTCGGGCCAGCGTCGAGCAGACCGGTCGCCAGGCCCTCGGTGAGCCCAAGCTAGATATGGTGCGGCTGACGAGCGGCTGCTCCGCTTATGACTGCACGACCGAAATTCGATTCAACAAATCCGCCCTTCCGCCTATGAGTGACACTGTTTCTCCTCGCCGTACCCATCATGCACAAAGTTATCGTGCGGACGTGGATGGACTTCGCGCTTTGGCGGTCATCGCCGTCATGTTCTGCCACGCTGGTTTCGCGGCGTTTCGCGGCGGATTTGTCGGAGTAGATGTCTTCTTCACGATTTCGGGTTTTGTCGTTACCAATTCGATAGTTGATGATCTGAATCGGAACGCGTTCTCGTTCAAAGAGTTTTATGCCCGTCGCGGGAAGCGACTGATTCCAGCGCTTTATGCGATGCTGGCGGCGACCTTCGTATTCAGCCTGCTGTTTTGCGTGCCTGAAGACACGTTTCGGCTCGGAAAAAATATCCTTGCTGTCGCGACCATGACGTCCAATATCTTCTTGGCCAAGCAAACGGGATACTTTGCTCCTGAGGCAACCGACCAACCGCTCCTGCACACGTGGTCGCTGTCGGTTGAAGAGCAGTTCTATATTGTGTTGCCGCTACTCCTGGTCGGTCTCTATCGTACGGCGAGAAGATGGACGACTCCTGCTCTTGCAACGCTTGCGATCGCTTCCTTCGCATTCGCTGTGCTGGAGGCGCATCGCGGCTCCACCGGCGCGTACTACTTTGCTCAGTATCGCGGTTTTGAGTTTCTGGTCGGCTCTCTTCTGGCCATATTCGAAAAAAGGAGCGCAGCGGGGAAAGCGTTCATCTTCGATGCCGCGTTCACTACGGGTATAGCGCTGATACTGGCCGGTGTATTGGGCGTTAGCGTGGCGTCGCAGTTTCCGGGTCTCGGCGCAATCGTACCTTGCGCGGGAGCGCTGATCGTTATCTACAGTGGGCGGCGCACTCGATACGCTCATGCTCTCCTGTCGAATCGCGTTGCTGTTTTCCTTGGCAAGATCTCGTATCCAATCTACCTTTGGCACTGGCCGATGTTTTTTGCCTTCAGGCGATTTGGTGCGCAGAGCGTGGTGGCTCTTGCGGCGGCAATGGTCGCCACGTTGGGACTCGCGGCCGTCACCTATTGGGTAATCGAGCGTCGAGCGCAACGCGTGTCAATGGGCGCTAATAAGACACTGCTGGCCTTCATTGCTGTCCCTCTTCTTGCGGCTAGCATTGTCGCGGGCATCGGCAAGCTCACAGACGGCTTCTTGTTCGCTTATCCCACCAGGATTCAAGCAGATGTCCACTGGTCAGGCACCGCGCTTTTTGACATGCCGCGAGCCAAGGATTGTTGGTCGAAGGTGGGGGTGACCGCCGCAACCACGTGCACGCTGGGCGATCCGGGGTCCTCCGATAAGGCGATCCTTTGGGGAGACTCGCATGCGTATCATTTGATTTACTTCTTCGATAAATTAGGAAAGGCAAAGCACATCGCGGTCCACGACCTGGCGTTGACGCTTTGTCCGCCGATCGAGAATGAACCGTTGCACGCGGGCGATGCGACCTACGAGGACATTCATCAACAATGCGTCGCTCACGACCGCGAGGTTATGAAATATGTGATGTCCAACGATGACATCAAAACCGTGTTCATGGCGTCCGCGTGGCAAAACTATCAAAACGATGCCACCGGGGAAAATGTGCAGCCGAGTGCGCACGGATTCATGCCGGGCCAGTTGGAAAGGGAGTTGGGCAACACAATAGGGAAGCTCGTCGCAGCGGGAAAGCGCGTGGTGATAGTGAACGACGTGCCAATGATCCCGAACGAGTTGATCAACTGCACGTTCTACAACCACTTGTTCTTCCCGGTTCAAAAGCGTGCGTGCGAATTCGATGCCCGCATTGCCCGAGATCAGCACGCGCCGATCAAGGCAATGCTAGACAGACTGAAGGGCCGATATCCGCAGGTCGCGATCATGCATACGTTCGATGTTCCGTGCAGTGACGGGATATGCAAACTCGACTTTGACGGTCTGCCTATCTATCGCTACAACGACTATCACCATCTAAGCCTCGCCGGGAGCTCGTTATATTTCGGAAAGTACGTTGAAAAACATCCGGGCGAGGTAGGCGAGATATTCGGCGATGGCGACGGAAAGATGCAAGCGGGCAATGGGAACGTCGCAGTTACCAAAGTGAGCGCCCAGTAGCGTTTCAGCCGCGCTAAGCAAACATCCCTTGCGGGACCCTGCGCAGCATGACAGGGATCGGACGACCAGCCCCCATTCGAATGAGAGGTTTGCCGCGTACATCGGGCAAAGCGTTATACAGAGTAACAGAGCAGAAACAGGCAACCCTTACTGCTGCGGAACGACTCATCGGCGGTACCTGTTTCTGCGACACCTGCCCAGCCAGCGCTCAAAACCTGGCCGTTTTGAATGGCTTCCCCTTCCAGCATGAAGATGAACTCCGGTCCGCCGTGGATATGAGTGGGAAAGACGGCGCCGGGCTCGAAGCGCACCAGTTGCATGGCGCGCCCGTTTGCCTTGCCAAGGTTCTTCACCGTTACGCCATCTGCCAGTTTCGAGTCCTGCCATGGGGCGGTGTTGCTATCGGTGAAGGTGAACTTCGCTTCTTGTCGCGCACTCATGGCCGTCCTCCTGATCTGGAATTTCGCCGGGATATTGTCAATGTAGCTGGTCTATCGTTGCTTCTCCGGAGCGCGCTCAAGGGTCGCGTCGCCCATCCGATTGTCGCGTGCCTTGAGCGCCTTCCCGGCGTCCTGGATATCACGGACTCCCTTATTCTGGCTCAGCTTGCTCTCGCCCGCGAGTCGAGTCATATCGGTTTGCAAACCGACGATCGATCTGACCATTGTGTCGATGTATTCCCCGGTGCGTTTCCCATTTTCCACGGTTCGGGCTGCTGCTTAACCATGACACGCCGAACGCCGATATCTTCGCGGTGTATTCGCAGCGGCATCAGATGTCCAACCGGATTCGTGCTTTCCTCGACTTTATTACCCACGATCTTCGGAATGAAGCGGGGGAATTCAAGTAGGCGGCTGACAACTGCAGGGGTTAGGCCGGCGCTGCGGGATAGGGCAACCGGTCCGGCAAGCATTTGCAAATCCGGCTACGCTATGTGCGGCTGTTGCCCTCGTGTCGAACCGATGGCGCAACGGGTAATCATCATCAGGAAAGCAATGAAACAACCCATCAGAATCGATTTCATCTCCGACATAGCGTGCCCGTGGTGCGCTGTCGGTCTATCGTCGCTGCAACTTGCGCTGTCACGGTTTGGCGATGCCGTCGACACCGAGTTAGTCATGCATCCCTTCGAACTGAATCCGCAGATGGACGAGGAAGGTGAAGACCTTGTCGAACATATTGGAAAGAAATACGGGCGCACTCCGCAACAGATAGCCCAGGCGCAGGCTGATCTCCGGCAACGCGGCGCGGATGTTGGCTTCACCTTCGGCCCGCGCACACGCATCTATGGCACCTTCGATGCACACCGCTTGATGCATTGGGCGGGTATCAAAGGCAAACAGGTACAGCTTAAGCAGGCGCTGCTGCAGGCTTATCATGGCGAGGGCAAGGCCACGAGCAACCGTGATGTTCTGGTCGAAGCGGCGGAATCTGTGGGGCTTGACGGAGCTGAGGCGCGCTCGGTTCTGCAAGGAGGGGACTATGCGAATGAGGTTCGTGCGGAAGAAGAGAAATACCAGGCAATGGGCATTCATTCGGTGCCGTCGATCATCTTTAATAACCGCTACCTGCTGACTGGCGCACAACCCGTCGAAACGTTCGAGAAAGCCATTCAACAGATCCTGGACGAAGCGTAATGTGACCTCGGCATGGAGCCGGCCGATAGTGTTGCTCGGGAACGCCGGAAATAGACCCTTGGGTCACGATCACTCTTGCGCCAGCGAAGTGTGCATATTCACAGTATCATCGTTTTCAAACCAAACGGAGATGAAACGATGAGCCTTATCGATGAAACCGGCGCGGGTCTCGACGGCCTCGCGCAGTTGCGGGCGTTGATGTCGTCGGGGCGCAAGCCCGGGATTCTGGAGTCGCTGAATTTCGATTTCGTTGAAGTCGATGCCGGCCGCGCGGTCTTCGCTGGCATACCGGGCGATCACGCGTATAACCCGATCGGCACGGTTCATGGCGGCTATGCCGCCACGCTGCTGGATTCGGCATGCGGTTGCGCGGTCCATTCGCGGCTCACGGCCGCGCAGGCGTACACCACGCTGGAGTTAAAGATCGCGTATCACAAAGCGGTCACGCGCGACTCCGGATTGCTGCGCGCCGAGGGCCGCGTGATCTCGATCGGCCGCCGCGCCGCATTTGCTGAAGCCACACTGACCGATGCTACCGGGCGTTTGTATGCATCGGCGACGTCGACGTTGCTGGTGTTCGAACGCTGATCGTTGCCGTGAGAGCGGGGCGGCTGGTCATGCCGCTTCGCCTGGTCAATCAATCCAGCGCCTTCTGCGACTTTTCATCCATGAATGCGACGGCGATCACCCCCAGCAGACCGCAGCCGATCACATACCATGCGGGCGCGAGCACACTGCCGGTCGCCACGATCAGCGAGGTCACGAAGAATTGCGCGAAGCCGCCAAAGATCGCCACGCCCAGGCTATAGACCACGGCGCCGCCCGTAGCGCGCACCGAGCGAGGAAAGAGCTCGCCGAGCATGGCGCCCACGCCGCCAATGTTGATCGCGTGCACCGACGAAAGAAGCGTGACGACCGTGAGCAGCGTGCTGGTCGTAGGCCATCGGTTCAATGCAACGAAGGCCGGATAGATCGCGAGCAGCAGCACGATGCGCGAGCCTTGCGCGAGCGTGTTGCGTCCGAAGCGGTCAGTCAGGTATCCGCCAACCGGTACGAGCAGAAAGATGATCGCGCCCGATACACAGCCTGACAGCATCGCAATGCCTGGCGGCAGGCCGAGCGTCTTGACGGCGTAGATCGACAGATAGAACACGATGATGAAATGCGCCGATGTCCCGGCAATCGTCAATCCCAGACCCGTCAGCACGGCACGCCGGTGATCGCGGAGTACATCAAGCAGAGGCAGCTTCGGGGCTTTTTGCTTGGGCGTGTGCATGGGCTCTTCTTCGAGCGTCTTGCGCAACCACCAGCCGACCGGCACGATCAGCGTGCCAATCAGGAACGGCACGCGCCATCCCCAGCTTTCGAGTTGTGCGGTCGAAAGCGAGGCCGTCAATGCGACGCCGGTCAACGCGCCTGCAAGCGCTGCAAGCCCTTGGCTTGCAAATTGCCACGACGCATACAAGCCGCGCCGGTTCGGCGGCGCTTGTTCAGGCAGAAGCGTAGTCGATGCGCCCACTTCACCGCCCGCCGAAAACCCCTGAATCAGCCGCGCGATCACCAGGATGACAGGTCCTACGAACCCCGCTTGTCCGTAGGTCGGCGCAACAGCGATCATTGCCGTGCCGACTGCCATTAGCCCGAGCGTGAGCACCATCGCCTTCTTGCGTCCGGCGCGATCCGCGTACATGCCGATTACAAGGCCGCCCACGGGCCGCGTGAAAAAGCCCACACCGAAACTCGCGACGGCAAGCAGCAACTGCCCGACCGGATCATGCACGGGAAAGAAAAGCTTGCCGATTAGCAATGCGAAGAATCCATAGACAGTGAAGTCGTAGAATTCGAGTGCATTACCCACGGCTGCCGCGGTGACGAGCCGCACGCGGCTTTGTTTGCGCTGACTTAGCGCAGCGCGCGGCTGAACGTCGAGGCCTGATACGGTCGGAATGCTCATGTCTTCTCTCGGAACGCGGTGGGTGCTGCAGGTGGGGGCAGATTCGGAATGACTCAGTCGGCGAGATACGCTTCGGTCAGGCGCACCCAGTAGCTCGCGCCGATGGCAAGAATGTCGTCATTGAAGTCGTAGCCGGGGTTGTGGACCATGCAGCTTCCCTTGCCTTCGACGCCGTTGCCGATCCACGCATATGCACCCGGCACGACTTCGGCCATGAATGCGAAGTCCTCGCTGCCCATGAGCGGATGCGCCTGGGTATCCACACGTTGCGTACCGAGCATCTTCTGAGCGACTTCGGCAGCGAATGCAGTCGGTTCGGCATGATTGACGAGCACGGGATAACCCCATTCATAGTCAATCTCGGCCTCCACCCCGAACGACGCCGCCTGCGCATGGACGAGCGCCGTGATGCGTTGGCGCAAGAGATCGCGCACCGTTGGATCGAGCGCGCGGATCGACAGTTTCATCTCGGCGGTCTGCGGAATCACGTTGAAGGTATCGCCGGCCTTGACGCTGCCCACCGAGATCACCGCTGACTTCTGCGAATCGATTTCCCGGGCCACAATGCTCTGCAGCGCGAGGATAATGCCCGCCACCGCTGGCATGGGGTCGCGCGACAGGTGTGGCAGCGCGCCGTGCCCGCCCAACCCGCGAAGCACGATCGTGGCGCGGTCGGCTGAGGCCATTGCGGGCCCGGTGCAGAAGTTCATGCCGCCGGTTTCGTAGCCCGGCATATTGTGCAGGCCGAACACGGCGTCGCACGGAAACTGTTCGAAGAGACCGTCTTCAATCATCGCGCGTGCGCCGCCGTAGCTTTCTTCGGCCGGTTGAAAGATCAGCGTCAGCGTGCCGGAGAATTGCCGGCTTTCCGCGAGGTAGCGTGCCGCGCAGAGGAGCATCGCAGTGTGGCCGTCATGACCGCAGGCGTGCATGGTCTTCGGTACGGCGCTGGAGTAGGGAAGGGCGGTCGCCTCTTCGATAGGCAGCGCGTCCATGTCGGCACGCAAGCCAATGCGACGGCTGCCTTCGCCCATTTTCAGCACACCGACCACGCCCGTTTTGCCGAGGCCGCGCGTCACTTCGTAGCCCCATTGCGTGAGCAGGCTGGCGACGAGGTCGCTGGTCGCCCGCTCCTGAAACGCGAGTTCCGGATTTGCGTGGATCTGGCGCCGCACCGCGATGAGATCCGGTGCAATGGCTGCTATTCCGGGAATGACGGGATCGACTGACAGCATGACTAACTCCTTATTACGTTTCGATATTTCGGCGTGACTGCACTCGATCAAGCATATAAAGTCACAAGGAAAACCAAAAGACAGTTAATTAAATTTGTGACTACCCTTGGTTGTCGGTATAAACCCGGAATTTCCCGATGAAATACCATCAGTTGCGCGCGTTCCTCACGGTGGCCGAGCAGGGCAGCATCCGCGCGGCGGCGCGTAGCCTGCATCTTTCGCAGGCGGCGTTGACGAAGGCGTTAAAAGAACTCGAACAGGATCTGGGCGTGCCGCTCGTGCTGCGCACCGCGCGTGGCGTGCAATTGACCGCGTTCGGCTCGCAGTTGAGGATTCGCGCGCAGATGGTGGTGAGCGAGATGCGTCGCGCGGAAGACGACATCGAACATATGAAAGGCGCGGTCACCGGCAACGTGGCAGCCGCTGTCACGCCGACCGCCGCGTTGTCGATCCTGCCTAAAGCGTTCAGCGCATTTCGAAAGAAGATGCCGCATGCGCGCGTGAGTTTTATCGAAGGATTTCCGGGCGTTGCGTTGCCGCGTTTGCGTGACGGGTCACTTGACTTCGTGGTGGCCGTGATCGTGCCGGAGCATCTCGGTCCCGAGTTCGATTACATCGAGCTTTATAAAATCAGTTCGGTGGTCGTCGCGCGGCAGGATCATCCGCTGGCGCAATGCACGTCCCTGGCTGAACTCGTCGATGCGGAATGGCTGCTGAATCCGTCGCCCGAAAGCTCGACACGCGGCCTGCTCGATTTCTTCGCCGCGCGCGGTCTGACGGTGCCGCAGAAAATTATCGAGTGCCCGAGCTTCGTGATTGCGCACGGGTTGTTGCGCGGATCCGATACCGTTGCGATGTTGCCCGAGCCTTTGCTGGACCAACCGTGGGTGCGCGAGGGCATTGCCGTGTTGCCGATAGCCGACCTGCCGCCGCCCATTGCAATCGGCGTTGTGACTCGCCGCGACAGCCCGCTGACGCCGGCCGCTTCGCTGCTGCTGGATTGCTTGCAGGACGCGGTGACGTCGCTAAGGTTGAACGTTCCGGCGCGCCGTTCAATCCAGGGGCGGTAACCGGCGTTCGACAGGCGTTGACTTGATGATCGCAGTGCTTGTCTCGGCCCGCTCCGCAACCTTCGAAAGAATCTCGTCGAGTTGTTCGATTGTCTTGAGAAAGAGCCGGCAAACAAAACAATCGTCGCCGGTGACTTTGTCGCATTCGACGAATTCGGGAATGCGTCGAATAGCTTCTTCCACCAGATGCAGTTGACCAGGCAGCGGCTTGACTCGAACGATAGCCTGAAGCGTGTACCCCAGTGCACGCGGGTCGAGCCTGACAGCGAACCCCTGGATTACGCCACGCGCTTCGAGCTGGCGCACGCGCTCGGCTGTGCTGGGCGCAGACAAGCCAATCCGGCGCGCGAGTTCGCTCATCGCGATCCGGCCGTCTTCTGATAGAACGGCGAGCAGTTCGCGGTCGGTCTGGCCGAGCAAAACAAGACCCGGCGGGGAAGAAAGGCGATTCTTCAAATGGACCTTCGATTTGAAGTTAAAACGTCGATGTCCGCTCATTTTACACATGGAATCACGCTTGGCCGCCCACTAGACTTATTAGATTGATAGAGCTGGCACCACTTGAAAGGCGAGACGATGAGCTCAAGAGAAATGCGCGTTGGCTGCGTAGAAATGAGTGTAGCGATGCTGATATCCGGCACGGTCGGCTGGCTTGTCGTGTCGTCGCAGCAAACACCGATGAACGTTGTGTTCATTCGTTGCGTGTTCGGCGCGGCGACGCTGCTCTTGATCTGTGCGTTAAAGGGCATGCTGCGCAGAAGCTTGTTCTCATGGCGCATGCTTGGACTGGTTGCGCTCGGCAGCGCCACGATTGTCGGCAACTGGGTGCTGCTGTTTGCAGCGTATTCGCGAGCCTCTATATCTATGGCGACCACTGTCTATAACACCCAGCCGTTCATGCTTGTCCTGCTCGGCGCGGTGGTGTTTCGCGAACGGATCACCTTGCGCACAATTCTCTGGCTCAGCGTCGCGTTTTTAGGCCTGGTGTTGGTCGTGCGAGTGGAGCCTGCGGTGTTGGCCAAGCCTGGTGAATATCTGGAAGGGATCGGCTATGCGCTCGGCGCGGCATTTCTCTATGCGATCTGTTCGATCGTGACCAAGCAGCTCAAGGGAACGCCACCCCATTTGATTGCGTTGTTGCATGTGGCGCTTGGCATCATCATGCTCGCGCCGTTCGTCGATTTTCGGCATCTGCCTACCACCCCGAATCATTGGGCGGATCTTGTCGTGCTCGGCGTGGTGAACACCGGCATCATGTATGTGCTGCTTTATGGCGCCATCCAGAAACTGCCGACGGCGGTGACAGGCGCGTTGTCCTTCATCTATCCGGTCGTGGCGATCATCGTGGATAGGGTCGCGTTCGGACAACGCTTAGGATGGCTGCAGATTGTTGGTGCAGCGCTGATTCTGCTTGCGGCCGCTGGAACGACTTTAGGGTGGGAACTCATGCCGCGAAAACGCACGGCTTTCGAGTAGCCGATCATCAGGCATTTTTTCCGGGCAACGCGCTTATTTCACCAAGTGCAGTCTTTTAGCCAGCACAATGCCCTTGTCGCGGTTGATCAGCCAGATGTCGCTGACGTTCGCATGAAGCGTTGCCGTGTACGTGGTGATGTCGGTGGGTTCCTCGTTGCTCGGGTCGGTATGGTCCTTGGTTTGCGTCAGATAAGGCGGTACCACGCGACAGATCAGTACGAGCGCGAGATCACCGTCTTCTGCGGAAAAAGCCGTTGGCGACAGCACGAAGCGCCCATGCACAGTTGTCTTGTTTTGCCTGTTGACGGGATCCAGCTCGACGATATCGACGGTCTGAATATAGCCCTTGGATATCGCTTCGGCCGCTACCACCAGCTTTCGGCCACGGGGGCCGGCGATGGTCTTCTTGAGGACAATTGTGTCGGGGTGGTCGCTATCCGATAAATCCACGTCTACCGTCATCACGCGGACCTTCGACCGGTAGCGGATTCCATACGGTGCGGGCACCACGAACGCCAGATCGCGGGTCAGCTTGGCCTCCATTAACGCGGAGTCGTGGAGCGTTTTCGGCAAGGCATCGGCGATCTCATCCTCTACTCGATGCGCGAACGAGCGCGTCTTGCTATCGGTGAATTTGCGCGCCAGAGCGTCCCTGACAGCGGCCGGATCGTCGCCGGAGAAACCGGGCGTTACGACAATGCTGGCCGGCGTAACGTCCTCTGTTTCCGTCGCTGTGACCGCGCTGCGGGTTGTTTGAGCCTGGGCAGTCACACACACGCAAAGAAGAGTCCAAGCGGCGCTTACGCTCGCTCGTTTGATTTTCTGAAGACTCATTAGCAGACTCCCATGGACATGATTGCGGACCGCCTGGTCTTCTTGCTGCACGAGCAGCATTCGAGTCAATTCATTGCAATTCAATTCTATTCAATCGTACCCGGCTAGAAAAGATAAATGGGGACATTGGAGCGAGGGCGCGGGTTTAAACGTAAGGTGGAGACGCCCGTTGCACTGATGTAGAGTTTCTCGAATCGACGAGCATCGGGAATTCGGGTGCTTAAGAGAAACGCTGGTCTCGAACAACCTTTCACTAGGGAAAACCAATATGAAGTCTCCCGCAATTCGTGCGTTGCCGAGCCGGGATTGTTTATCGCGTGGGACGTTGCGATGAGTGGGCCGCTCAAGGGAATTCGCGTGGTCGAGATGGTCGGGCTCGGGCCGTGTCCGTTCGCCGCCATGATGCTTGCCGACATGGGTGCCGAAGTGATCCGCATCGATCGTGAGCCGACCGGCGGCGCTACGCCGTATCCCATGCAAGGCACGAAATTCGATGTGATGGCACGCGGGCGCCGTTCGCTCGCGCTTGATCTCAAGCAACCGGAAGGGCGTGAGCTGGCGCTGCATCTTGTTGCTCAGGCCGACGCGCTGATCGAGGGTTTTCGTCCTGGCGTGATGGAGCGGCTTGGCCTCGGGCCGGACGTCTGCCTGGAACGCAATCCGAAGATTGTGTACGGCCGAGTCACGGGCTGGGGGCAGGATGGTCCGCTGGCGAAGGCCGCCGGGCACGATCTGAATTACATCGCGATGAGCGGCATGTTGCACGAGATAGGCAGTAGCGATGCCCCGCCGGTGCCCCCGCTGAATCTGCTCGGTGACTTTGGCGGCGGTGGCATGATGCTCGCGTTCGGCGTGTTGTGTGCGCTGCTGGAAGCGCGCGGCTCGGGCAAGGGCCAGGTGATCGATGCCGCGATGGTCGAAGGCTCCGCGCTGCTCGGCGCGATGATTTACGGCTACAAGGCGTTTGGCGCGTGGGCGGGCGAACGAGGCTCGAGCATGCTTGCTGGCGGCGCGCATTTCTATACGACCTACGCGTGCGCGGATGGCAAATTCGTCTCGGTCGGAGCGATTGAACCGCAGTTCTATGCTTTGCTGCTGAAGCTCTGCGATATCCACGATGCCACCTTCAATAGCCAAATGGACTGCGCGCAATGGCCTTCGCTGAAAACGAAAATGGCCGCCATCTTCGCGACGAAAACCCGGCAGGCGTGGTGTGAATTGATGGAAGGTACGGATGTGTGCTTTGCGCCCGTGCTCGATATGGACGAAGCGCCGGAGCATGTGCATAACCGGGCGCGGGGGGCGTTTATCGACGTGGACGGGGTGACGCAACCGGCCCCGGCGCCGCGCTTTAGCCGTACGATGCCGGAGGTGAGTTCGCCGCCCTCGCGTCCAGGGCGGGATACCGACTCAATCCTGCGGGACTGGAACGTGCCGGGCGAGTTGATCGAGAAGTTGCGGGAGAAGAAGGTGGTTTAGGGGCTATCCATTGCACGCAAGTCGTCACGGCGACCTGGTTCTGTTCGCACCCGTCGCGCATCTGTAGCCGTTGTGCGTGGAATGTGTTGCGAACGCGGTGGATTTAATTGAATCTCGACGCGTCACGGAAGGACATCGGCGGCAGGGTGTTGATGTCGGGAAAACGATGCAAGCGCGCTTCGGCTTGGCGCTACGCGGCCCTTGCTGATCTTGGTCGGCGACAGTTGATCTCAAATCCCGGCGGTTTTGTCGCTGCATGTTTGAGATGTTTCTTGTGTGCTGTCTGATACTCCGCGGTTTGTCTCATTTACTTGCTTTTAAAAATGTCAAATTAGGTTGACGCGTCACTCAGTCGCTTCAAAAGCCGGAATTATGTGCGAGTGCCTTTCGTATTTCGAAATGCGCTTTGACACTTAACTCTGACTGGGTTGGTAATGACGCCTGCGACGCCTGCTAGACCAAGCAACACTCCTCTGCCGTCCCAAAAGCCGGACGACAGTCCACCCGCAGCTTTGAACTTTGCCTTCCCTTTCAAGAGGTCGGATGGCAAGGACTTCATTGATGAACACCAATTCCACGCGCTGCTCGCACGCGAGAGCGGCGGCTTCTTTCCCGTCAGTGATTCGGGCATGTGGCACGGCGGCATTCACGTCACCGCAGGCGGTGCGGGCGCATCGCTCGATCTGAACAATGGCGTGCGCTGCCTGGCCGATGGCGAAGTGGTTGCATACCGGGTTGATCGTGCGTACCCGGTGAGTGAACTGTCGGCGCTCGCTGGCAAACCTGCCGTCAAAGCGACCTACAGCACGGGCTTTGCGCTCGTTCGCCACACGACGGAATTTCCGCGCGGCACGAAGCTAACCTTCTTCAGCCTGTACATGCATCTGAAGAGCTTCGAGGAATATCAGAAAGACACCGCGCTCAAGATGCCGTCGTACTGGACGAAGGTCTGGAAAGTCACGCGGTTTGCCAAGGACATACCCAAGCCGGATGTGCATCGCGGGAAGGCTGCTGCGGGACAGATCGGGCTAAACATTCGTTCCGCGCCTATCGGTCGAGCGCCCATCAGCGCGTCCGTGATTGGCATCCTGCGCCAAGGCGCGCGTGTGCAGATCGGCGCGCAACAGGGCTCGTGGGGGCAGATTGCATCGATTGAATCGGGTGGTCCTGTCATTGCCGCGAGCGTGGGCAGTTTCGCCGATCCGAAGGCAAACACCGGCTGGATTTTTCTGGGCAAAGTACATGGCCATCAATTGATGGAGGCAGTGCTGTCGGAGGCGCACTTCGATCAGGTTGTCGTGTTGCCTAAACCCGTCAAGATCAATGCGGGAGACCTGATCGGGCATCTGGGCCGATACGACCAGTTAAGCGAGCCGAGCGCAGGCAACCGGATGGTGCACATCGAGGTGTTCTGCGATGCGAAGGTCAAGCCGTACATTGAGCAAGGGCGGGCGTGGGTCGAGAAAAACGCGTGGAAAATCGAGCCCACGATTCTGCGTATCGACCGGCGAGTGAAGCTATATGCGGCGATGGGCCAGGAAGGCGCTGATGCACCTCAAACGGGTGTCATCCAGATTTATCCACTTTCAGCGCTCGCACAGGGTCCGAAAGAGGATCAGTTCGAGGAAACGACCGCCGGCACAGATGGATCGAAGTTCCATTGGTGGAAGGTTGATAGCGCGGACGTTCGACGCGCACCGATCGCGGGTTGGGTGCGTGAACAGAATCATGCGGGTGGCAGGGTGACCCGCGAGGCGGCGTGTACGTGGGTGGACTTCGAGATACACGAAGAAGCCCATGACCCGATGCACACGATGTTCGCCACACCCAAGGCGTATCTGGATTATTGGCTCGACGCGGATGAGCCGGACGTGCCCGCGCTCGCGAAGTTGAGTCCGCTCGCGGGGAAGGTGTATCGGTCAGTGTTTACAACGGGAAGCGGCTCACACGCGGCTGACGAATTGCGCAAGGCTTCGAGGGACCCATGGTTGCAGTTGCGGTTATCGCGGCTGATCGTGAAGCATGAGAGCGAATGGGCGAATCCGGGGAAGTGGAAGCAGCTGTACGAGTGGATCGAGCAGCGTACCGGACACGATCCAGCGCATGAAGAGGAACAGAAGCGCATCGCGAAGCTGGTGTGGTGGGATGCAGTGACGGGGAAGATTGAGGGCTTTCCGGAGTCGGCGGATGTGTTTCATATTCATCCGGTGGGATTGGTGGGGAATTTCTTTTCAAAAAATTTCGGCAAAATTGATGTTGGGATGCTTCGCAAAGTGTGGCCATCTAAGGCTGTGTCCGACGCTAAACTTCAAGAATTAGCCGACGAACTTAACCCGAACCTGGACGCGTATAAGCTCAATTCGTCTAGACGGCTTATGCATTTTTTCGCGCAAGTTCGACAGGAGGTTGGACCAACGTTTCAACTGCAGGAAGGGCTCAATTACCAACCGTCAGCACTTAAAGCAAATTTCGGGTATTTCAGACGCAATCCCGAGGAGGCGGAAATATATGGCCGAACAGACGCTCACGCGGCCGATGAAGTTGAAATCGCCAACAGAGCTTATAACGGTGTGACAGGAAACCGCGGTTTGGGAAACGGTGACCTTTCAAGTGGCGACGGATGGAAATTTAGGGGGCGTGGGCTAAAGCAGACCACGGGCAGATTCAATTATACCGAGTTTAATAGTAAATATCCCCTTGTGTGGCCTGGAGAGGCGCTCGATTTTGTGAGCAATCCGGACTTACTGGGACAGATGCGTTATGCAGTGCGCGCCGGTGTATTTTTTTGGCTTCACGCGCGACTTTACGACGAGGCGGATAAGACGAATGGTGAAAACTGCGACAGCGTTGTTGACTCGATTACGCAGGTGATCAATCGGCATACTGACAGCTACGGAGAACGTCGAAATAACTATAAGCGGTTTACTTCTGAAAAAATCTTTAATGATATTAAATAATGAAAAAATATATCGTGGCCGTTGTTTGGATATTTATCTATTCGTCGACACATGCATGTACTGTCTCTGAAAATGAAATCTTAGAAAAATATCAAAAAAATATCAGTGAAAAACATCAAGGACAATCGCTCGATTTCGCTCGGTTAGAATTAGCATGCAAATCGTGGCCTGCGAAGAATGGGGTATCAATTTTAGTGTCACCTTACGTGTCCACGATAGCTCGGCACGATGATCAGCAATTTCTCGGGCTCGCAATAATGTTGGTAGACGATGCAACAGGGGAACGAGTGAGCGAGCTCGACGATTTCCCTATTTCAACTGTAGACGCAATTTCTCCACGCTCGGTTGATATTGATACTGCTGTCTACAAAGTCACTAGCAAGGATCTTGCTTTTGGACTGAGAATCAGACAGAAAAATTCATCTAGCGTGAATCCATTCAGTGAGGAAATGCTCAATCTTTATTTTCCCGATGGCACAGACATAAGAAATATACTTACAGGGCTGGTCACTAGTGGTTCTTCAGGGGAAGGAGGTGAGCAGTGCGCCTTTGAGAGGGATAGTAACGCCGCTGTCATATCGATCCTGAAAACCGAGTCGAATAAATTTCACGACCTGAAGGTGCGTCAGGAAGTAACGTCGTGGGTAAGCAGGGCATCAAGAAATGGCTGCATTGAAAGTTTAAGCAAAAAAACAACTCAATCATATGTAATAAAATTCAAAAATAAAAGATACGAAATTCCTTCTCAAATTAAAAGTTTATCGTTGAATAAATAGATATTCGAGTTCCGCGTATCAAGAGTGTGCGATGCGCATAAGGTGCGCGACTACATCTCCCGCCCCAACGCCGACACTGGTAAATGACAGTTGAATTCGATGCGGCCAATCTGAGACTGGTCCGCTGCGCCCAAAGTCTTTCGCTCGCTGATGTAGGAGAGGCCGTCGGCAAGTCGAAACAGTTCATCCAGCGGGTTGAGTCAGGAATGGCTCAACCCACTGATGAACTCGTCGATGCGCTGGCTTCCGTGCTTCGCGTGCAGCGGCAGTTCTTTTTTCCGGGCGCACCGCAAGCGTTGCCAGAAGACGCATTCCATTTTCGCAAGCTGACGACTGCAAAGCTGAGCGACAGGCAGACCGTTATTGCTAAAGGCGAACTCTTCCGGCGGTTCGTCGCTTCGATCGACGCCAGGTTGCGGCTTCCCAAACTGGACTTTCCAGAATTTCCAATCGATAGCCCTGAAGCGGCAGAGCGAGCCGCAGAGAAGTGCAGGGCGCATTGGGGACTGGGAATGGGCCCGATCGGCAATATGGTCCGCGTGCTTGAAAACGCCGGAGCGGTTGTGACCGCGTTTGAAAACTCGGCGAGGGATATTGATGCATTGTCTATCGCGTCGTCCCGGCCAATCGTGGTGACCAACCCCAGCGACGCGTCAGCGTGCCGCGTACGTTTTGGATACGCACACGAGTGCGGTCACTTCGTTGGACACGTCGGCCGAAAGACGGGGGACAAAGCATCGGAGTCCGAAGCGAATCGGTTTGCCAGTGCTTTCCTGCTTCCTCGAAGCACTTTCGTCAAAGAATTTCCGGCCTTGAGAGGCGGCACGCAGGTTAACTGGATAGCGTTGTCGCAACTTAAAATGCGGTGGCGCGTGAGCAAGGCAGCGATGCTGTATCGCGCACGGCAACTGAACATTCTTGGTGAAGACCAATATAAGCGCGCGCTGTTGGGACATCTGTTTGAAAAAGGAGAGCGCCACATCGAGCACGAGGACATATCCATTCCGCATGAAAAACCGGAGCTTCTTCATAGTGCAATGACCGTTCTCAGAGAAAAACTGGGTTTATCGTTGAACGATATTGCCGTGTCCGTGCACATGACCCGCGCCTTGCTCGCAGAAATTGCTCCCTTAGCGGACGACGAGCATGAGGCGGGGGATCGCGTTGTTTCGCTTGCGCGATTCCGGCAAACTCGCGAGAAAACCGGCGGTTGATGAACGTTCTTGCGCATCGGTCTGGACCCGATGCCAACGTGTGCTCCTAACGCTATCCGCTAACTCACCTTCACCCCGCCGGAAACCTCACCACAATCCGGCTGAACGGCACCGATCGGTCAACAGTAACTGCGCCCGCGCCCTTGCCGGCATAGGTTGTCACGAGCCGCATACCAAGCCCAGTACCCTGCGGTTTCGGGAAGTCGATGGGAAAGCCGTCTCCCTCGTCCTCCACGGTCAGCAGCACGGCAGCCTCGGAACGTTCCAGCTTCACGCGCACCGTCCCGCGCCCGTACTTGAGCGCGTTGGTCACGAGTTCCGCCGTCACCAGCCCGAGCGGCGCGAGACGCGCGGCAGGCAGCACAATCGACTCTCCTTCCAGCGATACCTCCCGCCCCGCCGCCAGTTCGGCCAGATCGGCCGTCAAGCCGCGCAAGTAACTGGTTGCATCCGTGGCTTCCGCGCCGTCGTCCTGATAGAGCCGGTGATGCACCGACCCAACCGTGCGCACGCGCGTGGCTGCCGCCTGCAAATGCGTGGCGACGGATTTATCGCCGGCAAGATTCGCCTGCAGCGCGAGCAGCGTCTGCACAAGTTGAAGACTGTTGCGAACCCGGTGATGAACCTCTTTCATCATCAGCGCCGAATTGCCAAGCTGCGTCTCCTGGCTCAACACGAGCGCGGCAAGTTTCTCCTCGTTCTCGTGCCGTTCGGTGACGTCGCGCATGGTCAGCACGATGCGCTTCACGTGTTCATCGGTATCCAGAATAGGTGCCACTGACACATCCCACCAGCGGGCATCGCCTGCGCGGGTCGGGCAAGGTCCTTCGAACCGAACCGGTTCGCCCGCTGCGGATTTCGCCAGTGCCTGCAGGACTTTCTGGCGTTGATCGTCGGGCCACAGGTCGGCGCAAGTCGTGCCGCCGACCTCCGCGAAGTCGTCAATGCTCAGCGCCGCCAGGCCGTTATCGTTCATGAATTCGATACCGCCATCCAGCGACAGCACCTGGATGCAGTCGATGCTCGCGTTCAGCACGCTGGTGGAGAACAGTTCGTCGGCGCCGCTTTGCGATTCCGCGGCCAACCGTTCGCGGCTCATGGAGATGACGTTCGCGATCGCTTCCAGGAAAACGATGTCGGTTTCGCTGAAGTCTTCGTCGTCGGAGCTATCGGCTTCAAGCACGCCGAAGGTTTCGGGAATGCCGCGAATGGGGACGTTGATCGCGCGCTTGATGCCGTGCCGGGCGAGCAGTTCGGGCGTTCGGAAACGGTGTTCGGTGCCGAGATGATTCGACAACACCGGGCGGCCGCTGACGAATGCGTGGCCGGCGGGACTGGCGTCGTCGGCGCCGAGTTCGGTCGTGCCGATGTCGGCCGGGTCCCAGCCGATGCCGGCTTCCAGCACGAAAGTTTCGCTTTCCGGCTGATAACGGAGCACTTTGGCGAAGCGCGAGCGGAGTCCGGCCGATACAGCCTTGCAGGCTTCGTCGAGGAGAACGTTCGCGTTGTGTACGCGCAGCACGGACGTCGCGAATTGCACGGCAATCTCGTGCTGAAGGCGCAGACGGCTTACCGAGCGGTCGACGGCGCTGCGGATCGTTTCTTCGGGTGGCAATGCATCCATCGGGTTCTCCTTGACCGCGGTGTCGCCCATGATTTTTACGGCGATCGGTGCTCAAAGGCCAATTCTAACCGTGGAGATTAAAAGGCCACCTATTTGGACCGAGCGTTCGTTCCATCAGGCGCTAACCCCAGCCCTCAGCAAACTGCGAACCGCCTCTCTCGGTATAATCCCGAATGTTATGATCGTAACAACAAGGTGTTAGAATAATCCATCGATTAACCGGAAAATGTTGTGCGATGCACAACCGGCCATGCTCATGCTCGATGTTGCTTCCCAACCTGTCGTCCCCTTGCGCAGCAAACCGCTCCCTCATCAGGAGCAACAGCAGCGCAATCCTGGCGTCCCGCTAGACCTCTCCTGGCTAGACAGCCTGCGGGTCAACCAGTCGGCAGTCGCCCGGCGAGTCAGCACGCTAGGCACGCGCCGCGCGGTTAAAAAGGATGCACAAGCCGCTTGGCTGCTTAAAGCCATCACGTGCATTGACCTGACCACCCTCAACGGCGACGACACCGCCGCCCGCGTCGAACGCCTGTGCGCCAAAGCACGTCGTCCGATTCGCGACGACCTGCTGGAGTCGCTAGGAATGCCGCCCGGTTCCATCAAGACCGGCGCTGTGTGTGTGTATCACCGCTTCGTTGGCACAGCCGTCGCCGCGCTCTCCGGTAGCGGCATCCCGGTCGCGGCCGTTTCCACGGGCTTTCCCGCCGGCCTGATTCCGCATCCGCTGAAGTTGAAAGAGATCGAGGCGTCGGTGAAAGACGGCGCGGCGGAAATCGATATTGTCGTCACGCGTGAACACGTGCTCACCGGCAACTGGCAGGCGCTCTACGACGAAATGCGCGATTTTCGCGCAGCGTGCGGCCCGGCGCATATCAAAGCGATTCTCGCCACCGGCGACATTCGCACGTTATCGAATATCGCCAAGGCGTCCATGGTCTGCATGATGGCCGGCGCCGATTTCATCAAGACTTCCACCGGCAAGGAAGGCGTCAACGCCACGCTCGACGTCTCGCTCGTCATGGTGCGCATGATTCGCGACTACCTTGAACGGACGGGCGTGATGATCGGCTTCAAACCAGCGGGCGGCGTGTCTACCGCCAAGTCGGTGCTCGAATACCAGATTCTGATGAAGGAGGAGCTAGGCCGCGAATGGCTCGAACCGGAACTGTTCCGCATTGGCGCGTCGAGTCTGCTCGCCGATA
This sequence comes from Caballeronia sp. SBC1, assembly GCF_011493005.1. NCBI lineage: Bacteria > Pseudomonadati > Pseudomonadota > Betaproteobacteria > Burkholderiales > Burkholderiaceae > Caballeronia > Caballeronia sp. SBC1. Next base: position 1,105,348 of record NZ_CP049157.1, read on the forward strand.
TCGAACGGCAACTCGAGCATCATGTCACCGGCCGCTACTCGGCTTTCCATCGACATCCGGTTGCTTAACTCAGCACCGCATCATTTTTATACGAGCTCCCTAATGAGCGTAGCCGACTACTTCACCTCGATGGATTACGGACCTGCACCGGAAGACGACGGCGCCGCGCGCGCCTGGCTGGATCAACACGCGACCGGCTTTGGTCATTTCATCGACGGCGCCTTTCGCGCGCCATCGGCCGGTGAGCACTTCGACTCGCTGGAACCCGCGACAGGGCGCGTGATCGCAAGCATCGCGCAGGGGGATCAGGCTGATATAGACGCAGCAGTTGATGCTGCTCATCGCGCGCTGCCCGCGTGGCAAGCGTTGGGCGGCGCGGGTCGCGCACGGCATTTGTATGCGCTCTCGCGCATGGTGCAGCGGCATGCGCGGCTCTTTGCCGTACTCGAATCTCTGGATAACGGCAAGCCGATCCGCGAGTCGCGTGACATCGATATCCCTCTTGTGGCAAGACACTTTCTGCATCACGCAGGCTGGGCGCAATTGCAGGACCGCGAGTTCGCCGACTGGGCGCCGCTCGGCGTGATCGGCCAGATCGTGCCGTGGAATTTTCCGCTGCTGATGCTCTCGTGGAAGATCGCGCCGGCGCTCGCGCTGGGTAATTGCGTGGTGCTGAAGCCCGCCGAATACACCCCGCTGACCGCGTTGTTGTTCGCCGAGCTAGCAGCGCGCGCAGGCTTGCCCGCAGGCGTGCTGAACGTGGTCACCGGCGACGGCCGGACCGGCGCTGCGCTGGTCGAACATCCGCGCGTGGCGAAGATTGCGTTCACCGGGTCGACGGAAGTAGGCCGGCAGATTCGCGTGGCGACTGCGGGCTCGGGCAAGTCGCTTACGCTTGAACTTGGCGGCAAGTCGCCGTTCATCGTATTCGACGACGCCGATCTCGACAGCGCCGTGGAAGGTGTCGTCGATGCGATCTGGTTCAACCAGGGCCAGGTCTGCTGCGCCGGCTCGCGGCTGCTGGTGCAGGAAGGCGTGGAGAAGCGCTTCATCGATAAACTGAAACGCCGCATGGACACGCTGCGCGTTGGGCCGTCGCTCGACAAGGGCATCGATCTGGGCGCGATTGTGGATGCGGTTCAGCTTGAGCGGATTCGTTCGCTTGTTGAGCGCGGTGTGCAGGAAGGCTGCGAGATTCATCAGCCCAAGGGTTTGCGCTTGCCCGAACAAGGAGCGTTCTATCCGCCTACTTTGGTGACGAACGTCGCTCCCGCGTCCACGCTCGCACAAGAGGAAATCTTCGGGCCTGTGCTGGTGACAATGAGCTTTCGCACGCCTGACGAAGCGGTCGCTCTGGCAAATCATTCGCGTTATGGTCTCGCCGCAAGCGTCTGGAGCGAGACCATCGGCCGTGCGTTGGATATCGCGCCGCGCCTGCAATGCGGCGTGGTCTGGATCAACGCGACCAATCTCTTCGATGCCGGTGTTGGCTTCGGCGGGTATCGCGAATCGGGCTTCGGCCGTGAAGGTGGACGCGAGGGCATTTACGAATATCTGAAGCCGCGCGCGTGGACTAAGTTGGCCGTTCGTTCCGAGCCTTCCGAGCATGTCGCGCAGCCTTCCGCTTTCGAAGCGGATAGCAATGTCAGCACACTCGACCGTACTGCTAAGTTGTTTATCGGCGGCAAGCAGGTTCGACCGGACAATGGTTACTCGCGGCTGGTGCATGCGCCGTCGGGGGCGATCGTCGGTGAAGTGGGCGAGGGTAATCGCAAGGACGTACGTAACGCCGTAGCCGCTGCTCGCAACGCTGAAAAGTGGTCGCAAGCCAGCACGCATAACCGTGCCCAGGTGCTGTATTACCTCGCGGAAAACCTGTCGGCACGTGCCGATGAATTCGCGAAGCAACTCGTGGCGCGGACCGGCGTTTCCGCCGCCGATGCCGAGCGCGAAGTCGAAGCATCGATCACGCGATTGTTCACTTACGGGGCATGGGCCGACAAGTTCGATGGCGCGGTGCATTCGCCGCCGCTAAGAGGCGTTGCGCTGGCAATGCACGAACCGCTTGGCGTGATTGGCGTGGTGTGCCCGGATGAAGCGCCGTTGCTGGGGCTCATTTCGCTGATTGCACCGGCGCTTGCGCTGGGTAACCGCGTGGTCGCCGTGCCGAGCGAAACCTGCCCGCTGATGGCGACCGATTTTTATCAGGTGGTCGAGACGTCGGATGTGCCGGCGGGTGCGTTGAATATTGTCACCGGTGAGCGTAAGGCGCTGGCGTCGACTTTGGCAAAACACGACGATGTCGATGCGTTGTGGTGCTTCGGCGGCGCGGATTTGTCGATGGTGACTGAGCGTGAATCGGTGGGCAACCTGAAGCGCACGTTCGTGGATTACGGCCGCGTATTCGACTGGTTCGACGCCGCAAGCGAAGGCCTGCCGTTCCTGCGCCAAGCCGTACAAGTAAAGAACATCTGGATCCCGTACGGAGACTGAACGCCAGCCGCCCGGGTTCGACATAGAATCATGAGCGATGACCTCGCAACACAGCGAGGCACGCTCAACATGAAGGAGACGCAATGCTGAAGAACCTCGATCCGCTGCTGAACGCCGACGTCCTGCACGCGCTGTGCGCGATGGGCCACGGCGATGAAGTCGTGATCTGCGACGCCAATTTTCCTGCGGATTCCGTCGCGCGCCAAACGGTGCTCGGCCATGTGCTTCGACTCGACGGCGTGAATGCGCCGCGTGCGATCCGCGCGGTGTTGTCGGTGTTGCCGCTGGATAGTTTCGTCGATCATCCGGCCGAGCGCATGGAAGTGGTTGGCGACGCCAACGCGCTTCCCGCCGTACAACGCGAAGCGCAAACCGAAGTGGACGCCGCCGAAGGGCGCGCGACTCCCTTTGCTTCCATCGAACGTTTTGCATTTTATGAACGCGCCAAGCAAGCGTATTGCGTGATCGCTACCGGCGAAGCGCGTGGGTATGGCTGCTTCATCTTCAAGAAGGGCGTGAACCTCGCGCCTGATGCACCGGCTGCCGTTTCAGATCCGGAGAGCACGCGATGAACCGCAGCGTCGTCATCCTCGGCATCTACGTGACGGATCTCACGTTTCGCGCCGAGCGCATGCCGCTGCTGGGCGAGACCATCGCCGGATCGGCGTTTGCGATGGGGCCGGGCGGCAAGGGGTCGAACCAGGCAGTGGCCGCAGCACGCGCGGGTGCCGACGTGATCTTCTGCACGCGCCTCGGCGCCGATGCGTTCGGCGACATCGCACGCTCGACGTGGGCCGCTGAAGGCATCACGGCGCGAGCAATAACTACTGATGGCGTGGCGACCGGTGCGGCGCATATCTTTGTTGACGACGCCACGGGTGGCAACGCGATCATCGTCGCGGCGGGCGCGGCAGGACGCTTGTGCGCCGAAGACGTTGAAGCAATCGAAGGCGATATTGCGTCGGCCGTCGTGTTCGTCACGCAGCTTGAACAACCCATTCCCGCTGCGCGACGCGGCCTCGAACTCGCGCGTCGTCACGGCGTGACGACCGTGTTCAATCCGGCGCCCGCGCTACCGCTCGACGACGACATCTTTCCCCTCTGCGACTACATCACGCCGAACGAAACTGAAGCAACGGCGCTGACAGGTATCGCGATTGCTACTGTCGATGACGCACGCCGTGCCGCTGATGTCCTGCTCGGAAAGGGCGTGCGCGCTGTGATCGTGACGCTGGGCGAAGCGGGGGCGTTGCTGCATACGCTGGAACAATCGGTACTGGTGCCAGCCTTCAATTGCGGTCGCGTGGTCGAGACCGCAGGCGCAGGAGATGGCTTCACCGGCGGCTTCGCGGCGGCGCTTGCACGCGGCGAAAGTCCGTTGAACGCGGTGCGTTTCGGCTGTGCGCTGGCGAGCTTGTCGGTCACGCGTCCCGGCACCGCACCGTCAATGCCTAAGCTTGCTGAGATCGAAGCTGTGCTCGGCGAACCCGTGCAATCCGGCAGCATGTCGGCTAACCATTCCTGAACGGAGGAGCGCCTCGATGAACACATCGAAATGGCTCGCCGACCGGCAACTGAATTTCCTGGTCGCCGTGAACCTGCTGGTCGTGATTGTCGCGACTGCCTTGTCGCATGGCCAGTTCGTCGATATCGACAACCTTCAGTCCATGGGCAGTCAGTTGCCCGAGCTGGGCCTCCTCGCGCTCGGCATCATGCTCTCGATGGTATCGGGTAACGGCGGTATCGACCTGTCGGGTGTCGCGCTCGCGAACCTCTCGGGCATGGTCGCCGCGCAGTTGCTGCCCATGCTCGTTTCCGCCGACAACTCGCCGTCGCTCTATACCGCCGTGTTCTGCGTGATCACCGTGACGCTTGGGGCGGCCGGCGGCTTGATGAACGGCTTCATTATTGCGCGCCTGAAACTCACGCCTATCCTCTGCACGCTCGGTACGTCGCTGCTGTTTACCGGCATTGCCGTGGTGTTGAGCAATGGTGCATCCGTGCGGGTGGAGTACGTCGACGCCCTCTCCGACATCGGCAATGGCACCTTCCTGCAAGTGCCCATTTCGCTGTGGATTTTCGTGGTCACGGTGTTGCTGCTCGGCTGGGTGTTGAAGCGCACCCCGTTCGGTTTGCGGCTCTACCTGATGGGCACGAATCCGAAAGCCGCGTTTTATGCCGGCATTCCGCGCGACCGCATGTTGATCCTGACCTACGGCATGTGCGGCGTGCTTGCGTCGCTCGCGGGACTTATCAGCGCGTCGCATACGTCAAGCGCAAAGTGGGACTACGGCAACTCGTACTTGCTGATCGCGATCCTGATCGCCGTGATGGGCGGCGTGAATCCGGCGGGCGGTTACGGAAGGATAGTCTGCGTCTTCCTGGCCGCGACCGTGCTCCAGTTCCTGTCGAGCCTGTTCAACCTGCTGGGCATCTCGCAGTTCTTCGGCGACTGTGCGTGGGGCTTCCTGCTGCTCGCGTCGCTGGCGCTTGCGGGTGGAGAGCGCGTGCGGGCGATCTTCGGCATGGGCGGCGCCGCGCCCGTCTCGAAGGTGCCAAAACCGCCGGCGGCGTGACTGGATAAACAAGCTTCCCGGGCTTCAAAACTTCATCTCATGTGCAGCACAAACAAACCATAACGGAGACAACGCATGAAACTCAATCGAATCGCCATCGCGCTTACCGCTGTCACGCTTGCGGCCGGAGCCATTGCTGTCGCGCAGGCCGCGACCGACGAAACCATCGTCACGGTGGTCAAGGTCACAGGTATCAACTGGTTCAACCGGATGGACGAGGGTGTGAAGGAATTCGCTAAGGACAACCCGGGCGTGAACGCGTATCAGACCGGACCGGGGCAGGCGGACGCTGCGCAGCAACTGAAGATTATCGAAGACCTGATCGCGAAGAAAGTCACGGCGATCGCGGTGGTTCCCTACGATCCGCCGACCCTCGAACCGGCGCTCAAGAAAGCGATGGATCGCGGTATCAAGGTTGTCACGCATGAAGCGGACAACGAGAAGAACACGATGGTCGACATCGAAGCCTTCGACAACACCGCGTACGGCGCAGGCCTGAACGAACGGCTCGCGAAGTGCATGGGCGATCAGGGCAAATGGGCGGTGCTGGTCGGCTCGCTCGGTAGCCGCTCGCAGGTTCAGTGGGCCGATGGCGGTATTGGCAATGCGAAGCAGAAGTACCCGAAGATGGATCTGGTCGAACCGAAGCTTGAAACCAATAACGATGGCGAGCGTGCCTACCAGGTAGCGAAGGAAGTGCTGCGCAAGCACCCGGATCTGACGGGTTTTCAAGGGTCGTCGTCGCTGGACGTGATCGGCATTGGGCGTGCGGTGGAAGAGGCCGGCAAGATTGGCAAGATCTGCGTGTACGGTACGGGCCTGCCGACGGAAGCCGGCAAGTTCCTCGAGAGCGGCGCGATCAACGGCATCGCTTTCTGGGATCCGAAGCTTGCCGGTATTGCGATGAACAAGGTCGCGAAAATGTTGATCGATGGCAAGACGGTGGAGAACGGTGCTGACCTCGGTCTCGTTGGTTATAACAAGGTCACGGTCACCAAGGGTCCGGGCAAGGGCATCATTGTGCGCGGCACCGGCTGGGTAGACGTCGACAAGACCAACTACAAGCAGTATCCGTTCTGATCGTTAATCGCTGATGCGGTAAAGCGCGCACGGCTGCCGTGCGCGCTGTCTTCAGGAAGTTGACAGGGTAGAAGGTTCAATGATGAGTACAACGCCGCTTCTCGAAGTCGTCGATATCCATAAGCGCTTTACCGGCGTTTATGCGCTGCGTGGCGTGAGCCTTTCGTTCCAGCGCGGGCAGATTTACCACCTGCTCGGCGAGAACGGGTGCGGCAAGAGCACGCTGATCAAGATCATCTCGGGCGCGCAGCCGCCCGATCAGGGCGAGCTTGTGATCGAAGGCGTAAGGCACGCGCGGCTTGCGCCGCTGGAGGCGTTGTCGGCGGGTATAGAGACGGTGTATCAGGACCTTTCGCTGCTGCCGAACATGAATGTTGCCGAGAACGTGGCGTTGACATCCGAACTCGCCGCGCATGCGGGGCGGCTTGCGCGGACCTTCGATCGCCGCGCGCTGGCGAAAACGGCGGCGCGTGCTTTGGAAGCGGTCGGGTTGCCCAGCGACGCTGATTTCCAGGCCACGCTGGTCGAGCAGTTGCCGCTGGCGACGCGGCAACTCGTGGCAATCGCGCGTGCGATTGCGAGCGAGGCGAAATTCGTCATCATGGACGAGCCGACTACATCGCTCACGCAAAAGGAAGTCGACAACCTTATCGCGGTGCTGGCGAAGCTGCGCGCCGACGGCGTAGCCGTGCTGTTCGTGAGTCACAAGCTGGATGAGTGCTATGCGATCGGCGGTGAAGTGATCGTGCTGCGCGATGGTCAGAAGATGGCGCAAGGGCCGATCGAAAATTATACGAAGGCGCAAATTGGCGAGTTGATGACGGGCAAGCAGTTATCGAATGAGCGATACCGGCAGGCTGAAGTCATGGATGGCCACGACATCGTGCTGGATGTGAAGGCGTTATCGCGCTCCCGCCAGTTTGCCGATGTCACGTTCTCGCTGCATCGCGGAGAGATTCTTGGCGTGACGGGGTTGCTTGACTCGGGGCGCAACGAATTGGCGCGGGCATTGGCAGGCGTCGCGCCCGCGGATAGCGGCACGGTGACGTTGGATGGTTCTATCGTGCGGCTTAAAACGCCGTCCGATGCTAAGTGGCAACGCATAGGCTATGTGCCGGAAGACCGCTTGAACGAAGGGCTTTTTCTCGATAAGTCCATTCGCGACAACGTCATCACCGCGATGATCTCCAGCCTGCGGGACCGCTTCGGCCAGGTCGACCGGAAACGTGCGCGCGAGCTTGCAGAGCGCACCGTGAAGGAATTGCAGATTGCGACGCCAGACGTCGATAAACCGGTTCAGTCGCTTTCCGGTGGCAACCAGCAACGTGTGTTGATCGGCCGATGGCTTGCTATCGACCCGCGTGTCTTGATCCTGCACGGCCCCACAGTGGGCGTGGATGTGGGATCGAAGGACATTATTTACCGCATCATGCAGCGCTTGGCGAAGCAGGGCATCGGCATCATTTTGATCAGCGATGACTTGCCTGAGCTGCTGCAGAACTGCGACCGAATCCTGATGATGAAGAAGGGCCGTGTCTCGAACGAATATCGTGCGGGGCAGTTGACTGAGGCCGATCTTTATCACGCTTTACTTTCAGAGGCAGCATGAGCGAGTCACTTCATCGCGTTGCTCAGACATCGCAAGGCGCATCCGCGCTAAGTCCGGCATTGGCCGAGGTTGCGCCGCAGGTGCAGCGGCTCAGTTTTATTGGGCGGCTGGTTCGTAATCCTGAATGGTTCACGGTCGGTTTGATTCTTGTGACGTGCCTGGTGGTGGGCACGTTGAATCCGCGCTTCTTCCAGTTCGCGACGGTCTTCGATTTGCTGCATTCGGGGACCACGGTGTCGTTGTTTGCGCTGGGGACGCTGGTCGTGCTGGCATCGGGCGGTATCGATGTGTCCTTTACCGCCATTGCTGCTTTTACGATGTATTCAATCACCAAGGCTGTGTTTGCCTGGTGGCCCGATGCGCCGTTTTTTGTGATTCTGGTTTGCGGCGCGGTGGGTGGTGTGTTGCTCGGGTTGATCAATGGCGTGCTGGTGCATCGGCTGAAAGCGCCTTCGTTGATTGTGACTATTGGTACGCAGTATTTGTATCGTGGGTTGCTGCTGACGTTTGTGGGTACGCAGTTTTTCATGAATATCCCGCATAGCATGGATAGCTTCGGGCAGTTGCCGCTGTTTTTCTATCACACGAACGATGGGCTTCGGGCAGTGTTGCCGGTGTCGGTGATTGCGCTGTTTATTGCTGCGGGCGTGACGTGGTGGCTACTCAACCGCACGATGATGGGACGGGGCGTGTATGCGATGGGCGGCAGTCTGCCGATTGCCGAGCGGCTTGGTTATAACCTTCGCGCTATTCACCTTTTTGTTTTTGGTTACACGGGGATGCTGGCGGGTATCGCCGGAATTTTGCATGTATCGACGAATCGGCTGGCGAATCCGTTCGATCTGGTTGGGACTGAGCTGGACGTGATTGCTGCTGTGATTCTCGGCGGGGCGAGGATCACCGGTGGGACGGGGACGGTGGTGGGCACCCTGTTGGGCGTGGTGCTGGTTACGCTGATCAATAGCGTCCTGATTCTGATCGGCGTGCCGAGTACCTGGCAGAAGGTGATTATCGGGGCGTTTATTCTGGTAGCGGGGACGTTGTTTGCGCTGGGGAGAAGGGCGGCGTAAGGGCGGTTGGTTTCGCTTACGGGCGGTTATCGATCGAACCGCCCGGCAAATTTGCGGGACCAACCCCGCGAACGTGAAACTCCGGAATAGAAGTCCGCGTCTCCGTTCAAATCGAGAAATTCACCGCGCAGTAAGTTCGTATCGGGATCATAGGTGACAACCGCGCGATGGTTGTCGATGCTTAGCCATACTAATGGCTTTGCTCACTTCCGAATTTCCATCCCCTTCTCCGTAATCAACGAATCAAACTGATCCAGTTGAGAAAACCGCACCGCCTTGACCTTCCCCAACTTGCTGGCATCGACCACGAGATGCCTTTCAACCGCGCTCTCCATCGCCGCCTGCTTGATCGCGACCTCGTGAAAATTCCAACACGTCACGCCACGCGACTGATCCACTCCGCCGGCTGAAATAAACGCCTTGTTAATCCCCATCCGCCGCAGCGTTTCAATACTTTCGTCGCTGGAAAACGAATCCGATGAAGGCGCATAAACGCCGCCCAATAAAATCATTCGCACATTGGCCTTGCGTCGCAAAATCTCGGCCACGTTCAGCGAATAACACACCACGGTCAAATGCATTTCAGCCGGAATGAGCCGCGCCAACGTGGTCAACGTAGTCCCGCAATCGATGAAAATGGTCTCGTTGTTCGCAAGCAGCCGCGCAGCCACCGCCGATGCCTCCGCCTTGGCCTGTGCAAAATGATCTTTCTCTTCGTCGATCGTATAACCCGCGTTATTCGGAACATCCGAGGCGCGAACGATATATCCACCAAGGTAAGTGAAGGTCCCCGGACTCGCTGCTATGTCGCGGCGAACCGTCATCTCCGATACATCGAGCAAGGTCGCCGCATCGCGAAGACGCATCACACTTTGCTCGCGCAAAGCATCGGCAAGAACACGCAAACGATCGCTTTTGGTCATTCGCAGAGGACAGTGGACGCAAGCCGCACGTCGTGGGTGTGGTTGTTAGATTTTGTTCGCAAGATGAAATGATTATAACAAGCGAGCCCACGAAAGGTGATCGGGGAAAACGCTTTGCAATAGCGGGGTTGATGAAACAGACGGCGCGATAAACGACGACTAGCGGGAGGCGCGTGCCCGGATCAGCGCGGCGGCCGATGCAATCGATGTTTGTTCTATCGCGACTTTGGCGATACCCGGCAGCGCGTCTTCCGCGAGTTGCGTCAGCGTGCGCCCGGGCGGCATTTCAACGAACACCTGTGCGCCCAGTTCGCCCAGGACGATAGTGGAGTCGTGCCAGCGAACGGGATAGCGCAGGTTCGTCGCAAGGTCGGTGCGGATCGCGTCGGCCTGTCGCAAAGGCCGTGCACCGCGATTGCTGATATATGGAATCGTCGGTGCGTGGAAGGTGATCTTCGAGGCGGCCCCGGTGAGTTCGCGAGCGGCGTCGTCGAGTAGCACGCAGTGGGACGGTACGCTGACCGCCAACCGCTCGGCCTTGCGCGCGCCTGCTTCCAGCGCGCGTTCGCGCACCTGGTCGAGATCCGCGTTGGCGCCTGCCACCACGATCTGTCGCGGCGCATTCAAATTCGCAATGTGAGCGGCCTGCGTATGGGCATTTGCTATCACAGCGTTCAGTTCACGCTCGCTTAGACCCGACACAGCCAGCATGCCGTAGTCGTGCGGATAAGCGCGTTCCATCAATTGCGCGCGTAGCTGAAGGAGCTGCAAGGCGTCGCTGAAAGGCAGGGCATTGCACGCAACCGCAGCGCCATACGCTCCTACCGATAAACCCGCCACCGCATCCGGTACGATGCCTTCATGCTGCAATGCTCGGACGGTCGCGACGCCCGCAACGAGCAAGCTGAGTTGCACGGCGACAGTTGAACTCAATGCATCGGCGTGATCGAGTGAGAGCACGTCGGTATGCAGCACATCCGATGCCTCTTCGATAGTTTCAGCAATACGCGCTCGCGGCGTCGTGCCCCCAAGCGTGTGCAAAAAGCCCGCGAATTGCGAGCCCTGACCGGGGAAGAGGAACGCAATCATGCCGCTTGACTCGTCTGCCACGGGTCGGCGACGAGCTTCGGACCATCGGCGCAACGCATCATTACCCGCGTACCCGGATGCGTGTATTCGGCCAGCGAGAACGCGCCGTCGAGGGTTTGGATCTGCATATCGATGCGCGTGCCGTGGTCGAGCGCGGCTTGGGAGAGAGCATCGAATAGTAGTTTCGCTGCGGTGCGATCGAGTCGATCTGGCGCGCGCAGCAGCAGGTCGAGATCGCTTGTTTGCGTGACCGTTGGATATCCGCTCGCGAGTTCAAAGCCGGTGCTGCCAGTAGGTCCCCAAAGGTAGCCAGTTGCTTCGCAGACTGGAGCAACCGCTTGCAACAGTGCGAACGCGGGCAGCTTCGCACGTGTCACTAAAGGCTTTAAATCCACAAGCGTTTCAGGTCCAAGGACTCGCTCTACATAACGCGGATCAAGCCATGTGCCAAAGCGTTCGCTCCGTATCGCGCCACGAACGCCGACCGCGATCAACCCCTTCACCGATACCGCTCGTCGAACCACGACGAACGGAGCGCGTTTCAGCGAAGCCGCGACCCACGCCGGGGCGTCGGAAAAATCAGGCGTTCCCGGCGCGAGCTGCAACAGGTCGTGCGGACTCACGACGCGTTCCATTGCTCCGCCATGCGCTTGCGCACTTCTATAGATGCGGCGCGAATCCGCTTGGCATCGTCCGACTGCAAGCGCGATGACAGATCGCGCGGACCTTTGCGCGCATCGTCAACAGCAGCGATCAAGGACCCACGTACACGTTCGATATCTTCTTTCCCGGGCGCATCTGCATCAATGCCGGCGATGAGCTCATGCAGCAGCCCAAGCTTCGCGTAAGCGCTCATCTTGTACGACATAGGCAACACCCGGTCGCCGAGTTCATCGAGCCCTTCAACGCTGCGACGCGTGACACGCGCGGCTGCTTCCTTGCCCATTGCATGGACGGCGATGCCGTCCGCGTCCAGCGCGATGATCCGGTTCGCCTGATAACCATGCGCGAGGAACGCGCCGGACATCGCCGGGCCGACAATCAGCGCAATCACAGGATGCCCGGCGAGCCGCGCGCTTGCGTACGCATCGACGCCGGCCGCGCACGCGAGATGAACGCCGAGCAGTTCTTCGCGGCGGCCATACGCCTGACTCTTCACATCGACAATAGCCACAATCGGACGCTTGACCGAAGCGTCGCGGTCCGCATCCATCGCGCTGCGTACGGCGCGTGCGAGCAACCAGCCCTGTTCGAGACCGACCACGTTATCGGTGGCGCGCGGAAAGCGGTTATGCGGATCGGGAACGACGGTGATGAAACGCGCGCTCGTGTCTCCAAGCGGTGCATCGGCGCTGCGGATCGGACCTTCGTTGCATTCATTGCCCGAAGCCGAGCGTTCATTCGACGTCAACGCGTCGAACCAGATTTGCCCACGTGATGCGTTCATCAAACCTCTCCTTGCCAAAGCGTCCGCAACACGGCCGGATCGATTGCCGATGGGTCCACGCGCGCCAGCCGTTCAAGTTGTGCATCGACCTGTTCGGTCCGATGGCTCGCCGGCACACCGCTTTCGAACGCGCTGAGCACCGCGTCGCGAACCTGATCGGTATCGTCTTCCACGAGGGTATCGACCAGGCCCACGGCTGCTCGTTGCTCGCCGCCGATCATCGACCAGATGAGACTCCGGTTGCCTGAATCGAGCTCTTCCACGCCCGCTTCCTGTTCGATGACTTCAGGCCCGTTCATCCCGAGCCGTGCCTGCCGCGTCATGATCAACCGGGTACATAACGCCGCCGCCAGCGACATCCCGCCGAAGCAGCCAACCATGCCGCCGATCACACCGACCACCGGCACGTAGCGGCGCAAAGCGACGATCGCAGCCTGAATCTCCGCGATCACCGCGAGACCGAGATTCGCTTCCTGCAACCTCACGCCACCGGTTTCGAACAGAATCACTGGCAGGATCTTGCGGCCCGCTTCGAACTCGCGCAGCGCCATTTCAAGCGCCGCCGCGATCTTCGCACCCGACACTTCGCCAATGCTGCCGCCTTGGAACGCAGGCTCAATCGCCGCGATGACAGCCGCTTTGCCGCCGAGCGTACCGCGCGCAATGACGGCACCGTCGTCGGCCTGACAGACCACATCTTGCATGGCGAGCCACGGCGATTCGAGCCGGTCGAACGGCCCTATCAACTCGCGAAAGGTGCCGGTATCGAGCAACGCACGGGCACGTTCACGCGCGGTCAATTCGATAAAACTATGCTGCGCGATGAAGGTATCGTGAGCACTCATGATGCGTCTCCTTCACTCGCTTCCACTGCTTCGGCGAGCCGCAACATGACAACGCCGGGTGTTGCGCCGAAGTCGTTGAGTTCGAGGCGCGCGGCGCCGTCGTAGCGCGAGAAGAAACGGTCGAGCACGCTTTTCCACACGTGCTCGTAACCGTCTACGCTCGTGCGGATCACGACTTCCGCGTGTTGACTCTCCGATGGCGACAGCAGGATCTCCAGGTCGCCCGAGCCGACCACGCCCACATGCGCGCGTTGCGGCACGGGGCGGGTGGCGGGATATTCGTAGCGCAAGTTTTCCATGACGTGTTCTCCGCGTCAGCCGACGTGCGGCAGGGTATCGAGGAAGAGGGTGGCGGCCAGCAAGTCCGCCGCGCCTCCGGGAGATGCGTTCAGTTCTGTCAGACGTTGGTCGAGGCGCGCGAGCGCGGCGCGGCCTTGCGGCCGTGCTGTGCCGCCTGCTTGCAGCACGTCGCGCGCCCCGGCCTGTGCAGCTTCAAGCGCGACCCGGCCACCGCGATGCAGCAGGCAGGTATCGTCGAGTGTCGCAACGATGGCGAGCAGTGCATCGAGCCGCGCTTCATCTTCAGTTGCGCCATTCGCGCGCGAACGATGCAGTGCGGGTAAGCCGGCTTCGAGCACGTGAGGGAAGCCCTCGGCGGCCTGACCGCGTGCGCCGGCCACACCGAAGCGCTGGGAAACGCGTGCACCGTTGCTCATCGCGTTCGGTGACGGCGCGAAACGATCCTCGAAGCGCGCGATGGCGGCGGCTTGCGCACAGAGTTCGAAGGGCTCACCCAAAGGATTTATTGCAGCAGCGGCGCATAACAAGCCGACAATCCAGATCGCTCCGCGATGCGCGTTGCTGCCATTTGTTGCACGAAGCATCGCCACTTCACCCTCACGGCCAATACGCGCAAGCTGTTCACGCAGCCGCTGCGAAGGCTTTTGATCAACGGCTGCGCGCGCCAGCGCCAGAAAAGTAGGCCGTAACGAACGCGCCGAACGCAGCATCGTATCGAGGTCGAGATCGCGATGTGCACCGCTCCCACGCCGGTCGACCAGCGCGGGTTTCGGCGTGAGACACGCCTCATCAATCAACGCGGCGACTGCAAGATCCGCGAGCGTCGACGGGTCGCAGGCAACATCGATTACCACGGGCTGAGTGCAGGCCATCGCGATCACCAGCCGCGGAATTTTGCCGGCGGCTGGTACAACCCGCCCGACCACGCGACCAGATCGTCGATGCTGCGTGCCGCCAGCAACGAGCGCTTCGCTTCACCGCGCCGGATGCCCAGATCTTCCGGGTAGGCAACAATGCCGCGTCGCCGCAATTCCGCCGTCTTGGCGGGGTCGGCGCGCATGCCGATGGGTGTGACGCCCGCGACGGCGCGCAACGCCGCACGGCGCTCTTCCACGCCTTCGGCAGCATGCAGATACGCGATCCCTTCTTCGGTCACAACATGGCTTACGTCGTCGCCGTAGATCATGACCGGGGCAATGGGCATGTTGCTTTGCTTGCCGACAGCGATGGCATCGAGGGCGTCGACAATGGTCGGCTCGCCGCCCTTCTTGAAGGTCTCGGCGGTTTGCACGACGAGCTTGTGCCCGCGTCCTATCGCGCTGTTCGGTCCATCGTTTTTCATCAGCGATAACCACGCCGCGCTCGAATGACGGCGCCCACGCGGATCGTGCCCCATGTTCGGCGCACCGCCGAATCCGGCAAGGCGGCCGAGCGTAACGGTCGATGAATTCGCGTCGGCGTCCATCTGCAGCGTCGAGCCGATAAAGAGGTCAACGCCGTATTGACCGGCGAGCTGACACAACACGCGGTTGGATCGAAGACTGCCGTCGCGGCCCGTGAAAAACACATCGGAACGCGCTTCAATGTAATCCTCCATGCCCACTTCGCTGCCGAAGCAATGCACGCTTTCCACCCAACCGCTCTCGATGGCAGGGATCAACGTGGGATGCGGATTGAGCGCCCAGTGCGTGCAGATCTTGCCCTTGAGCCCATGCGCTGCGCCATAAGTTGGGAGCAACAATTCGATCGCGGCGGTGTCGAAGCCAATGCCGTGGTTCAGGGCCGTCACGCTGTACCGCTCGTAGATGCCACGAATGGTCATCATGGCCATAAGGATCTGCAACTCGCCGATATGGCGGGGATCGCGCGTGAACAGCGGCTCGACCGCAAACGGACGGTCCGCCTGCACGACGACATCGACCCATGAGCCGGGGATATCTACGCGCGGGAGTTCGTCGACGATCTCGTTCACCTGCGCCACCACGATGCCATGACGGAACGCGGTTGCCTCCACAATAGTCGGCGTGTCCTCGGTGTTCGGACCCGTATACAAATTGCCGTGGCGATCGGCCTGCACCGCGCAGACCAGCGCAACCTGCGGCGTCAGGTCGATGAACATGCGCGCATACAGTTCTATATACGTATAGATGGCGCCAATTTCGAGCTGCCCGTCTTCGAGCAACTGCGCGACTCGCAGGCTCTGCGGCCCTGCGAACGAGAAGTCCACTTTGCGCGCGATGCCGCGCTCAAACAGCGTCAGATGCTCGGGTCGGCTGATGCTGGAAATCAGCAGATGAACGTCATGCACGCGCGCCGGGTCGAGCTTCGCGAACGCGCGCGACAGGAAGTCGGCTTGCTTCTGGTTGTTGCCCTCCAGCGCGACACGATCGCCGGATTGAATCAGTGTTTCCAGAGCATCGACAATGCGTTCTGCCTTGAGCACGCCATTGTCGAGCCAGCCTTCAATAGCCTTCAGGCGCCGGGCCTTTTCCAGCGCGCGCGTGTTCCACTGGCGCGGTGCTGGGGTGGTGCCGGCTTGTGCGGGAGGATTCATAGGATGGCCTCGGTATTGAGCAGGATCAGCGAAACGAAATCAGCGCTTAGTCTGACCGCGAAGTGGAAGGGCGGCGGCGCTTCTTTGGCTGCGTGGCTTGAGCCTGCATTTGCGCGTCGTGGAGAAAACCATAAACCAGTTCGCCCGTCGCGAGCAAATGGCGTGCGACCAGTGTTTGTGCGGCTTCGGTATCGCGTTCATGCAGGGCGTTGAGAATGGCCTCGTGCTCGGCGTCCGACTGTCCCTTGAACGTAGGCATGCCGAACTTGAGACGCAGATAACGCTCGCCCCGCCGATGCATCGTACCAATCAGTTCCATCAGGTGAGGGCGCTCAGCAGGCGCGTACAGGCTCATGTGGAACTGCTCGTTGCGCACTACATAGAGCGCCTGGTCCTGTTCGTTGGCCGCGGCCTCCAGCAATTCGCGCGCCTCGGCCAGCGTTGCCTCTGTATGACGCTCGATCGCGATGCCGATCGCCAGACTCTCCAATGAAGCGCGGATCTCATAGATCTCGCGGGCTTCGTCGGGTGACTGCAGGCTCACCGATGCACCGCGATTCTGTTCAATGGTGACCCAGCCTTCGCTGTCCAGTTGCCTGAACGCCTCGCGCACAGGAATGGCGCTGACGGAGAACTGCTTGGCAATAGCGTCCTGGCGCAGCGGCTCGCCTGGCAGCAGCGTGCCTTCCACGATTGCTGAGCGCAACGCGTCCGCTATATAACGCGACGTGCTCTGGCGCGGCTCGAAGTGAGCCTCGCGAAACAGGGGATTCAGTTCACTTTTCATGCTTTTTTCTACCGAAGCTAGGTACAAGTGCGGAGTGGTCAACAGCGCGTTTTCAAATATTATATATGAAAATGCACTTTGGGGGCTTGTAACGCAAACCCGGTGCTTACCCGCAGACGCCTGATCAGTCGAACAGAACGCGTCGCTCATACCAGGTTTACACCTACCAGGAAGACAGTTATGCCACGTACGCTGGAACCTTCGATAGGCGCCACCCGGCGCATCCGTACGCCACTGAACCGGACGCAGATTGTCGGCTTCTGGGGCGCCTGGGCCGGCTGGACGCTCGATGGCATGGACTCGTTCATCTATGCATTGGTGCTGGCACCCGCGCTGATTGAACTGCTGCCGAAGTCCGGCTATGCGGCGACACCTGCGAATGTAGGGCTGGCAGGATCGATCCTGTTCGCGCTGTTCCTGGTGGGTTGGGGACTGTCATTCATCTGGGGTCCGCTCGCTGACCGCTTCGGGCGCACCAAGGTGCTCGCAGCGACCATCTTCACCTTCGCGATCTTTACCGGACTTGCCGCGACTTCACATACCGTGTGGGAGCTGGGCATCTATCGCTTTCTTGCGGGCGTGGGTATTGGCGGGGAGTGGGCGCTGGCCGGGACCTATGTGGCGGAAGCGTGGCCGGAGGATCGTCGCAAGATGGGCGCGGGGTATCTCCAGACCGGGTATTACGCGGGCTTCTTCATGGCGGCCGCACTTAACTATACGATTGGCGCGACCTTCGGCTGGCGCGCAATGTTCCTGGTTGGCATCGTGCCGGTGATCGTCTCCATTGTCGTGTTGCTGCGCGTGAAGGAAACCGACAAGTGGGAGAAGGTCGAAGCAACCGTGGTCAAGAAGGCCAGTTCGCTGCGATCGATTTTCTCGGCGCAATATCGGCAGAGGACTATTGTTGCGACCGTGTTGCTGACTGTGGCGATTATTGGACTGTGGGCAGGCGCGGTGTATGAGCCGTCGGCGGTCATTCAGCTTGCGACCAAGGCCGGCATGACGAAGGCGGACGCATCCAGGACTGCGTCGATTGCGACGGGTCTGCTTTCCATCGGCACGATCATCGGGTGTCTTGCGTTGCCGCCAATGGCCGAACGCATTGGTCGCAGACTTACGCTGGCGGTGTACTTCGTGGGCATGGCGGTATCTATTGCGCTGGCGTTCGGCTGGGCGTTTTATCTGGAGAATGGACTCGTGCCGTTCATCGCGCTGCTGGTCGTGCTCGGTTTCTTCGGCGGCAATTTTGCGTTGTTCAGCTTGTGGTTGCCGGAGCAGTTCGAGACTCGAGTTCGAGCGACTGCGTTTGCGTTCTGCACATCGATAGGGCGGTTCTTCGGGGCGATAGTGAACTTCGGGATTGGCGCGATGGTGCTGCATATGAAGACGCTTGGCGTGCCTATCGCGCTGACTGCCATTGCGTTCGTGATCGGGCTGGCGGTGATTCCGTTCGCGCCGGAAACGAAGGGGCAGGATTTACCAAGTTAGGGTGCTCGCGCCGGTGGACGGGTTTGGTGGGCTGGGGGGCGGTCGGGGGGCGGCGCTGGGTCGCTAGGTTCCGGTGTTAGCGGTCTGAGTTAATTCCGGGTTGCTGCTTTCGGCCTTAGCGGTTTGCATGAGTCGGTTATTTTCTCTATCGCTATTAGCCACTGCGCGGGGGAGCATGCACAGTGCGGCCTCCGTTGTGATCCGCTCACGTCTGCACTTTTCTGCCCCGCATCTCACAAGAACAGCCCGCGAACGACGACTCTAATCAGGCGACGGGCTAGCCGTGCGGGGAATCGGCCCGTTTGTCGTCGCTAGGATCGCTTTCAAGTCCGGGTATGAGAGCGCTAGCGCGCCCAATATCGATACACCTAAACGTCGCGCGAACTCGTCATCCAGCGCGAAACCGTCACCAACGCGCGCGGCTTCCTCGTCGAAAAATACCGGGAATTTGAGCGCATGAGTCATGATGTGCTCGACCTCGGCACGTTCAACTGGATACACCGAAATTGAATCATCTGCGGGCGAAAAATCAATCACGACACTACGCAATGGGTGAAATGCGCTCATTAATAACCTCTGCATTGTTGATACCGATCGAACGCGTTTGCCTTACATATCGCTATACCACGCGCGCCCCCCATGGGAAACGCAAGAACGCCGCATAGGTCGAGCGCACTTTCGTACGCCGCCAAGCACATAGATTCTTGCGCTTCGCTGACGCCGCGCGCCGCCATAGACAATACATCATCGCCCGTCGTGCTCTTGATGAACTCAAACGGCGCGGCGTCGCCTAGCAGTGTGCTGCCCGTGCCAAGCTCAGACACGTTGCCAAGATCTACAACGCTTTCGTCCTTTGGCGAAACATTGAGCGACGACGCTACAGCGGAAACGACCGTTCCGACCGACGACGCAAGCGCCGCCAGCCCGCCACTTGCAGCTCGCGCGGCACGGTTTCGCGCGCCCGCTTCAGCAATGGTTTCGATATGCCGGAACGGGGTAAGCGCCAACTTCGACGCCTGCGCGCGTTCATCGACTGCTTGCGTGTAGCTCGCAAAGTCGGCGGCGTGCGCTGCGGACCGATCCGCGTAGGCTTTAATACGCTGCGCTAAGTTGTCGTCTTGGTAGTCGTCATATTTGCGCGTCGGAACGAAGCCGCCATGCGCGATGTAGGCGGGTCCCGCTCGGAGAATGACGACCGACCCGTCAAGAACACAGCGACACAAACATGTCACGACCTCGCGCGGGCTGTCTTCCCACTGCCCGGATAGATGCCAAGGCATCGACTTTTGCAAAAATGTTCGAATCCGAGCCACGACTTCAGGTTGAGACGCCCAATGTCTCTCGTTCCGATCCTCAAACAGTTTCGCGCCGGCTTTGAGTGCGTCAAGCTCCGTTTCGTAGCGCTCACCGGGCGACAAATCACTCGGACCACACAGCATGTATCGGTAACGTCCGTAGTTGAACAGTTCCACACGCATCCCGTTTGTCTCCTGATTTTTTTAACGGCAAACGCGAAACCCTAACGCACTTTTCCGCGCGTCCATCTCAATATACAGACGGGCGCGCGGGTGGTAACTCTCAAGGGGTTTGCATCAAGGGCTTTGCAGCAACGCACGGATAGCATCGACGAGTCAGAAGACGGACCTAGCGGACAAGCGGACGAGGGGCGGGAACCGCCCGCTACGTGCGACAAAGAAACGAAGCAAAGAAAACGCTTTCAAAACGCGGGTTCATAAGTGTCCACAGCGTGCAGTTTTCATACTTGGGTACCGCAAAAGCACGGTGCTCGCCAGAACCACGGATGTGTGAAACCCTCTTTCTCCGAACACGGATACCCACACGCTTCGCCACCAGTGACTGAACCTGCCCAAGGTTCACCCCGCGCTACCCGCAGACAACCAACGATCAATCAGTACACGCGAGGAACCATGTCACCAACCTTGCTCCGAACGAAGTCGCACAAATACACGAAGCCGTACCCACAAATAAGCGCGCACATCAATCAAGCAGTAAATATGCAACCTCGCCCCGAATAACAGGGTCGTTTCCCTGACCATGACTCAAATCCATTGCTCCAGCAATGGACCCTCGCGCCCTCCAACGGGATCGCTGTGTGGAAATGGCAAAGCTTCCATCGCAGCCATTTCTCCCTCGGATAAAGCCTCGCGCCGGATATCCCATTGCTGGCCTTTAGGGTACGCGCCAACCACCTGGAACCGTCCCTCCGTCGCTTGCAAGCAGTGGCCGGTTCCGGCAGGAAGCAGCACGACATCGCCAGCTTCCAACGAGACGACCACACCGTCAGGTCCACCCACGATCACCTCCGCTTTTCCCGATATCGCCCCAAGCACCTCATGCGCCGTGGAGTGAAAGTGGTGGTAATCAAAGATGCTGTCGCGCCACTGCGGCGGCCATTTGTTGAGCTCGAAAAGCGCTTCAAATACCACACCGAGATCCTTGCGCGAAGGGTCGAGAGCACGCCGATAAACCAGGACCGGCAAGCGCCGGTTGTTCGGGACCCACGCGTGCGGTGTCAGCCTGAGGACTTCATATTCGAGGTCGGAAGCGTAGCGGGCGGACTGAAGGTCGTGCTTCATGAAAGCTCCTTGATCGAACCGGATGACGAAGGTTCTATCCACATCAGCTTTTAACGTGCCCGCACTCCGACGCAGGCTAACTGCCACTCCCCGTCAATGCGTTGAAAAAACTACCGCATCACCCGACGTCCGAATGCAGGCCGCCAAATCTTTCATATTCATACTATTAACTGTCATATAGCTTTCATTAATGAAAATTACACTTCGCCTTCATCGCGCATCCCTCGACTCATGATCCAAACGCCAAGGCGTTTCAATGACAGGGTGCGCTGGCCCCCACCTGATAGAAAACCGGACCAGACATGCAAGAGCAGCCCAACGTATCGCGCCGTAAAGCCCTCAAACTGCTCGTGGGCGCACCTATGCTGCCTCTAGGCGCGTTCTCCGTTTCGACGCTTTTGGCCGGCTGCGGCGGCGACAGCGCGACCGCTCCGGTCACGTCGGCATCGTTCAAGTCTGCTTCGTTCGCTTCAATGGCAGCACCGTCTCTCGCAGACACGGCCGCCATGGCGACCACCACGGTCGGCTCGACCCTCACGGTGACCTACAGCGACGGCACGACGCAAGCGTACAAGCTCGCCTATCAGCCGTTCTTCGTGACAGGCGATATGGTGCCGAACGGCACCGGCGGCACGACGCTCGCAGGTGGTTACTACGACATCAACAACCAGCCGATCATCGACAAATCCGTGGCAGGCAAAGAGCGCCAGTTCTACTCCGATTGCCCCGACGGCACGTCGCTGCTGTCACTCGATAAACCCACGATCGCCGGCATCAAAGGAAAGGCCGTATTCGCAGTCGTCCAGTTTGAATATACGACGCGAGACCAGAGCCTCGTGTCGGCGTATGGACAGTTGCCATCGCCTATCGCCGTGCTCACGCTCGATCAGGATCAGACGACGGGCAAACTGACGCTCGTGAAGTATCACAACGTGGATACATCAAAGGCGAATGGACTATGGATCACTTGCGGTGCGAGCTTATCGCCGTGGAACACGCATCTATCGAGCGAAGAATACGAACCGGACGCAACGACCATTTCAACCAACAGCCAGTTCAAGGCGTTCAGCACTAGTCTCTATGGTGACGCGAGCCGTGCGAACCCATACAACTATGGCCATCTCCCCGAAGTCACGGTGAACCCGGACGGCACCGGCACGATCAGGAAACACTACAACCTCGGGCGCCTCTCGCACGAACTGGTACAGGTGATGCCGGACAAGCGCACCGTCATGATGGGCGACGACGCAACCAACGGCGGCCTCTTCATGTTCATCGCGGATCGTGCAGAGGACTTGTCATCAGGCACGCTGTATGTGGCGAAGTGGACGCAGACATCGTCGGCGGGCGCGGGCTCTGCAAACCTGACGTGGATCAGGATTGGCAGCGCGACGAGCGCGGAGATTGAAGCGATGGCTGCGAAGCTGAAAGCGTCGGACATCATGGACGTGAGCACCAAGGACCCGCTCGACGCCAGCTTCACGAAGATCAATTTCAACGGCACGTTCAACTGGATCCGCATCAAGCCGGGTATGGAGAAGGCGGCGGCATTCCTGGAGACGCATCGCTACGCGGCGTATATCGGCGGGAGCATGGGCTTTACGAAGCTCGAGGGCACGACGATCAACGCGAAGGACAAGATCGTGTACAGCGCCATGTCACGCGTCGAAAAGTCGATGGTCAGGGGCAACGCGGCATCCACAGATGTAGCCGTCGATAAAACGATCAACGCCGGTGCGGTCTATGCGTTGAACCTGAGAGCGGGGCAAAGGGATACGAGCGGTGCTGCGATCAACAGCGAATGGGTGCCGGTCGACATGGCCGCACCGGCAGCGCTCGTGGGCGAAGACCTCTCAACGCCCGATGCGCTCGGCAATACAGCGAACGCGGCGAAGATCGCGAACCCGGACAACCTGAAGTTCTCGGAGAAGCTGCGCACGCTCTTCATCGGCGAAGATTCGGGCATGCATGTGAACAACTTCCTGTGGACCTACAACGTGGATACGCAAACGCTGTCACGCGTGCTGTCGTGTCCGGCCGGTGCAGAATCGACCGGTCTTCACGCGGTTGACGAGATCAACGGCTGGACCTACATCATGAGCAACTTCCAGCACGCGGGAGACTGGGAAAGCCCGGTCCACGACAAGGTAAAGGCCGCGCTGGACCCCATCGTGCGGGCCAACTTCAAGGACCGCTTTGGCGCCACAGTCGGTTACCTGACCGCGGACGCCTCCAGCATCAAGCTCGCCAAAGGCTGATCGGGCAGGTCAACTGCCCTTGTGATAACCGTCGGTCAGGGTATGCAGGAACGCGATGATGTCCTTCATCTCCTGATCGGTCATCGCGGGCTTGTCGCCGAACTTGCGGTCGAACGGCGCGTCGGTCACGTCGATGTTCGCGTGGAACTTCGGCGGCAGATCGTCGTACTTGTTGACCTTGCCGTCGGCGCCCTTCGGATAGAACTTCTCCGGCGCGGTGTTGCGGTCGTTGTAGAACGCCATGACGTCGTCGAGCGAATGATAGACGCCGTTATGGAAGAACACTTGCCGAGTGGCGGCGTTCCGGAGCGTGGGCGTGAGGAACATGCCGCAATACTGCGTCTGGTCCTTTATGTCGTCGCGGAACGGGCCGCATACGCCCATGTCGTAGAACTTCGGATCGTGGTTGACAGCAAGCTTGGTGTTACGCGGTACGCCGAGCGCTTCGTATTGGTAGTCGGTGAACATCGGCGGCACGCCATCGGAACTGGGCTTGGACAAATGGCAGCCGGCGCAGTTGGCTTTGTCGGGATCGTTGAAGAGACGCAGGCCGTGCAGTTCTGCTTGCGACAGGCGAGCCTTGCCCTCGAGCCAGTAGTCGTACTTGCTCGTGTACGGATGAAACGACTGCTCTTCAATCTGATAACGCGCAACTGCGAACATTGCCTCGGAGACCGTCAAGTCCGTGCTCTGGAAAATATGCGGGCCGAACAGCTTGGTGAAGTCGTCCTTGTAAGCCGTGCGCTGCAATTTTGCGGAGACATCAGCTTCGCTGGTGTTGGCCATTTCCACGGGGTTGAGCATCGGGCCGGATGCTTGTGCCTGCAGCGTATCGGCGCGGCCGTCCCAGAAGAAACCGCCTTGCGGCACCATGGCCGGCGCAGCGGGCGCGACACCCGCGTTCTTTTGCGCCTTGGCGGTTCCGGCGGCTTGCGAGGCGAGGGCAGCGAAATCGGGCGGTGCTTCGGCTTCGCCGGCATCGGGGCCAATGCTGAAGTTAGGCTGCAAATACAGATACATCAGAGAAGGCGGCGGACGATAGCCTTCCAGCGTCAAGTGCGGTCCGCCCAACTGCACGGAAAGTTTGTTCGGCGGCCCATAGGCGTGGTCCGGGCTGTGGCAGGACGCGCACGATTGTTTACCGGAGGCGGACAGCGACTCGTCGAAGAAAATCTTCTGGCCGAGTTGCGCGACCGCGCTCAACGGCGCGACCGGCGGACGGGAGAGTACAACGGGATTCGGATTGGCACCCGTCAGGTCTTCCACGATGGCGCCTACGCGGGCTGGTACTTGCGAAGGGAAGGCAATGGCCCATGCGCTGAATCCGGCGGCGCCGAGAACCCCGGCGGCGATGCATCCGAGCAAGATGTTTTTCGGGCGAGGAAAGTTTGGCTTCTCGCCGGCGTTAGGCGTTACCGGGGGTATGACGGTGTGCGACATGTTAACCAGGAAGCAGAGGCAGCATTGAAAAAACGCCGCCGGCCAATTGCTCGGCGGCGACGCAGCAAGAACACTACCGCCCGCGTCGGTGAACCGACGCGAGCGTTCAGACAACAATCAGATGGTGGGAACCGATGCGACCGGCATACCCAGGTTCGGATCGACGAACAGCGTCGGGTTGTTACCCGAACCGCTGAAGTTGAACAGGCCGTTGATGCTGCCGGCAGTTGCGTCGAACGAACCGCCACCGAGACGCGTACCGTTGAGCCAGTTGTCTTCAATGAAGCGAACCACCGAAGCCTGGTTGATCAGCGTGTGGTCCACGTAGTTCACCTTGGCCCATGGCGAGATCACCACGAACGGGATACGCGTACCCGGACCGCAGCGGCCATTCACCGGTGCGCCCTTCACACCCAGCGGAGCCGTACCCGTGCCGCACGTGCCGGCGCCATTCACCTGGTCAGCAACCGCGTCGAACGACGACGAGTTCGGCACTGCGTAGGCATGGTCGTACCAGCCGTCCGAGTCATCCCAGGCCACGATCACAGCGGTGCTCGCCCAGTCCGGCTGCTGCTGCAGGAAATTGACGACCTTCGCCGTGAAAGCCTGTTCGTCGAGCGGATCCGAATAGCCTGCGTGGCCATCCTGGAACGCCGGCGCCTTGATGAAGCTGACCGACGGATAGTAGCCGGCCTTCACCGCCGCGAAGAAGTCGTCGGTGTCGTACTGGTGGTTCGCCGGTTCCGGCGTCTTGCCGTCCACTTCAAACGAAAAGCCGATTGCTGCCTGCGAGCTCGGGCGGGCATGCGTCGGGTTGGCCGTTGATGCGAAGTACTGGAACCAGTTGTGGTGCGGTACGTAGTCAGCGGTTGCCTGACCCACCACCGGCGACAACGTGCTGCGCTTGCAACCCGTCGTGCCGTTGCTGTTCACGGTCTGCAAGTTGAAGCCGCCCATGAAGCCGCCCCACGAGATGTCGTTGGCGTTCAGCAAGTCGCCGATGTTCTTGCCGGTCATCATCGCGGTGTCAGTCAGGCTCGAGCAAGTGTCATTGGCCGGATCAACGTCGTTGATCAGCGTGAAGCCGCCCTGGCCGTCGTTCACGTAGTACGAACCCGTGTTCGTCGCGGTGACGGGGCCGTTCGCGCTTGACTTGACGACCTGCAGGCCGTTGGTCTGGCCCGACACGACTTCGAGTGCGCCCGGTGTCGACGGTCCGTAGGTGGCCGTGTAAGCGTTGTCGCTCATCGCGAAGTGCTGCGCGTAGTTCCAGAGGGCGCCGACCGTATTGCCGTCGTAGTAGCCCATGACCTGGCCAGCGGTGCCGAATGCGCCTGCGCCGCCTGCCGTGCCCTTACCCGTGTACTTCGGGAAGAGGTCGGCCGCGCCGTTGTTGTAAGCGCGTTGTTCCGGCGTGTACGCGTGGTTCTGGTCGGCGGTCGCGGCTTGCGTGCGGTCCAGGCGGAACGGATTGGCTGCGGCCGCGCCGTTGAGCTGGTTCGTGAAGTTGGGGTTGGCCGTCAGCAACGTGCCACTAAGACCGTTCACCGCCGGTGTGCCTGCTGCCGGCGTGAACGCCGGCTCGCCTGCCGGGTTCGCTGCGTTCGGATAAGTCGCGAAGTAGTGGTCGAACGAGACGTTCTCGTTATAGATCACGACGATGTGCTTGATGGGGGTAGCCGTCGCCAACCGGTTCTGAACGGATTGCGACGAACTGCTGTTGTTGCCGCCGCCGCAGGCATATAGGCCGATAGCCATTGCTGCAGTGGGTACGCCAACCATTAAGGCTCGACGAAACATGTGCGAAGCTCCCGATGTCATTGTTTGTTTCAGTGCTTGTTGTGGCCGCTTGGCCTTTTGGGGACGGGTGCGGACTAGGATGCGGACTGTTCAAAGACCTTTCTTTCGATCCGAGCGCATTGGAACACTTACGTATGAACCCTAAAAGACGGTCTGCTTTCGCTGGGGTTACGTGGAAATAACAAGCAGAAAGAGTCGGTAAGGTAGAGCGCTGGAGTGAGGTTGGGGCTGGCCCTTCAACGCCGGTGGTGCGAGCGGTGGATCGGCTGTTTACTGGCAAGGCTTTTTTGAGCGCATGAAAAGCGCCGCGTGGTTCACCTGGCATGAGTCGCAACCTTTCACGCGGACGTCACAGAGCCCTTCGATAATCGCTGCTGTAAACGTTTTCAGTTCATTCTTGCCATAGCCCATGCACTCCACCATCAAGGACGTTGCCGCGCATTCAGGCGTCTCGATCGCCACTGTGTCGCGTGCGCTTAACGCACCGCAATTGCTGAACGCGGAGACGCTCGCCAAGGTGCGCGAGTCGATCGAAGCACTCGACTTCATGCCCAGTGCACGAGGTCGTCAGCTCCGCGGCGTACACACGCGACTGGTCGGCGTGATCGTGCCGACACTGGCCAATCCCGTCTTCGCCGAGTCGCTGCAAGGCATTGATGAAGCGGCATCGGCCAGTGACTATCGCTTGATGCTGATGACCACCGCATATGACAGCGCGCGTGAGCGCCGCGCGATCGAGACCTTGCGCGAGCAACGCGTGGACGGCCTGATCGCGACGGTGGCCGACGCTGAATCCAACCCCTTGCTGGATGAACTTGATCGCATCGGCTTGCCTTATGTGTTGGCGCATAACGACACGGCGTATCGCGCGGCGGTATCGGTGGATAACCGGCGGGCAGCGCGTGACGGCGTGTGTGCTTTGTTGCAGCGCGGGCATCGGCGCATTCTGATGCTGGCGGGTTCGTTCGCGGAATCGGATCGCGCGCGTTTGCGATATCGCGGTTACGAAGACGCGATGCTCGACGCCGGCCTCACGCCCCATCCGCCGATCGAACTCGATTTCAACGCGGACGATTTGCCGCCATCGCTGCTCGCCCATCTCTCCGATCCTGCTCGCCGGCCCACTGCGCTTTTCTGCAGCAACGACCGTCTGGCGATCATCGTGATGCGCGGTTTGCGGCATGCGGGATTGTCCGTGCCGCACGATATCTCGGTGCTCGGTTTCGATGGCATCCCGCTTGGCGAATGGTTATCGACAGCGCTGTCCAGCGTCGCCACGCCGAACCGCGAGATTGGCCGGTGCGCGTGGCTTCATCTCGCGACCCGTCTGGGTTTGGCCCACGATACAAGCAGCAGCTCCATTCCCTTCAAGTTGCCCCATAGCGTAAGAACCGGTGCGACCATCGCGCCATTGATCGATCCCGCGGCCAGAACGGCCTCCCTCGTATCGGAGAATCCTGCATGAAAATTCGTCATGTCCTGGCTACGCTGCTTGCAGCAACGGCCACTTTCTGCGCGGCCGGCGCGGCGTATGCCGACAGCACCGCGATCTGCTACAACTGTCCGCCGGAATGGGCGGACTGGGCGAGCCAGATTGCTGCTATCCAGAAGCAGACCGGCATCCGCGTGCCGTTCGATAACAAGAACTCCGGGCAGGCCATTGCGCAGATGATGGCCGAGCAAAAAAGCCCGATTGCCGACGTGGTGTATCTCGGCGTTTCATCGGCGTTCCAGGCGAAAGACAAGGGCCTGGTGCAACCGTACAAGCCCGCGCATTGGAACGATATCCCTGCGGGCATGAAGGATCCCAACGGCTACTGGTTCGCGATTCATTCCGGCACGCTGGGCTTTTTCGTGAACAAGGATGCGCTCGACGGCAAGCCCGTTCCGCGTTCGTGGGCGGACTTGTTGAAGCCGGAATACAAGGGCATGGTTGGTTATCTTGATCCGTCGTCGGCGTTCGTGGGATACGCGGGCGCAGTGGCCGTGAATCAGGCGCTGGGTGGCACGCTCGACAACTTCAAGCCCGGTCTCGAGTGGTTCGAGAAGATGAAGGCCAACGCGCCGATCGTGCCGAAGCAGACCGCGTATGCACGGGTGATGTCGGGCGAGATTCCAATTCTGCTCGACTATGACTTCGACGCGTATCGTGCGAAATACAAGGATCACGCGAACGTGGAGTTCGTGATTCCGAAGGAAGGCACGATCGTGGTGCCGTATGTGATGAGCCTCGTGAAGGGCGCGCCGCATCAGGCGAACGGCGAGAAGGTGCTGGATTTCGTGCTGTCGGATGAAGGCCAGCGCTTGTGGGCGAACGCGTATTTGCGACCGGTGCGCGGCGGAGCGTTGCCGCCTGACATAGCCGCCAAGTTCTTGCCGGCGTCGGAGTATGCGCGTGCCAAGGACGTCGATTTCGCGAAGATGGCCGAGAAGCAAAGCGCGTTCGGCGAAGAGTATTTGCGCGTCATGCACTGATCTTTCAACGATGCAAGATTCCACCTTCTCCACCCGCGCGCGGGTCTTCCTTCTCGCGCCCGCGCTGGCCGTATTCTGCGCGTTCTGGCTGCTGCCGCTGGTCGCGTTGGTGCAGGCCAGCGCCGTGCCGGACGCGTTCACCGCGTATCGCGAGGTCCTGACCAACGCGCGTTATGTGCATAGCTTGCTCGCGACGATTGCGTTGTCGCTGGCAGTGACGGCGGCGACGCTTGCGTTGTCGACCATCGCGGGTTTGTTTCTCGCGCGCCGCGAGTTGCCGGCCAAGCGATTACTGGTCGCACTCCTGACGTTTCCGCTTGCGTTTCCAGGGGTGGTGGTGGGATTCATGGTGATCATGCTGGCAGGGCGCCAAGGGTTGATCGGCGCTATTTCTACACGGCTGACAGGCGACCGCTGGGTGTTCGCTTATTCACTCAGCGGCCTGTTCCTGGGCTACCTGTATTTTTCGATTCCGCGCGTGATCGTTACCGTCATGGCGGCTGCAACGAAGCTGGATGCGTCGCTGGAAGAGGCGGCGCGCTCGCTGGGGGCATCGCCGTGGCGCATCTTTATAGACGTGCTTATGCCCGCCCTGATGCCCGCATTGATCGCGGCGGGCGCGGTGTGTTTTGCCACCGCGATGGGCGCTTTCGGCACCGCGTTCACGCTCGCCACCGACCTCGACGTATTGCCGATGACCATTTATACCGAGTTCACGCTGAACGCGAATCTTGCGACGGCAGCGGCGTTGTCGATCGTGCTCGGCCTCGTCACCTGGGCCGTGCTGGCGGTTGCTCGCAGCCTCACCGGCGCGACTGTTGCCGCTACCGCATGAGGATGCCGATGCCTGAGTTCCTGAGACCTCGTCGTCTGCTTGTTGCGGGGCAATTGCTGCTGACGCTTGCGCTGGTTGCGTTCATGGTCGTGCCCGTGGTGATGTCTGTGATGGCCGGATTGACCGTCAACTATTTTCGTGGCGTATCGAGTGGACTGACGCTCAAATGGCTTGAGCAGGTGTGGTCGATGTATCAGGATTCGGTCTGGTTATCGATCGAGATCGCGCTTGCAACGCTTGCCATTACGCTCGCGATTGGCGTGCCGGCAGCGTATGCGCTGGCGCGCAGCAATACGCGCTGGGCGCGTTTTGTCGAAGAATTGCTTGTCCTGCCTATCGCGCTGCCGGGGCTCGCTACGGCATTGGCTTTGTTGTCCGTATATGGCGGCTGGAGCGCGTTTCGATCGAGCATGTGGTTCATCGTTGCCGGGCATGTGGTTTTTACTTTGCCGTTCATGGTGCGCTCGGTCGCCGCCGTCTGCGCGGGTACCGACTTGCGCACGATGGAAGAAGGCGCGGCCAGTCTGGGCGCGTCGTTCACGCAGCGGTTCCTGACCATCGTGCTGCCTAATGCGCGTCCCGGCATTGTTGCCGGTGCGCTCGCGGTGCTGACTTTGTCGATAGGCGAATTCAATCTGACATGGATGCTGCATACCCCCGACACCAAGACACTGCCGGTCGGACTCGCCGATGCGTACGCGTCCATGCGTCTTGAAGTCGGCAGCGCCTACACCATACTTTTTCTGCTGATGACGCTGCCGTTGTTGATTGCGATGCAGTGGCTGGGTGTCGATCCGGCTGGCGCGCAGAGTGCCCGCGCCGCAGCAAAACGCAAGCGCACGTTGTCACGCAGCGGCTCGCCAGGGCAATCCGTTACTCAACCGTCCCAACCTGTAGAGACTGCACGATGAGACTCGAAGCCGTTCCCGTCACCCTCAGCCGTTGCGCGAAAACGTTTCGCGGGCAGCGTGTGCTCGAACCCGTCGATCTCAGCATCGAACCCGGCGAAACGCTGGTGCTGCTTGGACCTTCAGGCTGTGGCAAGACCACTACGCTGCGACTGATCGCCGGGCTGGAAAAGCCCGATGCCGGCGGCCGTGTGAGTTTCGGTGCGGATGATGTCACGGCCTTGCCTATCGAGCGTCGCCAGGTCGGCATGGTGTTCCAGAACTACGCGCTGTTTCCCAATCTGACCGTACGTGGCAACGTGGGTTATGGCTTGCGGATCCAGAAGGTGGAGGCGTCGGCGGCGCGTCGACGGGTGGATGAATTGCTGGAGATGACCGAGTTGACCGCACACGCGGACAAGCCCATTACCGAGTTGTCTGGTGGTCAGCGCCAGCGTGTTGCGTTGGCTCGCGCACTGGCGCCGAGGCCGCGTGTATTGTTGCTCGATGAACCGCTGACCGCACTCGATGCCCGCCTGCGCGAGACCCTGCGTGCCGAAATGAACGCGTTGCTGCGCGAACTTCGCGTGACCAGCATCTATGTCACGCATGACCAGTCCGAAGCGATGGCGCTTGCTGACCGGATCGTGGTGATGAGCGCGGGGCGCATTGAGCAATGCGGTACGCCGCGCGAGATTTATTACCAGCCGGCGAGTCGCGCGGTGGCGCAATTCATCGGCACATTGAATCGGGTGGCAGGCGAGTGCCGTGATGACGCATTCGTCACGCTTGGCGGTACGATTAGCGTAACGGGACTGATCGCGCAACTGCGAACGCGGAACGGGACTCGGGACGGTGCGCGGTCGGAAATCTTCTTTCGGCCGGAAGATGCGGTGCTTGTCGATCCGCAGTCGGCGCAGTTGCGCGGCGCGGTGGAGTCGGCGCTGTTTTTGGGTGAACGTACCCGGTTGAAAATCAGGGATGCCGCGCCCGATGCATTGATTGTCGATGTGCCCGGCCGCGTTGAACTGGCGCAGGGAACGGCCGTGGGGATATCGGTGCGCGACGAGGGTTGGGTCGCATTGCACTGATTCCCTCGCTTCAGGTCAAACAAGGAGATGCCATGCTGCTCGCTCAAATCACCGATTTGCATATCAAGCTTCCCGGTGTGCTCGCATATAGAAAAGTCGATACGGCAGCCTGTCTGCGCGCTTGTGTAGAACGTTTGAACGCGCTGAGTCCGCGTCCGGATGCCGTGCTGGTGACGGGAGATCTGGTGGATTTCGGAACCGCCGATGAATATCGTCACTTGGCGGCGTGTCTGAAACCGTTGGAGATGCCGGTGTATCTGATGGTCGGTAATCACGACGACCGCGCGGCCTTGCGCGAGGTTTTCGATGCACCTTATTTGCACGAAAGCGGTACTGGTAGCGACTTTGTTCAATACGCGTTTGATCTGCAAGATATGCGGGTCATCGCGCTGGATTCGCAGAAGCCGCAGGAAAGCCCGGGCACGTTATGCGATGCGCGTCTTGCGTGGCTTGAGCATCAGTTGGAGGCCGCTGATGGCCGCCCGGTGATCGTCGCGTTGCATCATCCGCCGTTTGCTACCGGTATCGGGCATATGGACGACATGGCGCTTGACGCGCAGGCCGCGTCGAAGCTGGAGGCGCTGATTTCGCGGTATCCGAATGTGGAGCGCGTTTTGTGCGGGCATGTGCATCGGCCGGTGCATAAGCGCTTTGCGGGGACAATCGCTTCAATTGCGCCGTCGACCGCGCATCAGGTGGTGCTTGATCTGCATGCCGACGCACCGTCGGCGTTCGTGCTTGAGCCGGGTGCGTTTGCCTTGCACTATTGGACGGCAGGCGTGGGGCTCGTGTCGCATCATGAATACGTCGAGCAGTTCGACGGGCCGTATCCATTCTTCGATGACGATGGGGCGTTGGTGGATTAAGCGCTTAGCCGGTTACGTTTGCCGGCGACAGCGACCCGACCCTCACGATCAACCCACTCCCATCCTCGCGATTGCGCGCCTCGAGCGTAGCCCCATGTCGCCCAGCAATGCTCGATGCAATCGCGAGCCCCAGCCCGCTGCCCGACCCCTGCGCACCGGCGCCGCGATAAAACCGGTCGAACACCCGGTCCAGTTCATCCGGTGCAATGCCTGTGCCCGTATCCACGACTTCAACACCCACACCCTGCGTATCGCGCGTGAGTATCACATCGACCTTTCCGCCCTCGGGCGTATGGCGAATCGCGTTATCGATCAGGTTATTCAGCAAGATTCCCAGCGCATGTTCATCGCCCAGCACGACATAGTGGTCCGATGCATCGCACGCGCGCTCTTCCAGCCCAAGATCGATGTGCTTGGCCTCCGCCAGCAACGACAGGTCGCTCACCGACCGCTCCGCGAGACGGCGCAGACTCATGGGCAGCATCGACGCCGTCCGGTTCGCATCCTCGCGCGCCATGGCCAATAGCTGATGTGCAAGGTGAATGATCCGGTTGAGTCGTCCCTCAAGACGCTCGAGCGTATGACCGTCGCCTTGCAACGTGCCGTCACGCCGGGCCGCCTGAAGCTGCAGTTTCAACGCGGTCAGCGGCGTGCGCAACTCGTGCGCCGCGTCGGCAACGAAGATTCGCTGCGCCTGCGACGCGTCGTTCAAACGCCTTAGCAAGTCATTCAACGCGTCGACCAGTGGCCGAATCTCCACCGGCACTCTTACACCAGCCTGCAACGGCTCAAGCGAGTCGAGCGATCTCCGCGATAACGCCCGCGACAACCCACCGATCGGCGCAAGTCCTCGGGCCACGACAAACAACACGAGCACAATGGTCACCGGCACTACCAGGGCCAGCGGCCACAACGTGCGCCAGGCGAGCCGCAGCGCAAGATCCTCGCGAACCGAGAACGGTTGCGCCACCTGGATATATCGGTCGGGCTGCTGCAGGCCGAACACGCGCCATCGATATTCACCGCGTTCAATCGACCTGAATCCTTCCGCGATGCGCGGCAACGCCGGTTCCTTGATCGAGTGGTAAACAAGCTTGCCTTGCTTGTCCCAGATATCGATCGCAATGCGGTCGTCGGCTATACCGTTGAAGTCGTGGCGGGCCCGGTCGGCGGCGTCGGCTGTAGCAATATTCGCCGGCAACGACAGCGCAACGGTGCGCAGTTCGTAGTCGAACAACTCGCTCGCTTCGCGGCGCGCGGTGTGGAAGATGCCATAGCCCGCCGCCAGCGAGGTCGCGGCCAGTCCGAAGATCAGCCAGCCGAGCAGCCAGCGGCGTATAGATATCATTCGAGTCCCTTGAGCCGGTAGCCCACGCCCCGGATCGTCAATATCTGCTCCGCGCCAATCTTGCGCCTGAGGCTGTGGACATGCACCTCAATGGTATTGCTGCCCACTTCCTCACCCCATCCGTACAGCTTTTCCTCGAGTTCCGCACGCCTGAATACGCGCGTTGGCTCCTCGATCAGCACCTGAAGCAACGCGAACTCGCGTGGCACCAGCGGCAACGGCACACCGGCCTTGCTTGCTTCGTGCGAGGCGGGATCGAGGGCCAGTTCGCCATGCGTATAAACAGGCTGCTTTTGTCCGGTACGACGTCGCAGCGCCGCGCGCACGCGTGCGGCCAGTTCGTCGAGATCGAAGGGTTTCATGAGGTAGTCGTCAGCGCCCGCATCCAGCCCGCGAATCCGGTCGTCCACGGCATCGCGCGCAGTCAGGATGATGACTGACGCCGCACCGCCTGCCTTGCGGTACGTGTTCAACACCTGGAGGCCATCGCGTTTCGGCAAGCCGAGGTCGAGCAGTACGAGGTCGTACACCCCGTTGCCAAGCGACAGCTCAGCGGCGCGTCCGTCCGCCGCCCAATCGATTGCGTAACCCAGCCGGCGCATGGAGTCGACCACGGTCTCGGCAATCATCTCGTCGTCTTCCACCAGTAATAGCCGCATCGTGAAATCTCCCCGGTCCTACGAACAAGTATCGAGCATGAATTGTCGGCGGCGGGTGCTTAAGCGTTCCTTAAGCACGGGCTTCCTAGAATCAATTGCTCCTTCGATGAACCTTGCCCGTTCACTTTCTTCGCCCAGGAGCCAGGTTTGCCTGCATTCACCGCCGCCCCGAGTTTGTACCTGTACAAGCTAGTTTGCGCCAGCACGTGCCTGGCGCTGCTCGCCGGCTGCACGTGGTATCACCGCGAGCCGCTTGCGCCGCGGGATACATCGACCACGCTCTCTACGCTCTCACGCGTGCAGATCGATCCGGCGACCATGCCCCTGCCCGAGCTTGCCGCACATCGATTCGATCCCTCAGATGGCCTCGACATCGAAGAGGTCGCCATGCTGGCCGTGGC
This sequence comes from Caballeronia sp. SBC1, assembly GCF_011493005.1. Taxonomy (NCBI): domain Bacteria; kingdom Pseudomonadati; phylum Pseudomonadota; class Betaproteobacteria; order Burkholderiales; family Burkholderiaceae; genus Caballeronia; species Caballeronia sp. SBC1. Next base: position 1,140,266 of record NZ_CP049157.1, read on the forward strand.
GAACAATCCCGACCTGAAGCTCGCCCGCGACGACCTGGGCATTGCACGGGCTCAAGCATTTTCGGCCGGCTTGCTGCCGGATCCGCAACTGGCTGTGTCCAGCGATTATCCCGGCATGGAGGGGGCAACGCGTGCGTTCAATTATGGCTTGTCCATGGACGTACTGGCGATCTTCACGCGTGGACCCAACAAGCAGTCAGCCGACGCGACCGTTGCAAAGACCGATCTTGGCCTGCTCTGGCAGGAGTGGCAGGTCGTGGCGCAGGCAAAACAATTGTTCATCAAGGCGCGCTTTCAAGAGGAGACGCTGCCGTTGCTTGCGCAACAACGCGATCTGTCGCGCACGCGTTATGAACGAATGGCCGATGCCCAGCGCGAGGGCAACCTGACCGAAGATACGCTGACCGCGGCCCTCACTTCGTATAGCGACGCGCGCAAGCTTTATACCGATGCTGAACGTGCGGCCGAGCAGACGCATCATGACCTGAACCAGCTGCTGGGTTTGTCGCCCGACGTGCAATTGCAGCTTGTGGGCGAGCCTGAAGACGCGCCACTTGAAGACGCCACCGTGGATAGCGCGGTCGCCGCGCTGCCGCGCCGGCGGCCCGATTTGCTTGCCCTGCAAGCGGGTTACGAGGCGCAGGAGCAAAAATATCGTGCGGCGATCATGAGCCAGTTTCCGTCGCTGACCGTGGGGTTTGACCGTCAACGCGACACATCGAATGTCTACACGTCAGGATTCCAGATCAACTTGAGCCTGCCGATCTTCAACCGCAACCGCGGCAACATTGCGATCGAGCAAAGCACGCGACAGCGCCTGCGCGATGAATATCAAAACCGCTTGAACCAGGCAATCGCCGACGTGGCCCATCTGCGTGCCGATGACGCCATCCTCTCACGCCAGCTCGAGCAGACCGAAGCGGCGTTGCCCGGAACGGAGCATGCCGCGCGCGACGCCAGCGCGGCTTTTGCCGAGCACAACCTGGCGCTCGGCGCATACACGGATGCGATGTCGGCCGCGTTGACCAAACGCGTGGACATCGCGACGCTGCGCGAATCGCGGGCCGAACAGCGTGTTGGCTTGCAAGCGCTGCTGGGCAGCGCAATCCCCGACGCTTTTACTTCCGACCTGAACCTGACTGAAGCCCATGCCAAATAACCGGCTTTCGACGCACGCCTGCATCGCCTTGTGTTTTTGCTTCAGCGTATTCCTCGAAGCAAGCAACGCCCTTGCCGACGACACCGTGGTCGCCGTCACGACCGCCCCGGTCCAGCGCGCAGTGATTGCGCAACCCGTACGCGCGTACGGCATCGTCGCGGCATCGGCGGCTAACCTCACGTCGATCAACTTGCCTTACATCGCGCGGATCACGCAACTGCGCGTGCAAACGGGGCAGCCGGTCAAGCGCGGCGACCCGCTGTTTGTCGTGCAGGCCGACCCCGCTGCCGCGCTAGCCGCCACGCAGGCAAGAAGCGCCGCGACGCTGGCCGATGGCGAGATTGCGCGCACTCAGTCGTTGTTCGACAAGGGCCTTGCCACCGCATCGCAACTGGCCGCTGCGCGCAAGGCAGCACAGGATGCCCGCGAGGCGCTGGTGTCGCAGACACAGAGCGGGATCACGAGCGGAGCCAAGGTCGTTGCGTCGCCTATCGACGGCGTGGTGTTGCAGATATCGGCGGGACAGGGCGATCAGGTCCAGGCGGGAGCGCCGATCATGCAGCTTGCAGGCGCGGACAACGGCCGGCAGGCGCGCGGCAACGTGGTGCTGGCGGTCGAACCCTCGGACGCCGTCAACATCCATACCGGCGATGAGGTCCGCTTGCGCGGCCTCTCGACCTCGCTCGCGAAGCTCTCCATGACAGGGCGCGTGGTCCTGGTGGGCGCTTCTATCGACCCGCAAAGCCAGCTCGTCGATGTAGGCGCGAACGTGCCGCTCGGCAATAGCGCGTTCATTCCGGGCACGCACGTGGCCGCCGATATCGATACCAACCGCGGCATGCACTGGGTCGTCCCGCGCTCGGCCGTGCTCAAGGACGATCACGGCGATTTCGTATTCCAGGTTGCGTCCGGCAACAAGGCGCATCGCGTGAATGTGGTCACGCAGGTAGAGGATCGCGACCGCTACGGCATCGACGGTCCGCTCAGTGCGACGCAACCGGTGGTGGTCAGCGGCAACTACGAGTTGAAGGACGGCATGACGGTGCATGGCGCCGAAGGCGCGCCACGATGAACTTCGGCCAATGGATGCAGGCTCACCGGCGCTCATTGCTGTTCGTGATCGCATTGCTCGCCGTGGCCGGCGCACTGATCGCGTTCCGGCTGCCGATATCGCTGTTCCCGAACGTAGCGTTCCCGCGCGCCGTTGTCTCCCTCGATGCCGGCGACCGTCCCGCCGAGCAGATGGCGACACTCGTCACCATGCCGGTGGAAGAGGCCTTGAGGCGAGTGCCCAACGTGCTCGACGTCGAGTCGAAGACGAGCCGCGGGTCCGCCGAGATATCGGTGAACTTCGACTGGGGCACGGACATGGCGCAGGCCACGCTGCAGGCGCAATCGTCGATCAGCGAGATCCTTGGAACGTTGCCGCAAGGCACGTCGATGCAAGTCCGCCGCATGGACCCGACGGTGTTCCCGGTGCTTGCCTATAGCCTGACGTCGAAGCAGCAGTCGCTTTCCGCACTGCACGATCTGGCGCAGTTCCAGATGCGGCCGCTGTTGTCGTCGGTGGAAGGGGTGGCGCGCGTGGACGTGACCGGCGGCGCGACCGACGAGTTCGAAGTGGCCGTGGACCCCGCCCGGCTTTCGGCCTACAAGCTCTCGCTCGCCGATGTATCAAAGGCGATTGGTGCGAGCAACGTACTGATGGCGACTGGGCGGATCGAGGATCACTACAAGCTCTATCTGGTCATTGCGGACGCGACCATTACCAAGCTCGACGAGCTGAGGAACGTGGTGGTATTGGCGAAAGGTTCCACGCAAATCCGGCTCGCCGATGTTGCCACGGTGCGCGCAGGCGTCACGCCGCAATGGATGCGCGTGACGGCCGATGGACAGGACGCGGTGCTCGTCAACATCTACCAGCAGCCGGGTGCGAACAGCGTCGCCATGGCGAAGGCGATCCGCGCGAAGCTGAGCGCATTTCAGTCGCAGATGCCGCCGGGCGTGCGCCTCGCGAACTGGTACGACCAGAGCGAACTGGTGACTGCAGCGGCGACGAGCGTGCGCGACGCCATCATGATCGGCGTAGTGCTCGCCGCGCTGACGCTGTTCGCATTCCTGTGCAATTGGAAGATCACCGCGATCGCGGTGGCGCTCGTGCCGGTCGTGATGGCCGCGACCATTCTTTTGCTCGATGTGTTCGGCATGGGCTTCAACATCATGACCCTCGGCGGCATGGCAGCGGCGGTGGGCCTGGTGATCGACGACGCGATCGTGATGATCGAGCACATTATGCGGCGCATGCGCGAGGGTGGCGCGAACGCGTTTCATGGCCGCGTGATGGCAGCCGCGCTCGAATTCACGCGGCCGCTTGCCGGGTCGTCCGCAGCGACGCTGATTATCTTCGTGCCCCTGGCCTTCTTGTCCGGCGTGACCGGCGCGTTTTTCAAGGCGTTGTCCGTCACCATGGCAAGCGCGCTCTTCATTTCGTTCATGGTCACGTGGCTCGCCGTGCCCATCCTCTGCGACCGATGGCTCAAACCGAAGGACGCGGAGGAGCACACTGAAACCCGTCTGGCAACGTGGATGAACACGCGTTACGCAATGTTGATCGGCCGCGTCAGTGCACGGCCGGTGCTCGTCCTGATTGGCCTCGTACCGCTCGTTGTTGTTGCCGTGTTCGCGTTCACGCGGGTGGGCAGCGGGTTCATGCCGACCATGGACGAAGGTGGTTTTGTACTCGACTATCACACCGAGCCGGGTACATCGATCAGCGAAACCGACCGGCTGATGAAGCAGGTCGAGGCGATTGTCAGCGCGAATCCGAATGTTGCCACTTACTCGCGGCGAACCGGCGCAGGCTTGGGCGGCGATCTGAACGAGCCGAACCGGGGAGACTTTTTCGTGCGCCTGAAGTCCGGCAAGCGCGAGCCTATCGAAACCGTGATGGAGGAGATTCGCTCGAAGGTGGAAACGGACGTGCCCGGGGTCAGTATCGAACTTGCACAGTTGATGGAAGACCTGATCGGCGATCTGACCTCCGTGCCGCAACCTGTGCAGATCAAGATCTACTCCGACGACCAGACCACTCTCAACTCGACCGCGCGGAAGGTGGCTGAGGCGATCGGCAAGGTCCAGGGCGTGGTGGACGTGAACGACGGCATCAATCCCGCCGGCGACGCGCTTGAACTGCACATCCGGCCCGATGCGGCGGCGGCCGAAGGCATGGACCCGCAGAGCATTGCGCAGGCCGTCTCCGACATGGTGCAAGGCAATATTGCCACGCAGTTCCAGAATGGTCCGAAGACGGTTGGCATTCGGGTTCGGGTGGCCGGCGCGCTCGCACTCACCGATACCCAGCTCGGCCAGTTGCTGATCCGCGCGCCGGACGGCCATCTGTTCGCGCTGGATCGCGTGGATTCGCGTGTGACCGTGACGGGCCAGCCGGAAGTGAGCCGGGACAACCTGAAGCGTATGGTGGCGGTGACGGCGCGTATTGATGGGCGCGATCTGGGTTCGACCATCGCCGACGTGCAGAAGGTGCTCGCTACGACCAATCTGCTGCCCACGGGCGTGTATTACGAACTAGGCGGCTTGTTTAAACAGCAGCAGATTGCCTTCAAGGGTTTGATGACCGTGTTCGGCGCGGCCGTCGCGCTGGTATTTGGCTTGCTGTTGTTTCTCTACGAACGTTTTCGCATTGCGCTAGCCGTGCTTGCCATGCCCTTGCTGGCGACCGGAGCGGTGTTTGTCGGCCTGTGGGTCACCGGCATAGAGCTCAACATTTCCGCGATGATGGGCATGACGATGATCATCGGCATTGTCACGGAGGTCGCGATCTTCTATGTATCGGAGTTGCAAGGGTTGATGCGGGATGAAGGGATGCCGCTTGACCGGGCGTTGATAGAAGCGGGCCGAAATCGCTTGCGGCCGATTGCCATGACGACCATTGCGGCCATTCTTGCTTTGCTGCCGCTGGCGTTTGCACTGGGCCAGGGATCGGCCATGCAGCAGCCACTGGCGGTAGCGATCATTTCCGGCTTGATCGTGCAGTTGCCGCTGGTGCTGCTGCTGTTGCCGGTATTGCTGCAGTTGTTGATGCGACCGCGGCGCGGAAAGCAATAAAACAAGGGGCGCTGGACCAGCGCCCCTTGTCAGGTTTTGACAAACGTCAGCCGCGGGACTTTCATCCCGCTTGGCACAAGACTTTGCTCAGTGATGCGAGAAAAGGGATTCTCGCGGCACCAGCGGAATGACGTTGCTTGACTGGCTCGATCCGTAGGTCGAGGAACCGTATGCGTTGTTTGTGTCGCTGCCTTGTTGATCTGCGCGGAGCGTCGTATTCGAAGCGGCGTCCTGACTCGCCGGGTAGTGCGTTTTCGACGGGGGAACCGTTCCTTGTTGTTCAGCGTTAATCAGATCGGCGCGGACTTGTGCGCGGGTGACCGCTTCGTTCGCGGTCTGCGCGAACGAAGCGAGCGGAAGCGTCAGCGCCGAGGCGGCGAGCAACTTCAATACGAGCGATTTCATGATGTGTTCTCCTGGAATAAGAGGTCGTCCGTCATATCCGGACATGGGATGGCTACATCGCGAAAGGTGTTAAAATCAACGCCTCGTCAACCGCAATGCATGCTTCCAGATTACGCAGTTATCCTTAACATATCCTTATCTGGAAGCTGACAGTTTTAGCAATGTGACCAGCGTCGTAAAGTCTTTAAGCATCGCTTAAGCTTGTGCATGTCACACTGTCTGTAACTGTGTGTAATAATCCATCCCCGTCCTGGCTATTTCCCTGACACAAACCGCATTAATGAATATTCAAAACGCCCGCCGCTGGGCGCCTCGAGGCAAGCGAGTGTGGCTGATGAGCGCGCTTGCGCTTTGTGTCGCAAGCGGGGTCAGGCTCGCCTTGCACCCATTCCTGGGGCCGGTCATGCCGGGTGTCGCCTTCTGCATAGCGGCGGCAATGGTCGAATACTTCTTTGGGCTCATCCCTTCGCTGACGGTAATGCTGCTTGGACTGGGCATTGCCGATTTCCTGTTCGTGCCACCTTACGGTGAGATTGCAGTCGTCAATCGTGCAGACGTCATGCTGGCGATTTCGTACCCGCTCGTCACGCTGTCGACCATCACCCTTATCGAGCGGCTGCGGCGCGCGCAATTCCGCACGGAAATGATCGCGGCAGTGGCGCTTTCACGCTATGAAATGCTGCTGCGCGCCGATAATGAACGTGCGCTGTCGCGCCGGGCGGTGGACGAAACGCATCGGCTGGTGCGGCATCTTCCGCATTACCACGACGCCATCATCTTGCTGCAGGCGGTCGATCGCAATGCGGCGCAAGGCGCTAAGGAAATGGCGCCGGGGCGGCTTTTTGCCAGTGCGCATCCCGACGATATCGAACGGCTTCAGCGCGGTTTGCAACCGGGACGGCATCGCGTGCGCCTGGGTTCGGGCGACGGCATGCATAAACTCGTGGAATGCATTTGCGAGCGCTTTACCACGCACGCCGGTGAGTTTCTGATCTTGCGCAGGGTTGATTAGCGTGACAAAGGAAACGCCCGCGTTGAACGCGTCGACCTTCTACTCCGGCAGCGACCATGCAGTCCTGATGCTGCACGGCCTGTCCAGCTCACCGCTCGAAATGCGCCATCTCGCGCGCTACTTGAATAGCGAAGGGCTCACCACGTGCGCACCCAACCTCCACGGTTACAGCGCGGGCACGCCGGAATTACGCATGGAAGCGTGGGTTGCGGCCGCGGTTCGGGAATTCGACGCGCTGAGCGCCCGTTACCCGCGTGTATCCGTGTGCGGCCTTTCCATGGGCGCAACGCTCGCACTGGCGCTCCTGCGTGAGCGGCCCAGCGCGCAGGCTATCGTGCTGCTGTCCGTCACGCTCGACTACGACGGCTGGGCCATGCCGTGGTATCGCTTCCTGCTCGGCTGGGCCTATTACACGCCGTTGCGCAATCGCTGGCGGTATCGCGAGGAAGCGCCGTTCGGGCTGCGCAACGAGGCGTTGCGTGCGAAGGTCGGCCGCGCAATGCAGCGCAACGACTTGAGCGAAGTCGGCCCGTCGAGCATCTCGCTTCCCGCGCTGCACGAGGCCAGCCGTCTTGCCGCGAGCGTGAAAAAGTCGCTGGCCGCGCTCAAGAACGATTGCCTGCTGATCCATGCGATCGACGACGAGACGTCCAGCCCGCGCAACGCGCAATTCGTTGCGTCGAACATGGGTTCGACGGTTCTGCGCACCATCTATCTCGACGATTCGTACCACATGATCACCTCCGACAACGAGCGGGAAATCGTTGCCCGCGAGACAGCCGTGTTCCTCAAGGAAAGCGAAGCTGCCAGTAGCGCCGAAGGTGGCGCGAAGCCCGTGGTATCCAAGGCGCTGGCCCGTCGCCTCCGGCAGATGGCGGCTATCGGCAAATAAAGCCTGGGCGACAGCCCACAGCGGCGCCGAAGCTTTCAAAACAATTTTTGGTAACTGAACGCTCCGCGCGCGGATAAGCGTCGCTTAAGCATGTCCCGCGCACTCTATGCGCAGCGTTGGCTCGGTCGGACGTGCGGTGGCCGGTTTTCGCTGGATAACGGCAGCGCCTCATGACCGCATTCCGCGTTGCCGAACGACATGGACGCCGCATCGGATGGACGCGGAGCCCTGTTCGAGATTGAAACCAAAATCCGCTTGGCGCGAGCCCGGAGAGACTGTTTATGCAAACCACCCTGTCAATCGCATTGCGGGCCCATGCCGTGCTCTTGTCGGCGTCGGTGGCGGCGCTGACGGCGGCATGCCTTTGCATCGTCTTGTTGCTGCACCTGCCGTTGGACGATCCGGGCACGTTCGGACTCAGGGCGACGGTGTTCAGCATAGCAGTGCTCGGTGTGCTGTTTTTGCGGCATAAGGCACGCTGTGCGTTCAGGGCCGCCCTACAGAAACGCCAGATCCGGTTAAGCGACGTCAACGCGAACGGTATTTCTATCAGCGACGACTGCCCGGACGCGTGGCTTGTTCAGATGTACGCGGAGCTCTGTCCGGCGGCGGCGCGTCGACAGATCACGTCCAGGTAATGCGCGTAGTGCACATACTGCGCATGCGACGTGCATTGCCCGAAGACGGTTGACTGACGGCGTTACAAACCCTTCGCCAATCGACCGTCATTTTGTTCAAGGCAGGGGTGGTGGACACACACCACGGCGGCCCAGCCTGCGCTCAAAAATAGTGGCAGACGTAGTCGACGGTTTCAATCACTTCGATCTCGAAGCTGGTGTTGCCCGGCACGGTGATGGACTCGCCAGCGCCGTATTCACGCCACGCTTCTTCTCCCGGATTACGCACGCGGCATCGTCCGGCATTGACGTCGATCTGTTCCGGCGCTTGCGTCGAGAACGTCAGCAGGGCCGGGAAAATGACGCCTAGCGTCTTGCGCGTGCCATCGGCAAGCAGGATGGTATGCGAGACACATTTGCCATCGAAGTAAATGTTCGCGTGCTTGATGATCGAGACGTTGTCGAATTGTGCGGTCGTTGTCATGCGTGGAAATTCCTATGGTCCGGTTTGTTGGCCAACGGCATGGGGCTCAGGCCGTTGGCACGATGATCTGTCGGATCGGCATGGCCGAACCTTGAAGCGTGGTTTGTTGCCCCGCAAAACATAGTCATTATTCTGCAGCTTGGCAATGGTTCCGTGCGTGCGCCGTGCGCCCGGCCGGCCGGCGCGGAAACACTAGATAGGGAAACTGGTTGTTGACAGGATTTCCTTCAGGACCATGAAGGTCCTGACCTGGCGCACACCGGGCAAGTACAACAACTGCTCGGCATGCAGGCGGTTGAAGCTCTCGCTGTCGCGCGTGCGTACCAGCATGAAGCAGTCGAACTCACCCGTCACAATGTGGCACTCCATGCATCCCGAGACCTTTTGCGCGGCTTTCTCGAACGCGGCGAAAGACTCGGGCGTGGAGCGATCCAGCACCACGCCGATGATCATCAGCATGCCCGCGTTGAGCTTCTTCGGGTCCAGCAATGCGACCGTCCCCCGAATCAGGCCCGCTTGTTTAAGCCGTTCTACGCGACGTAAACACGCTGGCGCGCTCAGGTTCACCTTGGCCGCAAGCGCAACATTGGAAATAGAGGCGTCGCGCTGAAGCAGCCTGAGGATTGCGCGGTCGACGCGGTCCAGCTCGGTGCCCGACTGATCGCTTTCTCGCGATCCAGCACGAACTTTTGTTGCGCTCATAGCTATTCCTCCACACGTTAATTACGCCGGTTGGCCATTCAATCATTAGGAATTAAATAAATGACAATTTATTCGCAACCCTGCTTCAGCCAAAGTTTTTTACCATACTTCTCATCGACGCAAATTAATGCGACGACTTGGCTGATCATCGGAGCGACACATGAACCTCAAGAAATTTCCCCGTCACGCGCTCACTTTCGGACCGACACCGATCCAGCCGCTCGCACGGCTGTCTGAACATCTTGGCGGCAAGGTCGAGCTCTATGCCAAGCGCGAAGACTGCAACAGCGGCCTCGCATTCGGCGGCAATAAAACCCGCAAGCTCGAATACCTGATCCCCGAAGCGATCGCACAAGGCTGCGACACGCTGGTCTCCATCGGTGGGATTCAGTCGAACCAGACGCGTCAGGTTGCGGCCGTTGCGGCTCACCTCGGCATGAAATGCGTGCTGGTGCAGGAAAACTGGGTGAACTACTCGGACGCGGTGTATGACCGCGTTGGCAATATCCAGATGTCGCGGATCATGGGCGCGGACGTGCGCCTGGTTGCGGACGGTTTCGACATCGGCTTTCGCAAGAGCTGGGAAGATGCATTGGAAGATGTCCGGAAGGCGGGCGGCAAGCCTTACGCGATTCCCGCCGGTTGTTCGGACCATCCGCTAGGTGGCCTGGGCTTCGTGGGTTTTGCGGAAGAAGTGCGCCAGCAGGAAGCGGAGCTTGGTTTCAAGTTCGACTACGTGGTGGTGTGTTCGGTCACGGGCAGCACGCAGGCGGGCATGGTCGTAGGCTTCGCAGCAGATGGACGCGCGGATCGGGTGATAGGTATTGATGCATCGGCCAAGCCTGAAAAAACCCGTGAGCAGATCCACCGGATCGCGCGGCAAACGGCTGAGCAAGTAGAGCTGGGACGTGACATCACGTTGAGCGATATCGTGCTCGATGAACGGTATGGCGGTCCCGAATACGGCTTGCCGAACGAAGGCACGCTTGAGGCTATCCGCCTGTGCGCGAAACTGGAAGGCGTGTTGACCGATCCCGTGTACGAAGGCAAGTCGATGCACGGCATGATCGATAAGGTGAAGCGCGGTGAGTTCCCGGAAGGCTCGAAGGTGCTGTATGCGCATCTTGGCGGCGTGCCGGCGTTGAACGCTTATAGCTTCCTGTTTCGCGAGGGTTGAACGGGTGAATGCGTGGACGGGACGCCTCTGATGCGGAGCGTTTCGTTCGCGGCTACTGTCGTGGGGACATAACGGCCCGTTCGGTACGTGCCGATCAGGCCATTCATTGATGACCAAGAAATCTGCACCGACCCCGGAAGCACCCGCTGGACCCAAACGCTGTCCCGCTCTTCAGCTTGTTCCGGGAGGGCGTCAATAACGTGAGCAGTCGATGGAATAGACACCGAAGGTGAGGTGTTGTGAAAGTGCAGCCGAGACAGACCGGAGAACCGGTAATGGCTGCAATCACTCCACACTTACGGGTTTCATCATGCTCAACTCGCTCATTTCCCGTCGTCGCCTGATTGCAAGCGGAACATTGGCGTCGGCTGGCGTCGCGCTCTCGAAGTTCGCATTCGGTGCCTCAATACAAGACACATCGGCTCAATCTCCCGCCGATGCCAAAGCGACACTCAGCATTGTGCCCGCTTACCTGGGTTCATCGCCGCAAACGCTGCCGCCGCTGCCTTATGCGGAAAACGCGCTTGAGCCGGTGATCTCGGCGCGCACCATCGGGTTCCATTACGGCAAGCACCACCGCGCGTATTTCGATAACCTGCACAAGCTGCTGGCCGGTACGCCGCTGGCGCAGGCATCGCTTGAACAAGTGATCATGCGGTCGCACGATCAACCCGCTCTTGCCGATGTCTTCAACAACGCCGCGCAAGCCTGGAATCACAACTTTTACTGGAACTCGCTGAGCCCGGCTACCACCCAGCCGAGTGAAAAACTCCAGGCGGCGATTGTGCGCAAGTTTGGTTCGACCGAGGCGTTGACGAAGGCATTGGTGACCACTTCAGCATCGCAGTTCGGCGGCGGCTGGGGCTGGCTGGTACTCGACCAGGGTGAGCTCGCGGTCGTCAAGACGAGCAACGCGGAAACGCCGTTCACGCGGGGCCTCGCGCCGTTGTTGACGGTCGATGTGTGGGAGCATGCGTATTATCTGGACTATCAGAACCGGCGTCCCGACTATCTTGTTGCTACCGTGTCGCAGCATTTGAACTGGGCGTTTGCGTCGGCTAATCTGGACCGGGTCTGAGCCGCGTCTGAGCAGGACGGGGGCGTTATGCACGCGGCGTGGCCGCGAGAGGATAATCCGGGCGCTCACTCTATCGTCAGCCATTCCATTCAAGCAGGAGTTTCATGTTCAATTCTTTCGACCGCGCGAGCCGGGTGACGGCTGCGATAGCCGTCTGCGTTGCAAGCACTGCCGCGTCCGCAGCGTCCTCTATTGATCCTCCTCAGGCGGAACGCGTCGTGACGACGACCGCTTCCGGTGTGCAAGTGTATTCATGCGAATACGATGCGCAGCACCACTTGGGTTGGGTGTTCAAGAACCCGCAGGCAACGCTCTACGATACAAGCGGCCAGGCGTTGATCCGGCACTCTGCGGGGCCATCGTGGGAGGCGGACGACGGCAGCCGGATTGTCGGTCACGTGATTGCGCAAACGCCGAGCGAAACGGCTGCGAGCGTGCCGCAGTTATTGCTCGAAACGCGCAGCACTGCGGGGAGCGGCATGCTGTCTGCTATTCGTTATGTTCAGCGCGTGAACACCGTGGGCGGCGTGATGCCGGCCGCGCCGTGTTCGACCGAACATGAGATTGGCAGCTCGCCTTACATCGCTAATTACATTTTCTACAAGTAGCACATGCGGGCGGGATGGCTTTCGCCACAGGCGTCGACCTTTTCAAAGGACAATCATGCACGACTCCAGATTTCTGTCCCGCTTTCGCATGCTTCGTGCGGGTTTGCTGACTGTGTTCGCCTTGTCGATATCGGCTTGCACGGCGCTGAGCGTGGTGACGCATTCGGTGTCGCCTGACGAAGCAAGTGTTCCTGTAGGCCGATATCAACTTGACCCGCATCACTGGAACGTCAGTTTCGATGTCGATCACTTCAAGTATTCGCGCTTCGTCATGCGCTTCGACAAGACCACAGCGCAGTTGAACTGGGAGACGGGTGGCATGGATCGCAGCACAGTGGCGGTGGATATCGATGCAACGAGTCTCGACACCAACGTCCCGATCCTAGACAAGATGGTCAAGGGTCCGGATATGCTGGATGTCGAGCGTTCGCCGACTATCCATTTTGTGAGCACGGCGTTCAAGCGCACGGCAGACAACCAGGGCGAACTCACTGGCGACCTGACCATTCGCGGCACGACTCGGCCGGTTATGCTTGCGGTCACTTTTAACGGGCATGCGCCGAATCCGCTGACCAAACAACAGACGCTGGGCTTTTCCGCCGATGGGCATTTCAGCCGCGCGCAGTTCGGTTTATCGACGTGGTATCCGGCCGTGGGCGACGACGTGCATGTGGCGATTCAGGCCGAGTTTGTAGGGAGTGCGCCGGGGGAGGTTTCACAGTGAGCCGAGGTTCTTCCGGTTAGCACCGCGGACCTACCACCCATAAAACCGCTCCCACACGACCACCTCGCCATCCTCCGAGCGCGCGTGATAAGCGGGAAATTGCGCACCGGTCGCGCATGCATGATTCGGCAAGATCAACAACCGCGTACCAACCGGCAGATGGACCGAGATGTCCCTATCGGGATGATCCACGTTCGCGAGAATGCCATGCTCCTGGTTCGCGCCCGTGAGCATATAACCCTCCAGCGGTTTGCCATCGAGTGTGCAAGCCTGCCCGTAACCATAGTCATGCGTCTGCTTCGCGGTGCCGCGATCGCGGCTCATCGCCATCCAGCCGGCATCGAGGATAGCCCAGCCCTTGTCCACCTGATGACCGATGACCGTCGTCAATACGCTGAGCGCCAGATCGCCTGTCGTGCAAACGCCAACATTGCGCATGACGAGATCGAAGAACACATACACGCCAGCGCGCACTTCCGTGACGCCTTCAAGATGCTGCGCCGCCAGCGCGGTCGGCGTGGAGCCAACGCTCACCTCGTCGCACGGCAGACCGGCATCGCGCAAGCGCCCGGCGGCGCGCACGCAACCCGCGCGTTCCTGTTCCGCCAGCGCAGCAAGCGCGTCGGGCGTGTTGAGATCGTAGCTTGACCCGGCATGGGTCATCACACCACCAAGACGCGCGCCATGTGCTCCATCGCCGTGCAGCGTCCGCCCGATATCGAGCAATCGAGGTTCATCGGGCTGGACACCGGAACGATGACCGTCGGTATCTATTTCGATCCACACCTCAAAAGTTTCGCCATGAGCGCGGCCGAACTCGGCAACAGCAAGCGCTGCCTCCAGGTTGTCGACAATCAGTTTGAGATCGCATCCCGCGCGCCGTAACGCCAGCGCGCGAGGCAGCTTCGATGCAACAATACCCACCGCGTACAGGATGTCGCTGAAGCCCGCCGCGAAGAACTGCTCGGCTTCCTTGAGCGTCGACACCGTAATGCCTCGCGCACCCGCATCGCGCTGCGCCCGCGCGACTTCCACACACTTCGCCGTCTTCACATGCGGACGGAACGCGACACCGAGCGTGTTCATCCGGCTCTGCATGCGAGCGATGTTGCGCTCCATGCGCGGCCGGTCGATCAACGCGGCAGGGGTTTCGATCTGATCGAGAGTCATGACGTGGACGTTCCCTTCAATAAATTAAAGCCGCGCAGCCAAGGCAGCAACGCGTCGAGCGTGGGTGCTTCGAGTTCGGGCGCTTGCGCGCCTTCCACGAGCTCGAGTCCCACGCGGTTATGCCAGTAAGTGCGCAAACCGGTCACGGCCGTGCCAAACATGTCGTAGCTCGAACCGGCGACGAACGCTGCGTCTTTCGCGTCAACCTTCAGACGGTCGAGCGCCATCTGATACGGCCGAGGGTCGGGTTTGTAAAAGCCTGCGCTTTCGGCGGTCACGATCACGTCCCAGTCGATATCGAACAAGCCGGCGGCCTGCTCGCCGAGACGCTCTGAGCAATTTGTCACGATCGCCAGCCGGCAATGCGGTGCGAGCCTGCGCAGCACCTCTTGCGTGCCGCTCCAGGGCGCGAGTTGCAGCCATTGCGCTTCCAGCACGCGTGCGGCTGACTCACGCAAGCCCACCTGCACTGCGGCCTGGCGTACGAGTTCTTCATAGGGAACGTAAGCGCCGCAGCCGTAGGTCAGGCGCAAGTATTCCGCGCGCCACGCGCGGCCAGCGGCTTCACTGCCGGCTGCACGATTCCAAAGGCTCCATGAATCGAGGAGGGCGGTCAGCAGGTCGAACAGCACCGCTTTCGGATAAGTTGAGGTAGATTGATTTGGCATGATGGAAGCAACTTTACTGACGAAACCCTAAGCTGTGTTTAAATTCAGTGACATCTATCATTAAGCAAAATTGAACGATGGAACTCGCTGACCTGCGGCTTGTAACAATGCTCGCGCGCTCGGAATCCTTGAGCGCGGCGGCGCGCGTCCTGAACGTCACGCCGTCCGCGCTCTCCATGCGGCTCAAGAAACTCGAAAAGGCGCTGGGCGTAACGCTCGCTACCCGCGATGCACGGCATATGTCGTTGACGGCGGACGGCGCAAGACTGGCGCGCGAAGCGCAAGGGTTGCTGAGCGCTATCGAGGCACTGCCTGACACGTTCCGCGAACAGACCGCGCAACTCGCCGGGCATATTCGGGTTGCCGCGCCGTTCGGTTTTGGCCGCGTGCATATTGCGCCGTTGCTGGCGCGGTTTGCCCGCGCGAACCCGGGCATTCGCCTGCAACTCGACCTGCTCGAAACGCCCTGGCCCCACAGCCATGCCGCCGATATCGTGATCCAGATTGGCACCGTCCGCGACTCGTCCTGGAGCGCCCGGCCGTTGCTCGCGAACGAGCGCTGGTTGTGCGCGAGTCCGGGTTATATCGCAGCCCGTGGTTATCCGCGCGAACCACGTGAGATTCTCGAACACGACTGCATCTGCATCCGCGAAAACGATGAGGATGTGACGCTCTGGCGGGTGCGCCGGCGAAAGTCGGACGCGGGCAGGAAACCGTCGTCGCCAACCACGCTGCGCGTTACCCCGGCCTTCACCACGAACGACGGCAGCGTCGCACGCCGTTGGGCGGAAGAAGGGCTGGGGCTCGTGCTGCGCTCGCAATGGGATGTGGCGGATGCGGTCGCGGCGGGCAAGCTGGTGAGGCTCCTGAGCGATTGGGATTTCGGCAGCGCGCCGGTCATCGCACTCGTGCCTACGCGCAAGGGGCGTTCACTGCGGATCCAGGCATTGCTGAGTTATCTCGCGGCGAATCTTGGCGCGCAGGCTGCTGGTGAGAGGGCGAAAGGGCGCTGACGCTAACGCAGGCGCTTGACGTTCGCGTTCCGGCGGACTTTATAATCGAAGCGATCGAAACAAAAATCATCGCGTGCCGGATCGTTCGTCACGCTTGAAGGAGTGGCCGCATGAAGTATTCGAACCTCGTCGAGCGCCTGCAAGGCAAGCGCACGGCTGCATGGGAAATCCATCACGCTGCGCAGCAGGCTTTGCAGAAAGGCGAGGACGTCATCGTCCTGAGCGTTGGCGATCCCGACTTCGCTACACCTGAAGTAATCGTCGATCGTGCGGTGGCAGCGCTTCGGGCCGGCGACACGCATTACGCGGAAGTGATCGGCCGCGAGCCGTTGCGCTCAGCTATTGCGCGGGATCACTCGCGCCAGACTGGCACGAGCGTTGATGCGAGCAATGTGATCGTGGTCGCGGGCGCGCAGAACGGGCTCTTCGCAACGTCCTTGTGCCTCTGCGAAGCGGGCGACGAGATCATCGTGCCCGAGCCGATGTACCTGACCTACGAGGCCAGCGTCCGGGCGTCGGGCGCCACGCTGGTGCCCGTGGCCGTTGATCCCGCGAGAGCATTTCATCTGGACTGCGCGGCGCTCGAGGCAGCCATCACCCCTCGCACCAAGGCAATCTTCTTCGCCACGCCATGCAACCCGACCGGCGTGGTAATGCCCCGTGAAGATCTTGAACGCATCGCCGAACTGGCTCGCAAGTATGATCTCTGGATCGTCTCCGACGAGGTTTATGCGGACCTGACCTTTGAGCGCGAGCACGTGAGTATTGCTTCGCTGGACGGTATGGCCGAGCGCACTGTTACGCTCGGCAGCTTGTCCAAGTCGCATGCCATGCCCGGTTGGCGCGTGGGCTGGGTGATCGGACCGAAGACGCTGATCGAACATCTCGGACGGCTTGCGCTTTGCATGCTCTACGGCCTGCCGGGCTTCATTCAGGAAGCAGCGTTGACTGCACTCGAGAACCGGGCGCAGATCGTGGCGGACATGCGTGAGATCTACCGGCGGCGGCGCGACGTTGTGTTCAATCGTCTTCGTAGTGTGCCAGGCTTGCATTGCCTGTTGCCCGAAGCGGGCATGTTCATGATGGTGGACGTGACCGGAACGGGCCTGGATGCCTATGATTTCAGTTGGCAGTTATTCCGCGCGCAAGGCGTTTCGCTACTCGATGCCAGCGCGTTCGGCGAGACGGCGAACGGTTACGTGAGGCTGGGTTTTGTGGTCGATGAAACGCGGCTCGCGCAGGCTTGCGATCGCATCGCGGCGTTTGTCCAGGGCTTGTCGCAGCCTTGACGCGAACGGCGAAGGGTTGAACTACGCTTAAGACTTGATGACCGGCGGCGTCGGCGAAGCAACGCTCAAGCCGATCCGCTGTCCGGCTCTTCCGGCTCATCGATCTGAATCTTCGTCTCGAACTTCGAGCAGTTCATCGCGAAGTTGCTCTTGAAGTTGCGCACGTTGTTGTTCGACGAAAACAACCGGCGCGTGAACGCGTGATACCGCTCCATGGACGCCGAGTTCACGATCAACAGAAAGTCGAACTCTCCCGATACTTCGTAGCAGGCCATCACATCGCCTTCCGCCATCATGCGGCGCTCGAACGCGCGTAATAGCGAGTCGTTCTGCTTGTCCAGTTCCACCGATACAAACACGGTCAGCGGCTTGCCGACCCGCATGCGATCGACAATTGCAACCTCCTTTAGCAACACGCCGTCGGCTCGCAACTGCGCGATCCGGCGCTGACAGGTCGCGACCGACGCATTGGCCTCGGTGGCGAGCACGCGAAGCGGCGTAGCCGCGTTTTCTTGCAGGAGGTTGAGGATTCGAACGTCCAGCCGGTCGAGTGCCATGGGGTGTCCTGGGATGAATGCGGCGTTCGTTGAGCTTAAGAGCCAGAAAGGGCTGGAAATAGAACGGAATTATCGGTCATTGGCATCTAAATGAGATTTTTTCTCAGCCGACGGTTCCTATACTTGAGCACAGCAGGAATCGAACGGACACCGGGAGAAACACGATGGACACAAGCAGCGCGGCGTTGGACTTCGATCGTCAATTGACGCAGTGGCGACACCGTTTTCATCGCGCGCCCGAGACCGGTTTTGAGGAACATGAGACGAGCGCCTTCGCGGCGGAGGTGCTTGAGGGCTTCGGGCTTGAGGTGACGCGGGGTATCGGCGGAACGGGATTTGTCGCGAGCCTGTCCTGTGGCGATGGTCACGGTGTGATTGGTTTGCGCGCGGAGATGGATGCGCTCAACATTCATGAGCAAGCACCGGAGCGTAGCCACGCGTCCGTCCGCACCGGCAAGTCCCACGCGTGCGGCCACGATGGGCACATGAGCATGGTGCTCGGCGCGGCAAAGCTGTTATGCGAGCGGCGCGATTTCAACGGGACCGTGCGTTTCATCTTCCAGCCCGCCGAGGAACACGGCAAGGGCGCGAAGGCGATGATCGCCGACAAACTGTTCGAGCGGTTCCCCGTCGATGAAATCTACGGTGTTCACAACATTCCAGGCTTGCGAGCCGGAGCCATTGCAACGCGGGCCGGTGGCATCATGGCGAGTGAGGATAACTTCGTTATCCGTATCAATGGACGTGGCGGCCACGCGGCGCGACCGCATATGACCATTGATCCCATTGTGATTGCTGCAGAGGTTGTGCTGGCTTTGCAGACGGTTGTATCGAGGAGTGTCGATCCCGGTGTGCCCGCGGTGATCTCCTGCACGGAACTGTTTACCGATGGCATTCGCAACGCAATTCCCGGACAGGTAATCATCAAAGGCGATACACGCAGCTATACGCCTGACGTGCAGCGGTTGCTCGAGAGCCGGATGCGCAGCATCAGCGAGGGTATTTGCGCGGCGCACGGCGCTGAATGTTCGTTCGAATACACGCATGAGTTTGTGCCCACCGTGAACACGCCAGAGTGCGTTCCAACGGCGATTACGGCCGCGACAGTAACTGTAGGAGTGGCGAACGTGGACGGCAACGTGGCCCCGATGATGATTTCGGAAGACTTTGGCGCGTTCCTCCAAGTGGTGCCCGGCAACTTCGCGTTCATCGGTAACGGCGCTGATGGCGAGCCGGGTGCGACGCCACTTCACAACGCCCGATACGATTTCAACGACGCTGTCTTGCCGATTGGCGCGCGTTATCTAGCCGAGATCGTGCGCACGAAACTGCCGCTCGTCCATAGCCATAACGATAACCAGAACCAGAGGAAAATTTGATGCTGCAACATAACGCCAGTGCGCGCCGGGGTCGTTACGACGAATCGCTTCGCGAGATCCTGAACATTCAAGCCGCCGATGAAAGCCGCGCGTGGTTATCGACGTGGGATGGATTGAACGCCGGCCCCACACCGTTGTGGGATCTGCCGGATCTCGCTGCCCGGCTAGGGGTTGGATCGATCAGCGTGAAGGACGAAGGCCATCGTTCCCCGCTTGGCAGCTTCAAGGCGCTCGGTGCACCGATTGCGTTGATCCGTTTGATTCGACGCCTTTGGCCTGAGCATGACTTCGTTCCGGCGAAGCTAACTGCCGGGCATTACAAGGCGCTGCTGCAGGATTTCACGGTCATCAGCGCGACCGATGGCAACCACGGCCGCGCCTTGGCAGCGGCTGCGCGCAGTATTGGCTGCCGATGCGTGATCGTGCTGCATCGTCACGTGAACGATGAACGGCGACTCGCCATAGAACAGTTGGGCGCGCAGATCGTGCAGATCGACGGCAACTATGACGAGTCGGTGAAGGAGGCTGCGCGCCTCGCGGAAGAGTATGGCTGGCGTGTTGTCTCTGATACTTCATACGAGGGCTACGAAGCCATCCCGCGCGATGTGATGCAGGGATACGGGACGATCGCGGCCGAAGCAATCGAGCAACACAATGGCGGTCCTCATACTTTTACGCACGTGTTCATTCAGGGCGGTGTCGGTGGCTTGGCGGCCGGTGTCGTCAGTTATTTCGCCGAGCACTTCGGCGAGCGGCGGCCGTGCTGCGTGATTGTCGAGCCGGACCAGGCGGATTGCCTGTTTCAAAGCGCGATCAAAGGACAGGCGGCGCTCGCGACGGGCTCTGTCGACTCGGTCATGGCAGGGCTTGCGTGTGGAGAGGCGTCGCCGCTGGCGTGGCGTTTCCTGCAGGTTCTCGCCGATGTCTTCATGACTATTCCCGACGATGCCGCCGTCAATGCAATGCGAATCTTCGCTGCAGGTGCAGAGCGTGATGTGCCTGTTGTGGCGGGGGAGTCGGGCGCGGCGGGTCTTGCGGGGCTTATCCAGGCGAGCAGCAGCGCGGAAGATCGCGCTGCGCTCGGGCTTGACGAACGGTCGAACGTGCTGCTGCTGAACACAGAGGGCGCTACTGCGCCAGCGTTGTATGAGCAGTTGATGGGATTGCGTGCCGATGAGGTGCTAAAGGCGCAGCAACGCTGGCTGCCGGTTTAGGCAACTACCGTGACCGCGGGATCGGCTGCGGCGAATGCCGCTTCGCGATCGGCAGCAGGCGGATAGATCCACTCGGTGCAAATCTGCCGCTTGAGCACCTTCGCCTCCGTGCCGACGAGCTTGATCTGACGATCCCAGCCTTCGGTAAAAAGCGCTCCCCACGATCCAAGATCGAGACACGTCACATAGACAGGCTGCCGGTAAGGCAAAAGCTCTGCGCCGACTAGATCAGCCGCCACGTTGTGGCCCGCGAACCGGCCCATGTTCATCGCGTGCTGGCATGACATGAGCGCATGATTTCCGGCGTCGTCGGTAGCGGCGAAGGCGACATCGCCGGCGGCGAAGATGTCTTGCATCCCCAACACACGCAGGTTCGCATCCACATGCAAGCGCCCGAGCCGGTCGCGCTCGGCGTCAAGCTTTTTCGTGAGCGCGTTGGCGCGCATGCCCGCTGTCCAGATCACCGTCTTTGCATCGATGCGTTCACCGCTCGATATAACAATCCCATCGGAATCGATGGCGCTCACCGCGGTGCCCAGACGCACCGTTATGCCGAGTTCGGTCAATGCCTGCTCAATCAGAGGCCGGGGACCGAGGCCAAGATCCGGGCCTACGGCATCGGCTTGTTCTATCACGATCACATTGACGGCCGTAGTGCTTCCCAACATGGACCGCAAGCGCGCTGGAAGCTCAGTCGCTATCTCGATGCCCGTAAATCCGCCGCCCACCACGACCACCGTGTTGCGCGCCGGCGTATCGGGTTGATCGGCGAGCTGGTGAAGATGCGCTTCGAGAAGCGCAGCGTCATCGATCTGGTCGATGCTGAACGCGGCTGTAGCGAGGCCGGGCACCGGAGGACGAAACAGCGAACTTCCGCTAGCCAGCACAAGCTTGTCATATCGGACCGTGAATGTTTTTCCATCCTCGCCGATGGCTTCAACTTCGCGGGCCGCTGCACGAATTTCGCTCACGCTGCCCTGGATAAAACGAATTCCGGTTGCCTCAAAGAGCGGCAGCAAGGGCGCTTTCATTCCGAGCGGATTGGATTCGTGAAGACGCGGCCGGACATGCAGCATGGGCTCGGGCGCAACCAAGACCACTTCGATTCGCTCTCCAGACTGGTTTGCGATATCCAGCAGACGAGCAGCACCAAGCGCGCTCCACATGCCGGCGAAACCGGCGCCGACTACCAATATTCTCTTGCCGCTATCAGTCATTTTTCAATTCCATTCATTGATCAGTTGGGCGCATGCTCGAAACTCGAGAAGTCGTGTCATTCGCTTAACTACGACTATATGTGTCGTAGTTGAATTTTGCAAGTGCCTACTTCGACGATCTATTTTCAGGGGAATAGAGCATAGATTGTCGTTGCTCGCCACTGGATGGATATATAGAATGTCACAACTAGGATATATCGAGTCGGAGATAAGATGAGCCACATCAGTTCGGGCGTCGAATACGCTCTGCACTGTCTTTTGTATTTGACCGACGCGCCCGCTGGCGTGGGCGAGGCGAGCGTGCGTGACCTGGCCGAGCTGCAAGGGTTATCGGTGGATTACGTTGCCAAGCTTTTCACGAAGCTTCATAAGGCTGGATTGACCGTCGCCACAGAGGGCGCGCGCGGGGGATTCACGCTCGCGCGACCCGCTGACCGGATCACCGTGCTTGACGTTGTGCTGGCTGTCGATGGTCCGAAGCCGCTTTTTGATTGCCGCGAAATTCGCGCGCGCTGCGCCATCTTCGGGGACACCGCGCCCAAATGGGCGACCAGCGGCACGTGCGCTATTCACGCTGTGATGCTGGACGCCGAGAAGCGCATGAACGAAGTGCTTGAAGCACAGACACTGGCGAGTCTGGCGGTGCGAATGGTTGCGAAAGCGCCGCGCACTTACCATACCGATATCGTCAAATGGATCGACAATCGGGCGATCAGCCGCTAACCCGGTGCGCGATGAGCGAGTGCGACGGCTCTTCGGGCGCGGAGGTTAATCCGCGAAACCGTTTTCGAAGGTCTTGCGCAGATAAGAGACAAATGCGGTCACTGCACGCGGCACGTGCGATGCGTAAGGCCGGACCACATAAAGTTGTTCTGCGAACCCGCCTTTGGGCTGCCACTCTGGCAGTAGCCTGATCAACTGCCCGGCGCGCAGCGCTGCTTGCGCGCTGAAATCGGGCAGCAGCGCAATGCCGAGATCGTCGAGTGCGGCGTCGCGCAGGGCCTCGCTATTGTTCGCGGAAAACGGACCGTTGATAGGCACGGTCACTCGCTCGGCAGCGGTCTTGCGTCCCGTCGCACGTTCGAATGTCCAGGCGGGCACGTCTTGCGCACGCGGATAGAACAGGCAGTCATGCGCGGCCAGGTCTTGTGGCGAGGCGGGTGTGCCGCGCCGGCGCAAGTACGCTCGCGTTGCCACGATCACCGAGTGAGTCGCGCACAGAGTCCAGGCCACGTGCGTTTCCGGCGCGGCGGCGCTATGGCGGATCGCGAGATCGAAGCCCTCGCTGGCAAGCGAACTAATGCGGTCCGACACTTCGAGCTGCACGCGTACTTCCGGATTCGCCCGCAGAAAGGCCGACAGATGCGGCACGAGTTGCTGTCGTGCGAACGCTACCGGGGCGGTGACGCGCAGTTCGCCGCGAGCGATACCCGCCGAATCGCGGACGCCCGCGAAACTTTGTGCAATACCTTCATATTGACCGCGGGTTTGATCGACCAGACGTTGCCCCGCCTCCGTCAGCCGCACGCTGCGCGTTGTGCGCTGCACCAGTGACACTCCCGCTGCGCGCTCCAGCTCGGCAATCCGCTGGCTCATGGCTGCCTTGCTCACGCCGAGTCGCGTGGCGGCGCGCGTATAGCTGCCTTGCTGCGCGAGAATGGTCAGCCAATAGAGATGAGTCCAGAGCGCCTCGACGCGTTGCGTTTCCATATCTTCATTGTTCACCATAGAAAACAATCATTTCAATCATAGCGCCTTTGCAGACGCGTCTGACGTTCTTACACTCTGAAGACTCCCATTTCATTCAGGTGTCACATCATGCAAAGCTTCAGCGATCGCGCGGACGTCGGCCACTTTATTCAGGGCCGCCGTGTTCCCGGTACGGGCACGCGCACCCAGCCGATTTTCAATCCCGCGACCGGCCAGGCAGCACGCACGCTGCGTCTGGGCGATGTCGCCGATGTGGATGCCGCCGTTGCTGGCGCGAAGAAAGCATTTGTGGCCTGGAGTGAGACACCGCCCATCCGGCGCGCGCGCGTCATGCTGCGTTTTCTGGAGCTGATGAACAAGCACCGTGACGAGCTCGCTGCGATCATCACCGCCGAGCACGGCAAGGTGTTCAGCGACGCGCAGGGCGAGGTGTCACGGGGTATCGATGTAATCGAATTCGCTTGCGGCATTCCGCAGCTTTTGAAGGGCGACTACACCGAGCAGGTATCTACAGGTATCGACAACTGGACGACGCGTCAGGCGCTTGGCGTGGTAGCAGGCATTACGCCGTTCAACTTCCCGTGCATGGTGCCGTGCTGGATGTTCCCAGTTGCTATTGCGGCGGGTAATGCGTTCGTGTTGAAGCCGAGTGAGCGTGATCCGTCGGCGTCGTTGTTCATGGCCGGGTTGTTGCAGGAAGCGGGTCTGCCCGATGGCGTGTTCAGCGTGGTGCAAGGCGACAAGGTCGTGGTCGATGCGCTGCTCGTGCATCCCGATGTGAAGGCCATCAGCTTTGTGGGTTCAACGCCGATCGCGAATTACATTTATCAGACTGGCGCGCAGCACGGTAAGCGTGTGCAGGCGCTTGGCGGCGCGAAGAATCACATGGTCGTGATGCCGGATGCGGATATTGATCAGGCTATTGATGCACTGGTTGGTGCCGGTTATGGTTCGGCAGGCGAGCGTTGCATGGCGATTTCGGTGGCCGTGCTGGTCGGTGATGTCGCCGACAAACTGATTCCGCGACTGGCGGAACGGGCACGCACGTTGATCGTGAAGAACGGTATGGAAGCGGATGCCGAAATGGGCCCGATCGTCACGCGTCAGGCATTGGAGCGCATTGAAGGTTACATCGCGCTGGGTGTGGAAGAGGGTGCTTCGCTGGTCGTCGATGGACGTGGTTTGAAGGTGCCGGGGCACGAAGAAGGCTTCTTTACGGGCGGTACGTTGTTCGATCACGTGACGCCTGAGATGCGGATTTACAAGGAAGAGATTTTCGGACCGGTGCTGGCGTGTGTGCGGGTGAAGGACTTTACTGAAGCGGTTGATCTGATCAATGCGCATGAGTTCGGTAATGGGGTTGCCTGCTATACGCGTGATGGACACATTGCGCGCGAGTTCGGCCGGCGGATTGAAGTGGGCATGGTGGGGATCAATGTGCCCATTCCCGTGCCGATGGCATGGCACGGGTTCGGCGGGTGGAAGCGTAGCTTGTTTGGTGACATGCACGCGTACGGTGAGGAAGGCGTGCGGTTCTATACGCGGCAGAAGTCGATCATGCAGCGCTGGCCGGAAAGCACGGAGAAAGGCGCTGAGTTCGCGATGCCTACGGCGAAGTGATTTACGGCGGCGGCCCGTTTCTCGGGTTTGGGGAAACGGGCCGCCGCTTTGCTATTTTTATCCATGAGGCCGGATTTGTACGGCGTAGGCATAACCGCCTGCTTTGCAGCGCGGTTTTTCGCCCTGCTTGACCGCGATGCCAGCGTGCTTGGCGTCCTGCACGAGCTTATGCTGGGCAATCCCCAGCAGTCGGCTACTGACGGGATGACTATCGGCCGCTCCTACAACGTCGTGTCGAAAATCTTCCCATTGAAGTCACTTGACGCACTGCATTTGCTGTCAATGCCTCTCATTGATCTGCTCGCGTAACTCCTCAATCTGCGCTTCGACGTTGACGCCACGAAACCGTACGGTCTGGATAATATCAACGGGCAGTCGTAGTTTGTAGTACAGGTCACTACTAAGACATTGCCAGATGACGTACTAGAAGAATCTCTGGACGAGTTCGTCGCCGCAGAGGTCAAAGGCATGGTTTAGGGACAGCAAGGCGGCCATCAAGGGAATCACCAGTCGTAGTGCGGGTCCGGGAATCTGCCCGGGCCTGTCAAACGCAAAATAGGTCCAAACGGGTCGGGGTCTTCGATTCGATCAGTACCATAGCCATGCTCGCGGCTATAGTCATAGAGCCAGTGCAGCACTGGAGCGTTGACCACGTAGCTACGAGAGCGACGAACATGAAGAACTACGGGCGCATCGAAATGCGGCGCTGTCGCACACGTGCGCAATGGACGCCTTGTCTCGCTGGCCGAAGCTGCGCTCGCTGGCGATGGTCGAGGTCACGCGCGAGATCAACGGTGCGGTTTCAACCGAGCGCGGGTATTACATCAGCAGCCTCCCGCCTAACGCACTTACGATCTCTCAGGCCGTACGTTCCCACTGGCACGCAGATAATCGATGCATTGGGCACTCGACGTGGCCTTCAGCAAAGATCGGTGCCGTGCACGGGTGGACAACGCCGCACGGAACTTCACTGTCCTTTCGACGCATCGTGATGAGCCTGCGTAAACGCGATACGACATCCAAAGTAGAGCTGAAGATTCGCCGTCTGAAAAAGCGTGCGCGAACAACCGCTATCTCGCTGAACTCCTCGGCTGGCAAGACGTATAGGAATTTGACCTTTTTAAACTGCCCTTTCATCTAGCGGTGGAGACCAAACAGATTAAGCCGCCTCAAAAAAATCCACATTTAAATTATCTCAAAATTAGAGCCGCATATAATTGGGGGCGGCCTCAAAAGCGAAGTGCAACACCTATCTCGTATAAGGTGTCGCAATGCCCGAAAAAATTTCTTACCAACAACTTCAGCCTGAAGAACGCCTGATCATTGCAAGCTTGCATCTGCAGGGTTCAAGTATGCGAGCCATGGCTCGCATACTTGGGCGCTCGCCGGGAACTATCAGCCGCGAGTTAACGCGAAACAGCTCTCCTGTTGGCTATGCATCAGTGCCTGCTGCAGCGCTTTGCAGCGCGCGCCGCAGTGCGTCACGCCCTCGGGCCAAGCTTTGCCCGCAAAGTGTCTGCTGGCGCATCGTTCTCACCCTGCTTGAGTGGAAATGGTCGCCTCAGCAGATATCGGGCACACTGAAGCGCATGTATCCAACCGACTCGACCCAGCACGTCTCGCACGAAACCATCTACACGGCTATCTATGCTCAGCCGCGCGGTGAACTGCGCCGCCAACTCATTGCCTGCCTGCGCCATGGCCACAGCACGCGCATGCCACGCACGCGGGGCACCGACCGGCGCGGACAGATTCCCGACATGGTCAGTATCCACGTGCGCCCGCCCGAAATTGAAGACCGACTGCTGCCAGGTCACTGGGAAGGCGACTTCATCAAGGGTGCGAACAACCAATCCTCTGTAGGCGTTCTGGTCGAGCGCACCAGCCGCCTGGTGCTGCTTGCCAAGATGGAGGACGCCACCGCCGCTTCAGCGCTAGCGGGCTTCTCCGCCAAACTCAATTCGATTGTGGCGCCCTTACGGCAAAGCTTTACTTACGACCAGGGCAAAGAAATGTCGCGGCATAAGGAGCTGGCCGCCGCCACCGGCGTGAATGTCTACTTCTGTGACCCACATAGCCCCTGGCAACGTGGAACCTGCGAGAACACCAACGGGTTGCTGCGCCAGTATCTGCCTAAAGGCACGGACCTATCGGTCTACAGTCAGGAAGAACTCGACGCGATCGCCGACAGTCTGAACAGCCGCCCGCGCGCCACTCACGCGTTCCATTCGCCATTCGAGGTCTTCGCTGCGACACTTGCCTCAGCAAGCCAACCTCAAGGCTCTAAACACTAGCCCCTCCTGTTGCGCTTCGGTTTGAAACCGCCGGGTTAAAACTAGGATGATGACGATCGACGGACAACGATTGACTCTAATCGGAAAATCGTCTTTGCTATTAATGAGACACGCAAGGAGGCATGCCCCTCGCATGTGAATAATTGCCATGCACCGACGAACCAGCGCTCAGCCCCGTGACATAGAGGTTTCCGAGCGCTAGGCCAGCCCCAGTGAGATCCTGCACGCGGCGCAAGTTGCGCGTCGCCGAAACGCAAATTCGCTGACTACCGGCAGCAATTATAGAGGACTACGGCTGAAATACCGGCGTAGTGCCTGTGCATGGGCGTAAACACAAGTTTGCCGTTTAACGATCGGTACCGTTTTCTTGAAGGACTTCTGCATGCTGACTTTTTCCAACCATCGCACCGTCACGGTTAGTGTTCCCGCTCTACCGGTGTCGCCGACAGACGAGCCGGTGTTGCAGCTAAGCGCTATCGACGCCCGGGAGAACCTGTCGGAAATCTATACGTATGCGCTGGATTGTCTGACGCCGCTGACTCTGCAGATGCTTGATCAGTGGGCGACCAATCTAGACATCAAGGCGATGTCCGGCAAAGAGCTAACCGTCGCGGTGCAGTTCGACGGAATGAGCTCGTTTGTGGCGGCCGCGTCGGGCATGTCCGGTGCGGCCAACATCGGCCAAGGCACTGGCGAGATAAGCGACGTTGTGAACGAGGCAAGCTTTGAAGGGCAGTTTACCCGGCAGTGCCGGTACAAGCTGAAGATGCTGCCTTGGAGTTTTCTGGCCGCCCAGAAATCTGACTCCCGGATTTTTCAGAAAAAAGCCTCGGTCGGCAGCACGTTCGCAAACATTGGAGATTAGGCATGGCAACGTCGCCGGATTGGAATAGTACAGAGCCCCGGGATGCTCGCAAAGGTGTGCCTACAGCCGAGTTAGCAAAAAACGATGACAAGGTCGCAGAGCATGAAACCGGGGAAGCTTTGAGCGAGTCATTGGAACTGCCCGCGCCGGAAAACCCTGCACAACGCCTCGTTGCGATCCGTGTGGCCCAGAATCCGCTTCTCGAAGCGTCGCGTGTACTGTTGCGCGCGCTTGCCGATATGCCGGACACGCTTGAGTCTCAGAGTGCCGTCGAGGCGCTGCGAGTCGCGCTTGAACAGGAAGTACGCATCTTCCAGAGTTTGTGCGAACAGGCCAACATCCGGCGCGACCACATGCTTGGCGCACGTTATTGCTTGTGCACCGCGCTCGACGAGGCGGCGATGCAAACGACTTGGGCAAGCGACGGCAAAAGCAGCCTCGGCAAGTGGAACACGGATGGATTGGCAACCACCTTCCACGAAGACCGCAACGGTGGCGACAAAGTCTATTACTTAATTGGCCGCTTGATGACCGAGCCGAAGGAGCACCTCGACTTGCTCGAAGTGATCTACCGGGTTCTGAGCCTTGGCTTTGAGGGGCGTTATCGTCACATTACCGACGGGCGCCGCCAGCACGACGCCGTGCGTCAGCGGCTCTACACAGAAATCATGTCTCAGCGCGGCCCCGTGCCGGTGCCGCTCTCGCCGCACTGGCAAGGCGACACAAGTGGTCACAGTCGACCGTTCTACGACTTTCCCGTGTGGATCTCAGTGGTCGTGCTTTCGGTGATCCTGCTTGGGTTTTATGGCTATGCGAAATACGAACTGATGACGCGCAGCGCCGCGATTGAGAGAAAGATCGCCGAGATCGGCCACATGACGCCCCCGCCCGCTCCGCCTACGCTGCACCTAACGGAACTGCTCAAGAACGAAATTGCCGCCGGCAAGGTCAGCGTCGATGAAGATGAACATCACAGTGCGGTGACATTCCACGGCGACGATATGTTTGTGGCGGGTAACGCATCGATCAACCCATCAATGCAACCACTCGTCGCCAAGATCGCAGCCGAAATCATCAAGGTGCCGGGCAAGGTCACCGTGATCGGTCACACCGACAACACGCCTATTCGTGGTCGCGCGTTCACGTCGAACCAGGCACTGTCGGAAGAGCGTGCCACTCAGGTCATGCAGTTGCTGCAGAACGCAGGAGTGCCAGCGAGCCGCCTTGAAGCGATTGGCAAGGGTGATACGGCGCCAATCGCAGACGACAAGACGTTCCAAGGGCGTGCGCAAAACCGGCGCGTCGAAATCAACGTCGCAGAGTGAGCGGCGCAGCGCATTCGTCGTACTTCGGGATTTGAGAATGAAGAAGTTTTTATTGTTTCTAGTATCGCGGCAAGTTTTGGCGCTCACGGTGCTGGTCGTTGTTGGTCTGGTCATCTGGTTTCTTGGCCCCCTGGTTGCGTTCGGCGGCCTTACGCCGCTCGCCAGTGTTGGGATGCGGGTTCTCACGATTGCCTTGCTGCTGGCTGGACTGCTGCTGTGGCTGGCTGGCCAGTCGATCAGCATCGTCTTCGTCGCCTTGCTGTGCCTGCTGATATGGTTCGCCGCGCCGTTGCTATCGTTTGGACACGCGCATCCTTTCGAGGGCCAATCCACGCGGGCGATGATGATTGCGGCAGTACTCGGCGTATTCGCGATCTACGGGCTCTTCAGGCTCAAGGAACGGCTGCGCGGGGATGCACCGCTGCTAAAGCAGCTGCTGGAATTCGGCAGCAAGCACGAAACGTCGCCAGCAGCGGAGCAGTTGGAGGAGGTGAGCGGAATCGTCAACGCCGCGCTGGAGAAACTGAAGTCGATGCGCACGGGCGCACGAGGTCTCAGCCGTCTGTTCCAGGGCAAGCGCTACCTATATGAGTTGCCGTGGTATATCGCGCTCGGCTCGAAGGGCGCGGGAAAAACCACCGCGATGCTCAACGCCGGTCTGGCGTTCCCTGTGGCCGAGCAGATGCAGCAGGCCGTTGACCAGCTAGCCGCAGGCACTGGCACCGCTCGTGTCGACTGGTGGCTGACCAACGAAGCGGTACTGATCGACACAGCGGGACGTTACGCTCGGCACGGGCTGACATGCGGCATCAGCAAGATCGACCAACCGCTCGCGGCGAAACCGGGTGTTGCTGCCGCAGGTAAGACCAAAAGTGAAACCGCTACGCAACCACCGAAACTTGGGGATTCGGGGCAGCCCATTGCGTCAGCACAACAAACAGACGCGTCAAAGCCTGAGGACAATGCTGATACCGCCCACGGCCCCACTGATATTGACGCCGCCGAATGGCGCGGCTTTCTGGCGCTGCTGCGCAAGCACCGCCCGCGTGCGCCGATCAACGGTGCGCTCGTGTCGGTCGATCTGGCCACGCTTACCAACGAGGACGGGTCCACGCGTCTGAGCGAAGCAGCCGTTCTGCGTACCCGTCTCGCCGAATTGCGTACGGAGTTGGGGATCCGCTTCCCGGTTTATCTGATGATTACCAAGATGGATTGTCTCACCGGTTTCAACGAGTATTTCGGCTCGCTGACGTCGGAAGGCCGCTCGCAGACGTGGGGATTCACATTGCCCTATGGCCGTGAAACGGTTGCCAGAGAAAGTTTGCGCGCTCACTGCCGGTCGGAGTTGGGTTTGCTCTCGACGCGTTTGGCCACAGGCGTAAACACGCGCCTGCAAGACGAATACGATACCCGGAACCGCAGGAAGCTTTCAGCGCTGGATCAGGAGTTCGCGGCGCTGATCGGGCCGCTTGCTGCCCTGATCGAGAATGTGTTCCTCGATTCGCGCTACGACGCGACGCAACTCCACGCGACGCTGCGCGGCGTGTATTTTACGAGCGCCGCGCAGACGGAAAGCATAGTAGTTGCGGAGCGTCAAACGATCGTGCAGCGCGTGCGCAGCACGTTCAAGAGCGTGCCTGGTAAGCTAAAGTCCACACCACGCCGCCACAAAAGCTACTTTCTGCAGGATTTGCTGACGAAGGTCGTATTCCCTGAAGCGCATCTAGTTCGCCCGAACCTGCGTTGGGAGTTCCGTTTTCGATTGGTGCGGATGATCGGTCACGCGCTGGCGATCTTACTGTTTGCGTGGCTATTGAGTGGTATATGGGCAAGCCTTGGAAACAACCGCACCTACCTCGATGCAATCGAACGCAAGACGCACGCACTGTTAGCCAAGGTCACGCAGCTGTACAAGGCCCCGAAACCAGAGGCTGTGCCGGACACGCTGTCTGACGCCCAATATCTACCGACCTATCCTGGACTCGATCTGTCGTCCCCAGACAGCACATATCGCTACGGGCTCTACGTCGCCTCGGACGTAGTCGTCGAAAGCCGCCGCACCTACGACGCGCTCGAAGACAACCTGTTGCTGCCGCAGATCGTACACCGCATGGAAGCGGTTTTGTCCGACGCCATCGCCCGCAAGGACTCGGAAACCGCCTACTCTGCATTGCGTGTGTATTTGATGCTGCAGGACAAGTCCAAATATAGCGCCGACGACGTGAAAGGATGGGTGCTTTCAGACTGGGCTCACACGGACAGCGCGGCTGTATTCGGTGGCCGCGCCTCCATGATTGAGCATGTCAACGCCCTGTTTTCGGGTGCTCGTGTCGTGCAGTCACCATTTGTAAGAAACGATGCACTGATCCAGCAGGCTCGGGCCTTCCTCGAAGCGAATAACGCGACCCAGCGGCTTTACGAGCGCGCGAAAACCGCGATGCAAAAGGAAGCGCCGGAAGAGTTCACACTCCTGCGTGCTGTGGGTCCACAAGCCGGGACAGTGTTCACACGTGCGAGTGGTGAACCACTCTCGCACGGCGTGCCGGGCTTGTTCACCTATGACGGCTATCGCAATCTCTTCGACAAACGCCTTCCTGAATTCGTCCAGCTTGCTCGCGACGACGACGCATGGGTAATGGGTCACAGCCTGCTCGGCGACCCTCAAAAAAAAACGGCTGAGATTGGGAGCCGTGCCGGCATAGGTAACGATCCGCTGACCGAAGAAATCCGCCGCCAATATCTGATGGAGTACGCGCAACGCTGGGACCTGTTCCTTGGCGACATCCGCACGGTCACCGGCACGAGCCTTGCGTTTAACCTGCAGATCTTGCGCCGGTTCGCCGCACCCGACTCGCCGCTATCGAGGCTGGCACAGGCAACAGTGAGGGAAACCACCCTCACGCGCACGGCGGTCGTCGACGACAAGTCGTTTCTCGAAAAGACCGCCGGTCAACTCGGCCAGAAGACGGATCAGGGGCTCGGCATCCGCGCAGAAGAACGCCTGGAACGTGAACTCGTCGACAGCCATTTCGCTGCGTTGCGGGAGGTGACGACAGGCACCGCAGAGACACAGGCGACCGCCCAACCGGCGGTGTCGGCCGGTGCGCCGCAACTAAGCACACTCACGAGCCAACTGAACGATTACTACACAGTATTGACCGTTGCTGACAACGCCCTGACGAACAACAGCATGCCGCCTGCGAGCGATGCCGCTGTGAAGCTCAAGCTGACGGCCGACACGCTGCCCGCACCGTTTCGTGAGGTGCTCCGCAATCTCGCGATTCAGGGTTCGCAAGAGGTGAATCAGGGAATCGGACAATTGTTGTCACGCCAGATGGTGGCGACAATCGGCGATGCGTGCCGGCTCGCCGTTGACGGCAATTATCCATTTTCGCCCGACAGCAGGCAGGACGTGAGCATCGACGACTTCACGCGGGTGTTTGCACAAGGCGGTGTGATCGACGATTTCTTCGTCAAGACGCTCGCGCCGTTTGTCGATACGGCCGCGCGACCCTGGCGCTACAAAACCTTGCCCGGTGCAACTGAACCGGTGCAGGGACCAAATCTAGACTCGTTCGAGCGGGCAAAAGCGATCCGCGATGTGTTCTTCACCGATGTAGGTCAGAAGAAGCTTGCATGGAAAGCGGAGATCAAGATTCCCGAGCTAGATCCGACGATTACTGGACTCGTGCTCGATATCGACGGTCAGAGCGAGCAATACCAGCATGGACCGGACCGACCTTTCGCGGTGACGTGGCCGGGGCCGCGAGGTGGCGCCCACGTGGAGATCACGGCGAACCCGCGAATCCGTCCTGACACATCCACCCTCTCGACTGATGGACCATGGGCACTGATGCGTCTGCTGAAGAAGGGACGGTTGATCGAAACGGCGACGCCAGGGCGTACGCGCGCCGAGTTCGACTTCGATGGCCGCAAGGCGGTGCTTGATATCGCAGGCTCGGGCAGCGTGGCCAATCCGCTTACGAGCAAAGTGCTGACATCGTTTCAATGCCCAAGCTCGATGCCAACGTTCAACTTGCCTGATAGTGGACCACCCGTCGGGTTGCCCTCGGCGCTGCCTGCAATGCAAACGCAAGCGGAACCCGCGCCAAAGGCACCACGCATCGACAGAGCGCCAGAATTAGTCGAGCAAGCACCACAGCAGAGTGCACCGCAACCGGCGAAACCAAAGGCAAAGGAAGCGCCATCGCATGACGACTGGGCACGAGCTAGTTAGGCCGCTGCCGAAGCGAAGGCCGAGGCCAAGTTGAGAAAGGCCTCGGTGCGGGAGTAACCAAGCATCAGATTGCGGTTCCCCAAAAGTGCAAACTAAAGTTGCGTTTGCGTGAAAGGAATTTTCGGTGGAGCAAGTTGACGAAGGAGCCGCAGATGAACATCAAGGTTTACTTTCTTGAGGTGATTCACCGTCATTCTTCCTCCAGCTATCAGCGCTGGCTCGAAGCCGTAAACTTCAGTAGAGTTCAAAGAACCCAAGGTCTTGATAGCCTGCGCAAACAACGACTTTCTGCCTTGATCCTTTAGATCGCATTCCGTACGTTGAAGGCCAGCAAAGAAAATACCAATCTCTTGTTCTGGATCATCAAGCTTGCTACGGACGTCTTGTTCCATCGCGACAATTGCATGCACCGCACACGCGATGGTCACCTTCGGGCCAGTCCGTTCGCCCCATAGAAAGAGATCACCGAATCCCGTCCTTGCAATGACGTGGTACCTATCAATTTCCTCGAAAGGGGTATCTTCAAGCCAAATATCTGCCAGGTCCTCATAGCTGTCCGGATCAACGGTCCAAAACAGACCCTCCGCATAGCAGCTCCAACCAAAGTTGCGCCAGTGATCGAGAAGCTTATCCGGGAGAACACCTTTGAACTTCCGAAGACTCTCCTCCGGCACGGGCACCGAGGATGTGGCTGTACCAAACTGCTCTTCGAACATCTCAAAAAACGAATCTTTCATCGTATTCCTTTGCCGCGGCATAGTTCGAGTTTCACATTCAGAGGAGCATCTCCCTTACCGTTGGTGATGGCATTTTTTGCAACTTTCTCTATGGAGTCCAATCGGCCTTTCTGGTTCCAGCTTGCCCCAATGGAGGAATTTATCCCAGTATCGCCCATCTTGGTCGGGTTCGGGTTTGCCCAGCCACCTGCCACCATATCGGGTTCGTGAAGCGCCGCCATCTTATCCATCAAGATTCCTGTCTTTTCGATAGCGAGCGGCAACGCTTGAGCCGCTTGGGTTCCGTTCTGTACTAGGCCGCGGAAGATGCTTCGTCGGAGTTGTCCTGCGAAGCGATCTCGGAATGCCTCCTGCATCTCGTTGGCAACAGGATTTCTCCCGACTGCACTATATGCGTCGCGCGCAGCTGTGAATTCGTTTGCGGTCAACCTGTTGATCGCCTCTTCTTGACCGCGCAGTTGCTTTGCATATTCTCTTAGATACGAGCGCTGTTCGGAGGACGACAGACCCTTGAAGCCAGTCTTATTGTATGGATGAAAGCACGGTACCTTCTGCTTGGGTAATTTTTTCGGCCCTAATACCTTCGCACCTTCGGTCGCCTCCTTCTCCGCCGCATGTTCCGCCTGCTTGGCCTCCTGTTCTACAACCTGTTTCGCTTCCAACCTGGTCAGTTGCTTGGTTTCCTGCTTTGCAACGCCTTTCGCATCCAGCTCCGCAGCTTCTCTTGCCGCGAGCTTCGCCGCACCCTTGACACCGAACTCTGTCACTTTCCCGACAGTTCCCACCCCGGGCACTAGGTCGAGCGCAGCCGCGCCTCCTGAAATCGCCGCCTGCGAGAGATCGCCTTCTGCGGTGTACACGATCGCATTGGCACCGTCAAAGACCGCGCCAAGTTCCGGAATTGCCCCCAACGCATCTAATCCGCCATGCACCCAACCGCTCGCAGCACTCCACCAACTCGTCTCTGCTACCGCCTCGGCGGAAGCCGCAGAATTAGCGGCCACTGCCGACGCCGTGGACTTGGCGACCGCTCCTTGAAGCCGCCCAATCGTATTACCCTGATCGCTCATTGAACGGCCGCCCTATTTAATTTTCATCTGCTCGCGCACTTGCGCGGGCGAGTCGGGCGGAAACTTCGCGCCTTTTTCCATCATCAGGGCGCGAAGCTCTTCGTACTTGCGAAGGAGCGCTTGCCCTTCTGGCGCTGCGCCCTGAGGAGGAGGTGTTGTCTCGGTTACGACGGGTTTTCCATCGTTGTCGAGGGTGTAGTTGGACACTATTGCTTGCTTTGCGTTAGCTTGCAGATCGTCAATTGACACCTGCACGCCATAAGCCACACTTGCGCCGTTCATCGTGAATGCCGTAACGTCTGCTCCGTGCTGTATGAGGTAAATCGCGATGTCTGGGTGGTTGCTGACTATGGAGTCTCCCAATGCGGTGGCGTGAATGCTATCTCGGTGATTCACATCAGCGCCCCGATCAACCAGCAGACGTACCACGGGGAACGGTTCTTCGCCGCTACCAACCGCCTGTTGCATGAGCGAGGTTCCATCTCGATTTTGATAATCTGGCGAGAGGCCTCCGTCGAGCAACGCAGCAAGCAACGTCGGATCTGTTCTTTTGAGCGCGACAGTAAGCGGCGTTCCCATTCCATCCACATCCTGCTTGTCGGGATTTGACCCGAGCCGGGTTAGCACCGTCACTGCCGGATACTGGTTTTTCATAATCGCGTACCACATGAGCGTCATGTGGTCGCGACCCGGCTTGTCGATTTCCAGTCCTCCAACCGCAGCCCTCAGTTCAGCAATGTCTCCGCGATCGATCGCCGCCGCCGCCGTCAGATACTGCCCGCTGAAATAGCGCCACGCGTATTTGTCTACCATCTTGCATCCCGTCAAAGTAAAGGTCAAAGCGAGTGCGAGCGCGATCAAAATTGAGAGGTGATGCGGCGCAGATCTCGCATCCTGTCCGCAGAAATGGTCGCTAGCCATGAGTCAATGCCTCTGTCAACTTCGTGTCAGCGTGCCTTGTTTGCGCCTCAATGCCGTCGATCACCTGGTCCATGCCATGACGGTTCGGCGTGTTGCCGTGACCGGGCACGGTGTAGGAAGTGCCTACCGCCCTAGGCACCGAGGTCAGTACCTCTTTATCAGCGTGAATGGCCCTAATAACGGAAGTGGCAGGTGTGTTGCCATAACGAGCTGTCGTGGCCGCGTTCAATCCTGCTGCGTTATACGTAGTTGCCGGCAGCCCGCTAGAGCGTGACGCCGCCGATCCCATACGACCACTGAACCGAGATCTCGCGATTTCAATGCTCATACCCGAATGAAAACGTGCCCGATCACTCATCGAACGGCCGCCCTATTTAATTTTCATCTGCTCGCGCACTTGCGCGGGTGAGTCGGGCGGAAACTGCGCGCCTTTTGCAATCATCAGGGCGCGAAGCTCTTCGTACTTGCGAAGGAGCGCTTGCCCTTCTGGCGTTGCGCCTTGAGGCGGAGGTGTCGTCTCGGATACCACCGGATGGCCGTTCTTATCGAGGGTGTAGTCGGACACCGTGGCCTGGTTTGCTTTGGGTTGTAGGCCGTCAATCGACATCTGCACGCCGAAAGCGGAGCTGGAACCATTCGTTGCGCGCGCGTTAACATCTGCGCCGTGCTCTACCAAAAATATGCCGACGTCAGGATTGTCGCTGGTGATCGCCGCATCGAGCGCTGTTGCGCCGATGCTGTCGCGAAGATTCACATTGGCTCCTCGCGCGACCAACACTTGCACCACAGCCAGCGGTTCTTCCCCCCGCATCGCCCACTGCAAGGGAGTGGTGTCTTCTGAACCCTCGGGATTCGGCGACAGCCCGCCGTCGAGCATGGCGGCTAACAGTCGCGGATCTTTTCTTGTCAGCGCGACGTAAAAAGGTGTCCCTAGACCTTCTGCACCCTGTGCCTTCGGATTTGAGCCGAGTTGGATTAAAGCGGTCACTGCACCATACTGATTCTTCACAATCGCGTACCACAGCAACGTCATGTGATCACGGCCAGGTGCGTCGATGTCCAGATTTCTTGCTGTAGCCTTCAGCTCAGCCGTGTCGCCACGATCAATGGCCTCCGCTGCCGTCAGATACGGACCGCTAAAGTATCGCCACGCGTGTTTATCTGCCATCTTGCATCCTGTGAGTGTTAGGGCCAACGCGAGTGCTAGGGTCAGCAAAAACCGGAGAGCTCTTGGCGCAGCACTTACGCCGTATTCGCACGATAGGTTGTCAGCCATGTGTTAATGCCGTTGTTAAGATCGCCTCGTCCTGCTTCTTCTGCGCCTCGATGCCGTCGATCACTTGGTCCATACTGTGACGGCTAAGCGCGTTGCCGTGACCGGGCACGGTGTACGAAGTGCCAACGGCCGTGGGCATCTTGCCCTTCAGACTGCTTTCCTGCACCGAGGTCAGAACCTCTTTGTCGACGTGAATTGCGTTAATAGCGGAAGCGACCGGTGTGCCGCCATAGCGAGCCACCGTGGCCGGGTTTAATCCTGCGGCGTTATACGTAGTTGCCGGCAGCCCACTAGCGCGTGACGCCGCTGATCCCATACCACCACTGAACTGACATCTCGCGATTTCAATGCCCATTACTAAATGAAAAAGCGTCTGATCACTCATCGAAAGGGCGCTCTATTTAGTTTTCATCTGCTCGCGCACCTGCGCGGGTGTGTCGGGCGGAAACTTCGCGCCTTTTTCGATCATCAGGGCGCGAAGGTGTTCGTATTCCCGGAGAAGCGCTTGTCCCTTTGGCGTTGCGCCTTGAGGCAGAGGTGTTGTCACGGTTACGACCGGCTTGCCGTCCTTATCGAGAGTGTAGTCGGACACTGTTGCTTGCTTGACGTTCGGCTGCAAACGATCAATCGTTACTTGCACTGCGTAGGCCGGGCTTGAACCGTTACTTGCGTGGGTGTTGACCTCTGCTCCATGCTCAATCAGGTAGATCGCAATGTCGGGAAAATCATACGTCGCTGAATCGCTTAAAGCAGTGCCTCCGATGCTGTCTCTATGCCTGACGTTAGCGCCACGATCAACCAAAAGCTGTATTGCCGGGAATGGCTTCTCACTGTCCAACAGCGCCTGTTGCATAAGCGAAGTTCCATCCCGATTTTGATAATCTGGCGAGAGGCCTCCGTCGAGAAGCGCACCGAGCAGCGTGGGATCTGTTCTTTTGAGCGCGATAGAAAGTGGCGTTCCCATTCCATCCACGTCCTGCTTGTCGGGATTTGACCCGAGCCGGGTTAGCAATGTCACCGCCGGATACTGATTTTTCATGATCGCGTACCACATGAGCGTCATGTTGTCGCGACCCGGCTTATCGATTTCTAGTCCCACGACCGCGGTCGTTAGTTCAGCAATGGACCCGCGATCAATCGCCTCCGCGGCCGTTAGAAACTGCCCGCTGAAATAGCGCCACGCGAATTTGTCTACCATCTTGCATCCCGTCAAAGTAAGGGCCAAAGCGAGTGCGAGCGCCAACATAGCTGGGACGAAACGCAACGCAGACCATGTATTGTGGCTAGTTAATTGGTTCTCACCCATTGTTTAGTGCACCTTCCAGCGTCGCGTTGTCCTGTTGCTTCTGCGCTTCGATGCCATCGATCACTTGACTCATGCTATGCCGACTCAACGTGTTACCGCGCCCGGGCAGCCTGTACGGGGTACCAATTGCGGCGGGCATTTTGCCCTTTAGAAAAGCGCTTTGTTGCACGGACGTCAGAACTTCGCCGTCTACGTGGAAGGCTTGTATATCAGATGCCACAGGTGTGCCACCGTAACGAGCAACAGTGCTGACGTTCAAACCTGCCGCATTAAATGTCGTTGCTGGCAGCCCGCTCTCAGTCGATGCTGCAGACCCCAGGCCCCCACCAAGCGAATGCCCGACTATCGTGACGTCTCCGTTTGCTGACCTCAGCTTCTGACCGATCTTGACGGCCCTCTGATAGTACTCGGACGGATCATTCTTTCCCTGCTGAATATTGTTGAGCCAATCTGACTCGCTTAATGGGTTAGTGCCTTGAAACACGACGTTCGGGGAAATGTCCTGGCCGAAGCCGCCTTGAGTGTTACGACGTTGAACTCGTTTTTTGCTCCATCGACTGCCTTAAACGCGATCGCATCAAGGGGCGTAAGGTTCCGAAATTCCATGTAACCGGCCCCTAGTTCAAGTCGATGATCTTGCCGTCCACCCGCACGGAACTGCTACCCAAAATATTGATGTTCACGCCGTTGATCGTGATGTCTCCGTTACTCTCCATGACCATCTCTGACAGACCGGTTCGCATTGAAATGCGATCGCCCGCGGTGAGCTGAAACGTTTTGCCAACCTGCATGACCTGCATCCCGTCAATCACCTCGCCTCGGTTGTGCCCAACATGAACCAAAGCGTCATTCTCGACCTCGGTGCGCATGTCCTTTTCGGCATGAATCCAGACCTCCTCGTGCCCCTTCTTATCCTCGAAGCGGATCGCGTTGGCCGTGCCGTAGCCGCCACCCTTGGTCGATCTCGACAGCGTGCCGCTTTGGGTCGCATTGCCCGGCAGCGACCACGGCGGCATGTTCAGTGCGTTGTAGACGCGTCCTATCACGATCGGCCGGTCCGGATCACCGTTCTCGAAATCGACGATCACCTCGCTGCCCACCCGAGGAATATTGATCCCACCGTAGTTGTTGCCCGCCCACGCATACGACACTCGTACCCAGCACGAGGAATTCTGGTCGCGTACCGGCGAGCGGTCCCAGAGAAACTTCAGCTTCACCCGCCCGTACTGGTCCGTCCACAGCTCGCTGCCTTGCGGCCCTGTTACCACCGCAGGCTGTGGCCCCCTGGTGCGCGGCTTGAGCACCGTGCGCGGCGACCGGAACACCGTGGTCGCCGGCTGCACGACAAACGAGGTGCTGATCTGGTATTCGCCTAAACCACTCGTTTCACTGGTTTCGGTTGCCGAGAACTGGGCGCTGAGCACCAGGTATTCCTGATTCGCATGATCCTGTGGATAACCAGCGAGCGTGAATGTCGTGCCGCACACCACGTCGCGCACATTACCGCTACCCGATGCCCGCTCGCCTTGAGCACGTAGTTCCTCCATACGTAACCACGGCGCGCTGGACGTTTTCCTCCATCCCAATACCGGCGATCCGTTGCGCGACCATCGGGACGCGGCAGTGTGGATCGGCAACTCGCACAAGCTGGTGCTCGACAACTTCATGGCCTGATTAAAGCGTAAAGCGGTCCGCCAGACTCACGAACCCCGCGCTTGCCTGAACCCGCCTGGCCCCACCCCATACGTGTCTTTAAACTTCTTGCTGAACGCCGATTCCGACTGGTAACCAACATTGTCTGCAATCTCGGCAATGCTCTTCGATGTACGCGTCAGCAAGGTTCCCGCAAGCTGCATGCGAATGCGCGTGAGCAGGGTCATCGGTGAGTCTTCGGTGAGCGCGCT
Organism: Caballeronia sp. SBC1; assembly: GCF_011493005.1. NCBI lineage: Bacteria > Pseudomonadati > Pseudomonadota > Betaproteobacteria > Burkholderiales > Burkholderiaceae > Caballeronia > Caballeronia sp. SBC1. Next base: position 1,181,021 of record NZ_CP049157.1, read on the forward strand.
GAACGTGCGCATGTAGGTGGCGCGTGACATCGCGGATTGCTGCGCCAGCATCTCGATCGTCCATCGTTCAGCGGGCCGTTCCAGCATGGCAATGACCGATGTCCCAAGCCGCGGATGCGCGAGCAGCGCGAGTACATCGGTGGTGGATGGTTGCTGTTCAAGATGCGCCCGCAGCAACAGGGTAAACAGTGCAGTGGAAAGCGCCGACACAATGGAATACGCGCCCGGTGCGGCCTCGCTCGCCTCCTTGCGCATCATGCCGACCATGCGCGTGAGATCGGGGACATCGGCGCGGGCAAAGGACATTTTCACGAGGTCCGGCAGCACGTCGATAAGCAAAGCATTCGCCGCGTAGTTAAAGCGGCCGCATAACAAATCGAGGCTCGCCGCATTTGGTCCGCAATTCGTGCGGATCGTCACCACGCCGTTATCGCGGCTCAGCATCTCAGCGTGTTCGCTGCCGTTAGCCGATTCCAGTCCCTGCAACACGTGGGCGTTGCCGCGCGGCAACATGACAATATCGCCGGTTTCCAGCAGCACGTCGGCCTTCCCGCGGAATTTGAGGAGACAGCACCCGGCGAGCACCACGTGGTACACCGCTTCGCTCGGCGGGGCGGCCGGATGGTCCAGTTCCCACTGCCCGCTGAGAAGGCAGCGCAGGTCGAGCACGCCTTGCAGGCGGGATAGCTGGATCAGTCGGTCGAGTGCATCCATGGTTGAGTTGAGAAGCGCAAGTGGCAAGGAATGAAAGGCGGCGTAGTGATCTTACCGGAGAACGCAACCCGCAATCATCGGCCTGAGCTTGCGCGTGCGTGATCACCAGTAAGCAATTCGTTTGCAATTAAGCCCGGGCAATGAGACGAACGCGCATCCATTCAAGCCGGTCCGGCATGGCGGTTCGGCGCTCCGGCGTCTACATTTACGTCATGGCGGGGGCAGGGTTGTATCGAAGCAAACCCGCTCTCTCGGCATGGCGCGGATCCCCCCACAGGGCTCGGTTAGGCTATGCGCAAACCTTTGAAAGGGAGCTGAAAATGTCGACGGTCGAGCAATTCGAATATGTGTTTCTGGGGGGCGGAAAGGGCGGCAAGACGCTGGCGATGGAACTCGCCAAATCAGGCAAGCGCGTGGCGGTAGTCGAGGAGGGAATGATCGGTGGCTCGTGTATCAACGTGGCATGTATTCCAAGCAAGGCGCTGATTCAAACCGCGCGCATGATGCACGCCGTGCAATCCGCAGACATATTGAAGGGCGGCACTCGCGACGCCAAGGTCGACATGACGCAAGTTCACCGCCGCGTGCGCGAGGTGGTGGACGGTATGGTCGATATCAACGCAAAAGCGTTCGAAGCGTCTGGCTTCGACCTGATCCTCGGCAGCGGACGCTTTGTGGGACCGCGCCGCATTCAGGTGGCGATGAACGACGGGCGCGAACGCGTGGTCGAGGGCGTTCATGTGTTTATCAACACGGGAACGTTCGCCGCAATTCCAGATGTTCCCGGCTTGCGCGACGCCGCACCCATGACGCACGTTGACGCACTCGAACTCGACTCGCTGCCGGAACATCTGATCGTGATCGGCGGTGGTTACATTGGCCTGGAAATGGCGCAGGCGTTTCGGCGTCTGGGCAGCAACGTAACTGTCGTGCAAGAGGCGCCGCGCGTCGCCATGCGCGAGGACGCTGACGTTACAGATGCCATCGAATCGATCTTGGCGAGCGAAGGAATCGACGTGAGGGTGTCGGTCAAGCCCTTGCAGGTCAGCGGACGCTCAGGGCAATCCGTGACTATTGAGCTCAGCGACGGCACGCGCGTAACCGGCACGCACCTGCTGGTGGCGACGGGCAGGGTGCCGCGTACGGCAGGCATCGGACTAGATGTGGCGGGCGTAGCGCTGGATGAACGCGGGTTTATTAAAGTAGATGAGCGCCTGGCGACGTCCGCGCCGAACACGTGGGCGATCGGTGAAGTGGCTGGAACACCCATGTTCACGCATGCGTCGTTCGATGACTATCGCGTGCTCAAGTCGCAGCTTGCTGGCGGCAACCTAACCACGCGCGATCGCGTCATTCCGTACGCCATGTTTATTGAACCGGAGCTTGGGCGCGTGGGTATCAACGAAAGCGATGCGCAACGGCAAGGCATCGCTGTCCGCGTGGCGAAGCTGCCGATGGCGTCTGTTCCCCGCGCCCGCACGACCGGCGACACGCACGGCTTCATGAAAGCGATTGTGGATACGCAAACGGATCGCATCCTCGGCTTCACAATGCTCGGTTCGAACGCGGGCGAAGTGGTCGCGACGGTGCAGATGGCGATGCTCGGCAATCTCCCGTACACCGCTATCCGGGACGCGATTCTCTCGCATCCGACCATCGCGGAAGGGCTGAACATGCTGTTCGCGAAGATCCCCGAGAGAGCGTGATAGCGCTTCAATAACGCTTCAACCACGCACCCGTCCCGTCGATGCTCTTTGCACCAGCACGGGCGGGGGCGCTACGCGCATGGGTGTCTCGCAGTGGCCACCGCTTTCGATCAACGCCTCCAACAACTCCACGGCCATGGCAGCGGCGGCATCGGTAGGGACCGCGACCGTCGATAACCCCGGTCGCGATTCGCGTGCCAGTTGAATATCAGTAATCCCAATCACTGACAAGTCGTCGGGAATGCGCATGCCCCGATCCGCGGCCGCATGCATCGCGCCTAACGCAGGTAAGTCGTTGGTCGCGAAGATGGCGGTCAGGTCGTCGTGTTCCGTCAGCAATTCGCACGCGGCCTCGTAGCCTCCCTGGACGGCGTCACGGGTAAAACGTGCCTCCTGCGCCGGATGCGCCACGCCCGCAGCCTTCAGTGTGTGACAAAAGCCGGCGTATCGCGCTGCCTGCACACCGTCCGGCTGACTCCCGATGATTGCGCCAATCCGCGTATGTCCGAGGTCCAGAAGATGCTGCGCGGCCAGTGCACCCGCTGCAAAGAAATCGACCGCTACACAAGGCAATCCCGGCGAGACCTCCGGGCGTTCCCACATGCACAACACGACCGGCGTGCCGCGTGCGCGTGTGGTGTGGAGATCGTCGAACGCGATTCGGGAGTTCATCACCAGCACGCCTTCCGACAAGGTTCCCGCAATCTGGTCCAGGTACGCGCGGCTGATCACTGGATCTTCGTTAGTATTGCATACGATCAAAAAACGCCCGTTCTTGCGTGCAGCCCGTTCTGCCGCCAGCGCGAACTCCGGATAAAACGGGTTCGCGATACTGGTCACCATCAGCGCAAGGGTCGGTGCGCTGCCTTCCGCCAGAGCCCGCGCTGTCAAGTGCGGCCGGTAGCCCAGCGCCTCCACCGCATCGAGTACCCGCTGGCGTGTCGCGGCGCCCACCTTGCCGCGATTGCGCAGCACATTGGAAACAGTCGCCGACGTGACTCCGGCGCGTAAGGCGACCTCGGCTAAAGTAGTCATCGAATCTCGAAGCAAGGGTTAACGCGGGTTCAACATCGGCTAAGTTCGGTGAACTGTCGCTAGGGTGGTGCCTTCGTCCAACTATGTCTGTGACTGTCCATATTTTGGGATGGCTTCCCGGCATTTGTATAAATCGGCTGGCACCGCTAGATTTGAGACCCAAGGCAGTTAAAAAACATAGGACGGAGACAGCCAGTCGAAGCGATCCCGAACGCGGATCGTTTTTCACAGGCAGAAGGTTAAGCGCTTAACCTATCGTTGTCTCCCCGGTAAAACACGGAGACGTTGGCATGGCGAGCATCTCGTTACGATCGGTTCAAAAAGCGTACGGCGATCACGCACTCGTGATTCGCGATGTCGATCTGGAGATCGGCGAGCACGAATTCTGCGTATTCCTCGGCCCTTCCGGATGTGGTAAATCCACCTTGCTGCGCATGATCGCGGGTCTGGAAGACATCACGGACGGCGACCTGTATATCGACGGCAAACTCGTCAACGAAGTGCCAGCTGCCCAGCGCGGCGTCGCGATGGTGTTCCAGAGCTACGCGCTCTTTCCGCACATGACCGTCTATCAGAACATGGCGTTCGGCCTGACGCTCGCGAAGACACCTAAGGACGTGATCGACCAGAAAGTGAAGGAGGCCGCGCGCGTGCTCCAACTCGAAGCGTTGCTCGAACGCAGGCCGAAGGAGTTGTCCGGTGGCCAACGGCAACGTGTGGCGATCGGCCGGGCAATCGTTCGGAGTCCGAGCGTGTTTCTCTTCGACGAACCGCTCTCCAATCTCGACGCAACCTTGCGCGGTCAAACGCGGGTCGAGATCGCGCGTCTGCATAAGCAGTTCAATACCGCCAGTGTTGTCTACGTGACTCACGACCAGATTGAAGCCATGACGCTCGCGGACAAGATTGTCCTGCTGCATGCCGGCGCGGACACGACCAAGTACGGCAGCATTGCGCAGGTGGGTGCACCGCTCGAGTTATATCACCGGCCGAGGAGCCGCTTTGTCGCGGGGTTTATCGGCTCGCCGAGAATGAACTTCCTGCCCGCGCGAGTGGTATTGGGCAGCGCGGAAAGCGTGTCGATCGTCCTTGATGGAACGAACGAGCGAGTGCAGGTTCACGCTAACGGTGAGGCCTTGCGGCCCGATCAGGCCGTCACGCTGGGCATTCGTCCCGAGCATCTTGAGCCGGCCGCAAACGATGGATCGACTCAGCAAATCAGCCGCACCGTGTCGCTGGTCGAGCAACTCGGCGAGCACAGTTATCTGCATCTCGATCAACCGGGTGGCGCGGTGCTTATAGCCAAGGCGCCGGGCGACAAGACACCACGGCAAGGCGAGAGCGTGGCCTTTAACGTACCGCCTGCGTCCTGTCATCTGTTTACCGAGGACGGTTTCGCCGTCACATCGGCTGCCATTCAACAATTTGCGTAGGAGCGCACCGTATGCGTCTTGGAGTCTGCTATTACCCGGAACACTGGCCCGAATCGATGTGGAAAGACGATGCGGCGCGCATGAAGGCGCTGGGTATTGACCGCGTCCGGATTGCGGAGTTCGCGTGGAGCCGGATCGAACCGTCGCCAGGCGAATACAACTGGGACTGGCTGGATCGCGCAATCGATGTGCTCGCTAACGCGGGCCTGAAGGTCGTCATGTGCACACCGACCGCGACACCGCCGAAGTGGCTGATCGATCGTCATCCAGACATCCTGCCTATTGGCGCCGATGGCCGCCCGCGTGCGTTCGGCTCGCGCCGCCATTACGATTTTTCATCGCCTTCGTACTTCGAGGCATCGCAGAAGATTTGCACGGCTGTGGCCGAGCGTTATGGCAAACATCCCGCCGTCGCGTTCTGGCAAACAGACAATGAGTTTGGCTGCCATAACACCGTGGTCAGCTATTCGCCCGCCGCGTTGCAGCGTTTTCGAGGATGGCTGGAGCATCGCTATGGCACCATCGACGCGCTTAATACTGCGTGGGGCACGGTCTTCTGGAGCATGGAGTTCCGTAGCTTCGACGAAATCGACCTGCCCGTTGGCACCGTGACGGAAGCCCATCCGACGCATCGCCTGGACTACCGCCGTTTCGCCTCGGATGAAGTCGTGCGCTACAACCGCATGCAGACCGAGATCATTCGCGCGCATTCGCCGCAGCGGCCAGTCGCGCACAACTTCATGCAGCTATTCACCGAGTTCGATCACTACAAGGTCGCGGCCGACCTGGATATCGCGACATGGGACAGTTATCCGCTCGGCGCGCTGGAGGAGCAGTGGTTTGATCCATCGATCAAGTCGAAGTGGCTGCGTACGGGTCATCCCGACTTCGCATCGTTTAATCACGATGTGTATCGCGGTATGTCGAAGTTGCCGTTCTGGGTCATGGAGCAGCAGCCGGGTCCGGTGAACTGGGCGCATTGGAATCCCGCGCCGCTGCCGGGCATGGTGCGTCTCTGGAGTTGGGAAGCGTTTGCGCATGGCGCTGGATGCGTATCGTATTTTCGCTGGCGGCAGGCGCCGTTCGCACAGGAACAGATGCACGCGGGTTTGAACACGCCGGATAACCGGCTCGATATGGGCGGCGCGGAAGCGTCGGTCGTGGCGAAAGAAATTGAGCAGGTGCTGGAGGCAGATGGTGAATCTAAGGTATCCACCAAAGTCGCGCTTGTTTGGGATTACGAAGCAAAATGGTTGTTCGAGATTCATCCGCAAGGTGCTGATTTTCACTATCCGCGTTTTGCGTTCGAGTACTACAGTGCATTGCGCAGCCTTGGGCTGGATGTCGATGTGATTCCGGTGGATGCTCCGCTGGATGGATACAAGATGATCGTCGTGCCGCCGCTGCCGGTGGTACCCGCCGATTTTGCCGACAGGCTCGCGGCAAGCCGTGCACAAGTGGTGCTTGGACCGCGTACGGGGTCGAAGACGGTCAACCTGACGATTCCCGCGGCGTTGCCGCCGGGCGAGGACATCGCCAAACTGATCCCCATCCGCGTGTGGCGCGTTGAATCAATGCGGCCGAACGTGACCGAAAAAGTGGACCAACGCGGTGAGGCGCGGCACTGGCGCGACTTCATCGAGACGAGCGATGGTGCGCAGATTGAAGCGACGTTCGCCGATGGGCACCCTGCTATCGTACGCAGCGGTTCCGTACTCTATCTCGCCAGTCTCTTCGATGAAACGCTGACACAGGACATCTTCCTGAACGTGGCGAAAGCAGCCGGTATCGAAGCCGCACCACTGCCCGACGGCATACGGATCAGCCGACGCGGTGGCTTGACTTACGTCTTCAACTACAACGCGACGCCGTACAAGATTCCGGCGGCCGCCAGCTTCATAGTGGGGCAGGAGGAAGTAGAACCGCAGGGCGTCGCAATTTATAGAGCATAGCTAAGCAGACAACACTCATCGATGAGGAGACACGCATGAAAACCTTGATTCGCCACGGACTGACCGGTGCGGCGCTGGCCGTCGTTTTGGCCACGACCAGCATTGCGCAGGCGGGGACCTTGACCGCGAATATCGCGTTCAAAGGGGCAAGCCAGCGCGCGGTCTGGCAACAGACCTTCGATGCCTTTAAGAAAGCGCATCCGGATATTGACGTGAAGGTGACCTTCGTCGATGAAGAAGCCTACAAGGTGCAATTGCCCGGCTGGCTCACAACCGTCGCGCCCGATATTGTCAACTGGCACAACGGCGAGCGCATGGCGTACTACGCGAAGCGCGGCCTGTTCGAAGACCTGACGCCTGACTGGAACAAGAACGGCTGGAACGCGATGTACGCGTCGACGAAAGAATCATCCACGTACAACGGCAAGCAATATTCGGCACCGACCGTGTATTACGCGTGGGGCATGTTCTACCGGAAGGACCTGTTCCAGAAGGTGGGCATTACCGCGGAGCCGAAGACATGGCCTGAATTCCTGGAAGACTGCAAGAAACTGAAAGCCGCGGGCATTGCGCCGGTTGCAGTGGCAGGACGGGATGCGTGGACACTTGCCGGCTGGTTCGATTACCTCGACCTGCGCATCAACGGCAACGCGTTTCATCAGAAGCTGATGGCGGGCGACATCGCCTACACGGACCCGCGCGTGAAGAAGGTTTATACAACGTGGAAGGGCTTGATCGACGACAAGGTGTTCATCGACAACTCGCTGTCCTACGACCTTGATGCAGTGCAGCCGTTCTTGTTCCAGGGCAAGGCGGCCATGATGCTGATGGGCACGTTCATTACCGGCGGATTCCCGGAGAACATCAAGCCGCAGATGGGCTTCTTCCAGTTCCCGATCATCGACAGCAATGTGCCGACAGCTGAAGATGGTCCGGTGGAGTCGTTGCATATTCCGTCGAAGGCGAAGAACAAGGCGGACGCACACACGTTCCTGGCCTTCGCGGAAACGCCGGATATCAGCGCGCAACTGGCGAAGGGATTGGGGTCGTTGCCGGCCAACAGCAAGTCGCCGGAACCGGATGATCCCATTTCGAAGATCGGCTTCCAGATCCTCTCGCAGACGAAGGGTGGCATTGCTCAGTTCTACGACCGCGACATGACGAAGGAGATGGCTGACGAAGGCATGAAGGGCATGCAGCAGTTCGTGTCCGATCCGACCCAGCTGGACTCGATCCTGGCGCAGCTCGAAGCTACACGCAAGCGTATCTACAAGAAGTAGTGTGACGAGGGCGGCTTGCGACCATCGCGCGCCGCCCTGGTAATGAGCACAAGGATCAGGAGAGCACGTCATGTCCGAAACCCTCAGCGTTCCGGCGATAAAAACAAAGCGCCGCAGAAGGATGTCGGCCACTGCACGCCAGCAGCGGCTGGCGGCGTTCCTGTTCCTCGCGCCGGCCTGCATCATGGTCGCGATCTACGTGATCTGGCCGATCTTCTCCAGCCTTCGGCTCAGCTTTTACAACTGGGACGGGATGACGGAGAAGACCTTCATAGGCTTCGATAACTACGTCGAACTCTTCCACGCGCCCACCTTCTATACCGCGCTGAAGAACAATGTCTTGTGGCTGATCCTGTTCTTGCTGGCCCCCCCGATGGGTCTCGCCGTCGCGTTGTACCTGAACCAGGCGGTAAGAGGCATTCGCATGGTGAAGTCGCTGTTCTTCGCGCCGTTCGTGTTGTCCGGCGTGGTGGTCGGCTTGATGTTCAGCTGGTTCTACGACCCGACCTTCGGCTTGCTGAAGTTGATTCTCGGACACGGCGTGCCGGTGCTGGGAGATCCGCATTACGTGACCTTCGGGATCATCTTCGCCGCGCTTTGGCCCCAGACTGCCTACTGCATGATCCTGTACCTGACCGGACTGACATCGCTTAATTCCGAGCAGATAGAAGCCGCCCGCATGGAAGGCGCGAAGGGCTGGACCATGCTTTGGCACGTCGTCCTGCCGCAGCTTCGTCCAACTACCTTCATGGCGATTGTTGTGACTATCATCGGTGCATTGCGCAGCTTCGACCTGATCTCCGTCATGAGTGGCGGCGGTCCGTTCGAAAGCTCGACCGTGCTCGCTTATTACATGTACGACCAAGCGATCAAGTATTACCGCATCGGCTATTCCGCAGCGATCGCCGTGGTGCTGTTCGCGATCATGATGGTGTACATCGTTTATCACTTGCGCCGAATGTTGCGCACCGAGCAATAAGCCAGGAGCTCGCCATGTTTCCAATGCCTGTCGCCAAGTGGAAGCCCGTCAACCGGGCGCTTTACAAGTTGTCGTTACCGGTCGCGCTCGTGATCTGGTTGCTGCCGCTGATAGCAGTGATGGTGACGTCCATTCGTTCCTCCGATGAACTCGTCGAAGGCAATTACTGGGGTTGGCCACGGCACTTTTCGCTGATCGCCAACTATAGCGATGCGCTGACGACTTCACCTATGCTCCATTACTTGTGGAACAGCGTGCTGATTACGGTACCGGCCGTAGTCGGCTCTATCGTGCTGGCTTCCATGGCCGGTTTTGCATTGGCGATCTATTCGTTTCGGGGTAACACCACGTTGTTCGCCACGTTTGTCGCGGGAAACTTTGTGCCTATCCAGATCCTGATGATCCCGGTGCGAGACCTGTCGTTGCAGATGGGCATCTTTAATACTGTCGGCGCGCTGATCCTGTTTCACGTTTCGTTTCAGACCGGTTTTTGCGCGTTGTTCCTGCGCAATTTCATCAAGCAGTTGCCGTTCGAATTGGTCGAAGCCGCGCGCATTGAAGGCGCGAATGAGTGGACCGTGTTCTTTCGCATCGTCTTGCCATTGATTCGTCCGGCGCTAGCCGCATTGGCAATCCTGGTCTTTACGTTCGTATGGAACGACTATTTCTGGGCGTTGTGCCTCACCACGGGAGACGAAGCTGCACCCATTACCGTGGGCGTTGCCGCGCTCAAGGGCCAGTGGGTGACGTCGTGGAACCTGGTCTCGGCGGGATCGATACTGGCCGCGTTGCCGTCGGTCATGATGTTCTTCGCGATGCAGCGGCACTTCGTTGCCGGGCTGACGTTTGGGGCAACGAAGGGTTAGGGGCATCGGCTATTCGTATAACCGATTTTCGATCTGGACAACGACATAGTCTGTCCTTGAAGGCTATTCGGGTGCTAAAGAAAGACCCATAAATCAAGCTAAATCCCGCTAATTGGGCAGCTTTGATTTATTAATCAAAGACCCCTCCAGTCCTGCCTCCGACCCGCCGATATACCTTCGATAGAAGGTACACGACCAGTCGGAGACAATCGGATGAAAATATCAAAAGCACCCACCGTATCCCAACTTTCGGGATATGCAAGCCTATTTAGTCACATCAGCTTGCGTACCAGCATCACGCTTGTCTTGGCGGTTTTTGCCGCGCTGTTGATTGCGGTCAGCGCATTGGCTGGCGTCGCGCTTCAAACCAGTAACGCCGCGATTGAAAAGATGTACACGGAAGACACGCGCTCGCTTCTTCAAATCAAAAGTAGCTATGAACACGTGATGCATGCACGTCTCGCGCTGGGCAGCTTTGCAGCGCTCTATGGACTAGGCGATGTTCAGCCGGCGTTGCTTGAAGGTGCACATAGCGACCTGCGTCAATCGGACGAGGAAGTGCGCGCATACCTTGCAACCGCATCGGCGGACGATACCGAAACGGCCCTACGCGGTCGCTTTGTCGCCGCGCGCCAGAAGTATCTGCATGACGGTCTCGAAGCCTCTTTCGACGCACTCGGTAAAAGTGATTTCTCGGCCTACAAGTCGCTGCAGGGCGCTGAAACGGAAGCGCTGGCTAATACCTTCGGCGCGCAAGTGGCTGCACTGGAACGGGTTCTCACCGAGCGCCAGAAGGCACGCTATACCAGCGCTCAAGACCGCTTCCACATGATGCTCTGGCTTCTCGCCGCGGCGGCGTTCGCGTCGGTGGTCATCGGTACATTTGCTCGTCATGCATTGCTCAACGCAATCGTCAAACCGGTCGCGCGAGCGATTCGCCAGTTTCAGCGGATCGCTGCGGGCGACCTGACGAATCCCGTCGATATCGGCCGCGACAACGAGATGGGCGCGCTATTGCGCGCGCTCGAGCAGATGCAGCAATCGCTGGTCGAGACCGTGACGACTGTGCGCGCCAGCACCGAATCGATCAACGTTGGCGCAACGGAAATCGCCAGCGGCAACAATGACCTTTCCATTCGAACTGAGCAACAGGCGGTGTCGCTGGAAACCACGGCAAGCAGCATGGAGCAAATCACGGCGACAGCGAAAGCGAGCTTCGAGAGCGCCCGGCAAGCGAGAGAGATGGCGACACAAGCATCGGAAATGGCGGTCAAGGGAGGCGCAGTCGTCAGCAATGTAGTGACCACGATGCAAGGCATTGCCGCTCATTCGAAGAAAATTTCGGAGATCACAAGTGTGATTGACGGCATCGCTTTCCAGACGAACATCCTGGCGCTCAACGCGGCAGTCGAAGCGGCGCGTGCCGGCGAACAGGGCCGGGGTTTTGCGGTCGTGGCCGGTGAGGTACGCAGTCTCGCGCAGCGCAGCGCATCGGCAGCTCAGGAGATCAAGATGCTCATTCAGGATTCGAGTGCGCATATCGACGCTGGATCGACGCTCGTGGAAAGCGCAGGGACGACCATCGGCAGTGTGGTGAGCGCGGTCGAACGCGTCTGCCAGATCGTGACGGAGATATCCGCTGCGGCAGGCGAACAAAGCAAGGGGATCGAGCAGGTCAATCTGGCGGTCGCAACCATGGACCAGAGCACGCAGCAAAACGCGGCGCTCGTCGAGGAAGCCGCCGCCGCGGCACAGTCCCTCAAGAGTCAGGCGAGAACGTTAAGCGAGGCTGTGGAGGTGTTTCGGCTTTAAGGCGTACACGTGGCATGCCCAGTGCCGGCAAGAATTGGCGGCCACGATGTTGAGCGCCGCTTGACGCAGCGCGGCGAGTGAACGCCAGGCGCCAGTCCTGCCCCTTTCACAGCGGCTGGACTGGCGTGACCGGAAATCAGGCCTGTGTTCCGGCACTGTCCGCGTCATCCGGACTGGCTTCGTCCTCTTTCTTTTCTACCAGCGACTCAAGAGCGCCAGCGCCTTTAAAGCCGGCCACGGCCGCAATCCCTTTCGTCAGGATTGAAGCATCCGGATCGACCTTGTCCGTTGCTTCCACTGCCGCGATTGCGCCTGCAACCTTACCTACCTCATCCAGAAATCCCATATCGATCACCGTATATATTGAACGTGAACGCGCTGTATTTCACGTTCACGCATATCAAAGGACGTCGCGGGTGGAACCTTCAGCGGCATCTCCCACCGGCGACACTTCTTCCTCTTTCAGCCTCGTCGACGCCTACGCCCATTTGGAGTGCACGGCAACGAGGGACATGTCTTACGTTGATGACGGCCGTCTGCCCGCCATCGTCAAAGACAATATCACCCCGCGAACCGCGACACTGTAAATTCTTGTTATGGGCCTTCGCGGTCGTTCTTCAGTTCAGCGCCAACGCGCGCTACAGCCGTCCAGATCAGCTCGCCGGCGTCAGCGCACGGGGGCTTTCAGTTGCCTGCTTATCGCCGTCCGATCGTTCACTCCAGGTCCAGGCGATGCGCCTTGTATTTGCGCAAATGTGTGTCGTGCGCAATTTCTACAGCTACCTGATTAAGCGAATGCTGAGCTGAAAGGCGATGACTTTATCAACGGTGGCCGCAATGTTGTGCGTCCGCGAAATGGCGCGAGTGCCAACAACGCGCGCAAGCGCACGACGTCTAACTACACATCTTTTTGGGCGGACTGTAACCCTTGCTGGCAATTGGGCGAAATACCCTATGAAACGTCTGTACTCAAGCGTCCCCTGGACCGGCAGGCACGTCGGCAAGTCAACGGTCGATAAATGACCCTTTTGGAGAGCAATGATGAAACTGAACAAGTTAATGACGATCATGGCCGTGGCGGCGCTTGGTGTGTCGACGCTGGCGAGCGCGCAATCCGTGCAACCTGTGGACGGAAACGCAATGGCGGCGACATCGAATCAAGGTCCGAAAACACGCGAGCAAGTGCGTGCAGAATTGGCCCACGCTCGCATGGACGGCACCATCTCACGTTTCGGCAACCCCGATCCGTATGGACCGGGCGGAACACCGAATTTCACGCGGCATTAAACGACGGGCGGGGCGCGGCAACAGGTCAATCACTACAAGACGAAGGGGAGGTCGCGAGGACTGGCCAGCAGTATGAATGACACCAGTTTGAAATTGAATCAATGAAGGTCAATTGTGTAGGCATCCTTATATTTGTATTATCAACATGAAACTGGAGATCTGATGAAAACGATTCGGAAAATCATCCTGTGCGCAGTGCTTCCGCTGTCGCTGGCGACAGGCCTCGCGCATGCTCAGGGAATTGGGCACGCCGGTATGTATCTGATGCCACAGGACTATCAAATGATGATGGAGAAGCTGACGCCCGAACAACGGACTCAGGCCATCACCATTCAGCAGAAAATGATGCAAATGGAGATGGACCACAAGGAAGCCATGGCTCAAATGGAAATGAAGCACGAGCACGAAATGATGCAGATGCAGAACCAGCTGCTGGAGCTGTTCAAGGGCCACTAGCCCTGTCGAGGAATGGTTTACCGAGGCCGCTTCGGGCGCAATATATCAGTGTCCCGGCACGAGGCAGCTTCGGTAACCCCAACGCCGGGGGCGACGCTGATTGGCCGGGTTGCCTGTCGGCGATCCATGAACATCGCATGTGGTATTGCCACGCAGGAGCGGCAGACATGTCCTTTGATCATCCCCCTCTATCCGTTTCATCGGGGTTGACCGCCTTCGTATTCGCGGGTGGCGGCAGCCTCGGTGCGATCGAGGTCGGCATGCTGCGCGAGTTGCTCGACCGGGGCGTGCGTCCGGATTGCGTGATTGGCGCGTCGGCGGGCGCCATCAACGCGGCGTATTTTGCCGGCCGGCCCAATGCCGATGGCGTCGCCAAGCTTGAATCGCTTTGGTGTCGCATCAGACGACGGGACATCATGCCACTCAGCATGTTTGCGCTGTTCGAGATGATGCTGAGTCGGCGTTCTCACCTCGTCGAGGCGACAGCGCTGCGCTTCCTGCTGGAAAACAATTTGCCCTATGAGCGAGTGGAGCAAGCGACCATACCGCTTCACGTTGTCGCGACCAACATGCTGAGCGGCGACGAGGTCATCCTCTCGTCAGGCCCGGTGGTCGATGCCGTCCTTGCGAGCGCCGCAATTCCTGGCGTGTTTCCGCCAATACGCGTTAACGGAGTCGATCTCGTCGATGGCGGCGTAGCCAACAATACGCCGGTCTCGGTAGCCGTCGGACTCGGCGCGACACGCATCATCGTGCTGCCGGCTGGTTTCGCCTGTGCGCTGCAGAAACCGCCGGCCAACGCGATCGCGCAGGCCATTCATGCGTTGACGCTTATCATCGCGCGGCAGCTTGTGCGTGATCTGGCGTTCTATTCGTCGCGTGTGGAGATCTTTGTTGTACCACCCTTGTGTCCGCTCGATGTATCGCCTTACGACTATACGCAGTGCGATCGCCTGATCGAGCGTGCTGCCGTGCAAACGCGTGCGTGGCTAAGCGACGGTGGCCTCGAACGCGTGGTCATCCCGGCTCAACTGCACGAGCACGCGCATGCCGAGGCGGTTTAGCCAATGGAAAGCGGCGATATTAAATCGACAGCCGCACTGCATCTGAACGTTACCGTCCTACGTATCTCGTCTAATGTCATCTTCTGGCGTTCGAGGCGTTTGAATTAAACACTGACTTCTCGAGAGATCCGCTCGCGACTGCTGATAGGTCGTGCTTTGCCAAGTTTTGCCCGGCTAGGGAGTAAGCAATGTGCAACGACCTCACTGAGTTCGAGCTTAACTGGCTTCTTGAGCTAGCAATAAATGGCGATGCTACGGTGCCTGCGGCCCTGTTGAAGCGCTTTCGAGAGCTGGGATATGCGGAACAACTGTTTTCGCAGATCCAGGCTTCGGACCTTGGCCGTGAACGATTGCTGGCGAGGGCGCGACGCGCTCTCGCGCCGCACGCGAAAGCGTGACAACTCGCTTTTGCGGACTGAAACCTTACTCCGTTTGCGCTGGCATCGGCTGACGGCTATCGGATGTTGAGCGCCTTTAGTATTTCGGCGTGTAGCACTGGCCACACCGGCGACGTCGTCGACATTTCGTCGTAGTGACTTGCATCGGGAATAACGATTGTCTGCACGTCGTTGCCCGCGCGACGTGCCAGGAGGGCATAGCGCGCTGCGAGATCAGGCGGTGCGACCGTGTCCAGCTCACCGTTGATCAGCACGGTGCGTGCTTCAGATGGCAGCATTGCGGCGGGGGACGTATCGGCCAGCACGTCTTGCCGGCCGGGTTGCGGCGTACCGGTAAGCGCAACGGGGGCGAGTCCGCACGCGCGTTCTATAGATCGGCTGTCGTGCAAATCGGGTAAGGTGCCCAGGCCTATGACGGCTGGAACGGGCAATGGTGTTGCGGTGTAGAGAGGACTTGCCGGGCTGATACGCTGCCGGGCTGCCGCCCACTGCGCGAGTTGTGCGCCTGCCGAATGACCGACGGCCACAAGACGAGTCAAGTCGACATCAAGCGCGGCCGACTGATCCCTTAGCTTGTTCAACGCGGCCGCGATGTCCTCATAGGTACCGGGAAAACCACCGCCGTCTTCATCCACGCCTCGGTATTCAATGCTCCACACGGCGATCCCTTCGTTCGCCAAGGTGCGGCCCATTGCGGCAACCTGGGTGAGACCACCATATTTGTGCGCCCAGCATCCACCGTGAATTAATACGACCACGGGGTAGGGACCCGCGCCGGTCGGCCGGAACAGCTCGACAAATTGCGACTGTGCCGCGCCATACGCAATACGCGCGTCAGGAGGGGGACCTGCTAAGGCAAGGTAATCCTGAAGTCGCATTGGCTCAGCGATCGTCCGTGACGAAAGGAGCACGGTAAGCAACGCGAGTATGAGTTGACGGTAAATTCGTATCATGAAGCGGCGCTAGCCAGCTTCGACACTGACTTGAGAAATTACGCGCCAGATTGCGCTGGCATGAAGCGATATACGCCGCGCTCGCGGCCGTGGATGCAACTGCGGAGGGGCCAACCCGCAAGACGGACCCGGAGGCGCCCGGGACACAATAAAAACAATAGATGCCCCGTCCCTTACGCAAGCACCTCAGCCTCGCATACGTTCGAGGCTCGGCAGCCACACCCGCAACAGCGAATAGAGCCTGTCAAGATCGATCGGCTTGGCGAGATAGTCCGTCATCCCCGCTAGACGAGTCTGTTCCTGATCGTCCTTCATCGCTTTCGCTGTGATCGCGATGATCGGCAGGCTCGCGAAGCGAGGGTCGGTACGAATCCGGCGCGTGGCCTCGAGTCCGTCCATGCCGGGCATCATCACGTCCATCAGCACCAGGTCGATGTCCGGCGTTTCGTTCAGCTGGGTGATTGCTTCGAACCCGTTGCGTGCGATTTCCACTGTCATGCCCTTATGTTCGAGCGCGCTGCTTAACGAGAAGACGTTGCGGATATCGTCGTCGACCAGCAGGATGCGCCGCCCCTCGAAGGCACGATCCCGGCTACGCACCGCCTTCAGCATGGTTTGTCGTTCATACGACAGGTTCGCCTCGACCTTGTGCAGGAACAGGGTTACTTCATCCAGCAACCGCTCAGGCGAGCGCGCGCCCTTGATGATGATCGAGCGTGAATATTTCAGCAGCTCGGCTTCTTCCGCATGCGTCAGGTTGCGGCCGGTATAAACGATCACCGGCGGGAAAGAGCACATGCTCTCGCTCGACATCTTCCGCAGCAACTCGCCGCCCTGCATGTCGGGCAGCTTCAGGTCGATGATCATGCAGTCGAAGATCGTCGTTCGCAGCAGCGCCAGCGCCTGTTCACCAAGCTCGACCGCGGTGATGTCGATATCGCCGTCCCCAATGAGTTGCACGATGCTTTCGCGCTGGCGTGCGTCGTCTTCCACCAGCAGCACGCGCTTGACCTTCTGCGTGAATTTATCCTCCAGCTTGTGGAAGATGTCCTTCAGTTGCTCGCGCGTGGTCGGCTTGATTGCATAGCCGATTGCGCCGAGATGCAGCGCGGCCTCGCTGCTATCAACAGCCGACACGACATGCACAGGAATGTGCCGGGTGAGCGGGCCGTCTTTCAACTGCTGCAACAGCGCGAGGCCTGACCGGTCCGGCAAGCCGATGTCGAGGAGAATGGCATCGGGCAAGTACTGCGCGGCAAGTTGCAGCGCTTCAGCGGCGGTTTGTGCGACCAGGCAGCCGTACTGCATTTCATGCGCAAGCTGGAACAGAATTCCCGCAAATGACAGGTCGTCTTCAATCACCAGCACTGACCGGCGGCCTGGCGTCCAGTTCGCGCGATCGTCGTCATACGCTGCCACGTCTTGCGTCCGGGAGGCCAGCGGCTGAGCCGGTGCAACGATGGCCGGAGTCGACAACGGTGCGCGTAACGGTTTGCGCAATACCGAGACGTTTCCAATCGGCTCGCTTGCACCCGTCCAGTGTGTGGGCAGCATCAGCTCGAACGTGCTTCCCGCGCCGAGCGTGCTGCTGACGCGGATCGCGCCGCCAAGCAGCGTTGCCAGATTGCGTGAGATCGACAGACCGAGGCCCGTGCCGCCATAGCGCCGGCTGGTGGTTCCATCGGCTTGACGGAATGCTTCGAAAATCGTCTGCTGGTGTTCCGGTGCAATGCCGATACCCGAGTCTGTTACGGCAAAGCGCACCCGATTGCCGCTATCGAGACCCAAGGCGAGTTCGATGGTCCCCGCGTCCGTGAACTTCACTGCATTCGACAGCAGGTTCTTGAGTATCTGTTCCAGGCGCCGTGAGTCGGTGAATATCGATGCCGGCACATCCGACGCCATATGAACGACGAATTTCAATTGCTTTTGGGTCGCGAGCGGCTCGAAGGTCCGCTTCAACGATTCAACCAGGCGGCGCATCGATACATCTTCCGGCGCGAGTTCTAGCTTGCCGGCTTCGACCTTGGAGATGTCGAGGATGTCGTTGATCAGGTTGAGCAGATCGTTGCCGGCTGAATAGATCGTATTGGCGAACTTGACTTGCTCGGCGCTTAGATTTCCGCCCTGGTTTTCCGACAGCAGTTTGGCAAGAATCAGCGAACTATTAAGCGGCGTGCGCAACTCGTGCGACATGTTTGCCAGGAATTCTGACTTGTACTGGCTGGCACGCTGCAGATCGTCGGCGCGCTGTTCCAGTTCTGCTTGAGCATAGCTGAGTTCCTCGTTCTTTTGATCGAGTGCCAGGGCCTGGAAAGTGAGCTGCTCGTTGATCGATTCGAGTTCTGTTTTCTGATTGCCGAGATCCACTTGCGATTCTTCGAGCGCAGCGGTCTGCTCTTCGAGTTCCTCGTTCGCGGTGCGCAGTTCTTCTTGTTGAAGCTGCATTTCCTCGTTGAGGCGTTGCGTTTCCTCGAGCGTGTCCTGAAGCCGCTGGCGATACAGCGCCGCTTCAATCGCCGCTCCCATATTGCCTGCTATCAGCTTCAGGAACTCGATGTCCCGCGCAGATACCGGCTTCATGAACCCGAGTTCCACGACGCCGTTGACCGTACCGCCGTTCTCGATCGGTGCCATGACTACGCTCTTCGGCGCGGTGGTTCCGAGTCCCGACGTGACCTTGAGATAGTTGTCCGGGATGTTGTCGACTTCGATCAGCCGACCCTCTGCGGCAGCTTGTCCGACCAGCGTCTCAGTGCCTTCGAACGATTGCGGGTGCTCTTCGTTTTCGCGGCTGAAACCGTAGGCGGCGGTCCGCCGTAACGTCCCGGTTTCATCGCGGACATACAGCGCTCCCACCACCACACCGAGGTACTGGGCGAGAAATTCGAGCATCGCACGGCTGAGCTGCGGCAGGGTCTGTTGTCCGGCAGCGTTTTCCGCCAGCAGACTTTGCCCGGTGCGCAGCCACGCTTGCTGTTGCAGGGTTTGAGTGTGTTCGGTCTGCGCCCGCAGCGCGCGGTCGTAAGTCGCCGACAGGTTCGTCAACTCGCGTCGGCCGAGCACGGCGAGCAGAAAGCTAAGCGAAAGGCTGATGCCGAGGAAGAGCGCCACTGCGATGATGGTGACGCGCCTGACCGTCGCCGTCCGTTCCCAGCGCAAGTTCAGCTCGACGTCCATGAAGGTGTTGAACTCACGGCGCATGTCGTCGAACTCGAGCTTCCCCTTGCCGGTGCGCATGACGCTTTGAAAATCCTGGTTCGTGCGCCGCAGGGTGATGAGCTGTTCAGCAATCCCGTCCCACTGCGCCTCCAGCGCGCCGATATGCTTCAGGCGCTCGATTTGCGGCGTGTTGTCGCTGACGAGATCGGTCAGCGTGGCCAGCTTCGCGGTGAAACTGGCGCGACCGAGCTCATAAGGCGCGAGATAGGAATCGTCGCCGGTGATCAGGAAGCCCCGCATGCCGGACTCGCGGTCGACTGCGATCTTGATCAGGTCATTGCTGTCGGCGACTACGCGCTCGGAATGGTCTAGCCAGTCCATGGCCGACAACAGATAGAACAAAAGGGCGACGAACACCGCGGCGGTGGTCAAGCCTGCGCCAATCGGCAACGCTATGTTGCGACGAATTATGCGGCGAAAGCCAAGCTGGTCGACAGCTGTATGCTCGGGCATTTGTATCCCTGTTATTTAATGCGCAAAAAGCGCGGTTCGACCGAATGATGAGCGTAAGCGGGATGTCCCGACACCACGGTCAGTGGTGCGCATCTGCGCGGACATGCAGGTCAATCGCTGGCGGGATAATACAGAGTTCACACCGAAGACGAATTACAGCGACCATGTCATGGCCCGGTAAACACGTCTGCCAATAATTACGCTCTTCGAGCCGGTCTGCTTTCTGAGCCGCCGTGAGTGCCTTGCGCTGGTTTATCCTCTTAAGGAGTAGAACACCAGATATGTCGAACAAGAACAGCGATGATCTTTCGCCGGCCGAGCAGGGCGCGATGTTTTCGCGGCGTGGTTTCCTCAAGCTTGCTGGTGCTTCCGGACTGGCAACGGCCGCAGGCGGTCTGGCTTCGGCCAGCCGGGCGGCTGCGGCGAGCCCGGACGGCACGCCTGAGCAGATCCACCTGACCTGGGGCAGGGAGCCTTCGGCCGAGGTGGTGATCTCGTGGGCCTCGCTCGCCCCGGCGGTCAATCCGCGAGTGCGCTTTGGCCGTGCCGGCGAGGCGAGAGCGACCGTGCATGGCGTTCAACGCACTTATACCGATGGACTCAACGGCGAGATTGTCTGCACGTATCACGCGCGCCTTCGTGGCCTGAAACCCGCGGTCAACTACGAGTACGAAGTCACCGCCGACAACGACAGCAATGCGGCCCACCCCTTCACGGCGAATTTCCAGACTGCCCCGTACGGCCGGGCCCCGTTTCGCTGGACCAGCTATGGCGACCTCGCCACGCCGAATACCGGCTGGGCGCTCTCGTCGCTGCAGAGCCGCTTCGCCGTGCAGGCAGTGGAGCGGTTCCAGCCGCTATTTCACTTGCTCAACGGCGATCTTTGCTATGCCAACCTGAACCCGGAGCATCAGCCCGAGGTTTGGCGCGACTTCGGCAACAACGCGCAGACCTCGGCGGCCAATCGCCCCTGGATGCCTTGCCCGGGCAATCATGAACTGGAATTCAACAACGGGGGGCAGGGACTTGACTCGTATCTGGCGCGCTATACGCTGCCGGAGAACGGCACGCGTTTTCCCGGTCGCTGGTATAGCTTTCGTGTGAGTTCCGTGCTGTTCGTCTCGCTCGATGCGGACGACGTGGTCTACCAGGACGCGGCCGCTTTCGTAGCGGGTCCGAGCCCGCTGGTGCCGGCGGCAAGCACAGGCAATCCGCCGATCGCCCCGGGGACGTCGCTTTACGTTCGTGGCTATAGCGGTGGCGAGCAGACGCGCTGGCTAGGCGAGACGCTGCGCAAGGCCGCCGAGGATAAGAATATCGACTGGATCGTCGTCCAGATGCACCAGGACGCGCTGACTTCCTCGAAGACTGGCAATGGCTCCGACAAGGGCATCCGGGAGGCGTGGCTGCCCTTGTTCGATCGCTATGGGGTCGATCTCGTACTCTGCGGCCACGACCATGATTACGAGCGCAGCTACCCCGTGCGTGGCTGCAATCACCATGCGGGTATTGATGCCGTGACGGGTTCGCCGGTGGATACGCTACAGCCTCGGCCGGTCATTACGTCGACTCCTGTTGACGGTGCCTTCGATACGAGCCAGGGCACGATTCACCTGATCCTGGGCGGCGGCGGCACGAGTGCGCCGTTGGACGTCTACGGCTTGGACGCCGGGACCGGCAAGGTGCAGGCAAAGGTGTTCACCAAGCCCAACCGGCCGGTAGCCGGGAGCGCGGCGAACACGTTCGTGCGTCAGCCCGCCGATGCGCTGGAAGATGCCATTTGGTCGGCGCAGCGCGATACCGGTACCGGTTATGGCATTGCCGTGTTCGATCATGATCCGGGGGAGCCGGGGGCAAGACCACCATTACGATGAATTATTATCACGCGCCCGGTGCCGACCAGACGCCAACCGCGACTTACGAGCTGTTCGAGACCATCACGTTTTCGAAGATACGGACGGGGTGATTCGTTCGCACTTGGTCGTTAGGGTTGGAGGTCGGAGCCATTGCCGGGTTGCTGCTTTTAGCGTTAGTGGCCTGCTTAGGTTAGCTAATTTCTTTATCGCTATTAGCCACTGCGCGTGGCGGCGCGTCATTTCTTTGTCCAAAGCGACAAAGAAACGAAGCAAAGAAAACGCTTTCAGAACGCGGGCTCGTAAGTGTCCACAGCGTGCAGTTCCCATTCATGGGTGCCCCAAAAGCACGGTGCTCGCCAGAGCCACGGATGTGTGAACCCCTCCTTCTCGCGAATCCTGACACGAACACGCTTCGCCCCCAACGCTCTCGGGCAAGCACGATTTGCCTACGGACCAGCACGGCATTACGCGTATCTGTTGCCGCGGTTCTTCGTGGGTTACAGCCTCATCCATCTTCGCGGCGGGTTGGCGACGTGGTTCGTTAAGCATACTAATTTGGTGAGTGGTTGTTCGCGGATAGCGCGGGGTGCTCCTTGGGCAGGTTCAGTCACTGGTGGCGAAGCGTGTGGGTATCCGTGTTCGGAGAAAGAGGGTTTCACACATCCGTGGCTCTGGCGAGCACCGTGCTTTTGGGGCACCTATGAATAGAAACTGCACGCTGTGGACACTTAGGGTAGCGTGGTTTGAAAGCGCTTTCTTTGCTTCGTTTCTTTGTCGCTTTGGACAAAGAAATGACGCGCTGCCACGCGCAGTGGCTAATAGTGATAAAGAAATTAGCTAACCTAAGCAGACCACTAAGGCCGAAAGCAGCACCCCGGCATAGACCCCGACCGCCAACCCTGGAACCTAGCAACCCGGCATAAATAACCACGCCCCTCGCTCCGCGCTCAACGAACAGCGCCGTGATCGCCGCTCCAAGCCCCTGTGTACCACCGGTGACTACAGCCACCTTGCCGTCGAACTGTCCCATTGATTTATCTCTCCACCATGTAGTCGATCAAAGCATCTCCGTCACTTCTTCAATAGACGTCTGCGCCACCGGCTTATCGAGTACGACTTCACCGCGCGCCATCGCGACAATCCGGTCGCACGAGTGAAACACGTGCTGCAGATTGTGGCTGATAAACACGCCGGTAATCCCCTGCGCCGATAAGCCCCGCACAAACCCGATCACCTTATCCGTCTCCTTCACCGATAAATGGTTCGTCGGTTCATCGAGGATCAGCACCTTCGACTTGAAGTGCATCGCGCGCGCTATTGCCACGCCCTGGCGCTGGCCGCCCGACAGTTCGCCCAGCAGCGCTTCAGCCGAACGCAGATGCAGGTCGACATCGGCAATCGCTTTAACCGCGTCCGTGCGCATGCGTGCATGGTCCATGGGACCAATGCCGAACAGCGAGAACAGCAGCGGTTCGCGCCCGATAAACAGATTGCGCGCAATCGAAAGATTCGGCACAAGCGAATTGTGCTGATGAATAGTTTCGATACCCAACTGCATCGCTGCTTTTGGCGTGGGGATACGCACAGGCCGACCCTGGAACAAAATCTCGCCTTCATCCGGCCGATGCACGCCCGAGAGAATCTTGATAAGCGTCGATTTGCCCGCGCCGTTGTCGCCGAGCAGGCCCACGACTTCACCGCGTTTGAACTCCAGGCTCACGCCTTTGAGCGCATGCACGCCGGAGTACCACTTGTGCAGGTTACGCACAGCCATCAGTGAGGTCGATGTGCTTAGCGCATCGGCGACGGCGCTGTCTTCATGCGAACGTAGACCGGCATGGCGAGCCGCGGAAGAGAGTGTGTTCATAGCGCCACCTTCAGATGTCGTGCCGTGCGGCGCATCCACGCGTTGGCGACAACCGCGAAAATGGTCAGGCTGCCGACGGCGAACTTGAACCAGTTGGCATCGACTTGCGTCAGCACCAGGCCGTTATCGATCACGCGAATCAGCAGGGCGCCCACCACTGCACCGAGCACATTGCCGATCCCGCCAGACAGAGCGGTCCCGCCGATCACGGCAGCGGCCACCGCCTGCAGCTCGAGACCATCGCCTATTGACGGAAGCGCCGCACCTAGCCGCAACACCTGGATCAGGCCGGCGAAACCGGCGAGCACCGAGCACAGCACGAAGGAGAACAGCTTCACGCGCCGCGCCGGCACACCACTCGATATGGATGCCTCAAGGAACCCCCCGGTTGCTTTCATCCAGTTGCCGAGATTGGTTGCCGAAAGCAGGAATGCCGCCGCCGCGCCGATGGCGATGAACCAAAGAAACGACGCCCGAAACAGCCCCTCCGGTCCTATGAAACTGACGAACAGTTGAGAAGGCATTCGTTCGATCGGCAGGTTCGGCGGGAAGCCACCGGACAGCACGACCGTCAGCGATCGCACGATGAACAACATGCCAAGCGTGGTGATGAAACTCGGTATGTTGAAGACTAACGTGATCAATCCGTTCGCGAGTCCCACGCACGCGGCTACCACCAGCCCGATAAAAAATGCCGGCCAGAACGGCACGCCTGCATTCATTAGCAGCGTGATCGCCATGGGCGTGAGCGCAAACACCGATCCTACGGATAAATCGAATTCACCGCAGATCATCAGCAACGTCACGCCTATAGCCACCAGTCCCACTTCAGGCAACACGCCGAGCACGCCACGAATATTTTCGGCGCTGAGAAATATCATCTGCGAGCGCACCTGGAACAAACCGATCAACACCGCGAGTAATACAATGCCCGCCAACTCCGGCTTCTGCAGGTAGATCTTGAGCAGCTTTTTCATGCGAATCTCCTAGCGCAAGCCTTGTTGCGAGAGCGCGATGACCGAGTCCGCCTGAGCGGGCATGACGAGCGAATTGCCGGTGTTGATATCGGTGGGCGCAAGGCCGAAGGACTTCGCCAGATACACCTGCATCACAGGCATGAAACCCTGCGCATACGGTTGCTGATCGACCTCGGCCTGGATGTAGCCCGCCTTCATCATCTGCAGGACTTGCGGGACGATATCGAAGCCCGCAAGCAGCACCTTGCCCGGCGGCACGTTGCGGTCCTTCAATGTGCGTGCTACTGCTGCATGGAAGAAGCCCATGTCGAAGTATGCCGTTGTATCGGGGTGGGCGGTGAGATACGCGCCAACGCGCTCGCCTGTCACCGAGAGATCCGTGCCGGAGTCGATCCGGTCGATCACGACCGTGCGAGTCGGATTGGCGCGCTTCCATTCATCGAGACCTTCCATCACGCCTTTCGCGCGTTGCTCGGCCCAGTTCTGGCCCGGCGCGCTGACACCAATCAGCACGCGGATCGGCCCGTCCTTCGGAAACTGGCTGGTAAGTTGATGCGCGAGACTGCGCCCGGCTGGGACAAAGTTCTGGCCAATAAACGCCTGCCGTTTCGCCGCACCCGCCGCGCCGCTGCTTTGATCGACGTTATAAGCAATCACGATGATGTGCTTCGCGCGGGCGTCGTTGATCATTGGCGTGAGCGCGTTGTCGTCTACGATGGTCGTCAAGATTGCATCGGGCTTGCGCGCGACGGCGGCCTGGAAGTTCGCGCTCTGCTGCTCGATCGAGCCGTCGGTTTGAGTAAAGACCATCTGGCAATGTGCCTGAACGCGCGTGCAGGCATCGTCGAAACCTTTCTTCACGGCCTGCCAGAACGCGTTGGTCGCCGCGCCGTGCGTCAGCATCACAATGTTCAGCGGCTCCGCGCTGTGTGCAGCACTCGCGGCGAAAAGCGTGGACGTTACGCATGCAGCTATCGCGAACTTCGAACGCGTTTGAAATTTGCTGAGTCTCCGGGTCATCTCCTGTCTCCTGTTATGTTCCGTGCGCGGCCGCATCCGCGGTGCGAATGTCAGGCCATCGTGCGGGGTACTGCTGTCGCCGTTCGTAGCCGGTGACTTGTTAGGTAAGGCTTAACTTACGCACCAACTTGATAGGCAAGTACGGTTGATGCGATGATCAGTGCACTCCGTGATCTCTTCTAAAACGTGTAAGGCTCATGCCCGACCTGACCAACCGCCGTAAAACGAGCATGGCCGATATCGCCAAGGCCGCCGACGTCAGCGAAGCCACCGTCGACCGCGTGCTTAACGGCCGCGGCGGCGTCTCGCGCGAGAAGGAGCGGCGCGTGCTTGAATGGGCGCGCAAGCTCAAGATCGATCGGGCGCTCGACGCGGTATCGGTGCGCTGGTTGCGCATCGCGATCCTCTTGCAGCAACCCGTTGCGCCGTATTACGTCTATCTCAAGCAGGGTTTCGAAATCGCGCAGAAGGCGTTCGAAGCGCAGCGCGTGATCTGTGCGGTGACTTACTTCGATAACCTCGAGCCGGCGCGCGTGGTCGAGACCATCAGCCGTGCGACGCAGAAGGCCGATGCGCTGATCATCGTCGCGTACGAGCATCCCGACATCACGGCGGCCTTGCGTCAGGTCAGCCGCGCGATGCCGGTCGTCACGCTTGCCAGCGACCTGCCTGGAACGGGGCGGCTGGCTTACGTGGGGATCGACAATCGTGGGGCGGGACGCGTCGCGGGCGAGCTGATGGGCCGCTTTCTCGGCGATGCGGGAGGCAAGGTGCTCGTGATGACGGGCATGCATGATTTCCTCGGCCATGAAGAACGCGAAAGCGGTTTTCGTTCGGTACTGCGGCGGCGTTTCCCTAACTGCGACATCGTGGAAACCGTCGAGAGCCGTGAGCAATCGGCGGTCACCGAAAGCCTCACTCGCGACGCCTTCCGGCGTTATCCCGACCTGCGCGGGATCTATAACATTTCAGTCGGCGACGAAGGCGTCGGCGCGGCACTTCAGGCGCTCGGCCGGGTTCGTTCGACGGTGTTCGTCGGCCACGAACTCAACGACATTTCGCGGCGCTTGCTCATTGAAGGAACGCTCGACGCCGTGCTCGACCAGAACCCGGCCGCCGAAGCAATGCGTTCCATCGAAATCATCTTGCGGCACTATCATCGCGACCCCGGCGTGGCATTGCCGCAGCAGATTCCGGTCACGGTGTTGTTGCGTGAAAACCTTCCGTTCAGCGATTAAGCGCTAACGGTGCTGGCTTTTCTTGGCGGCACAGGCCGCTCCAGAGTTCGCGAATCCGATCGCGCATCAGCAGGGATTCGGCCCAGCGGTCGGTCGTGTCGTTGCCATCGCGGCCGATGATTGCGTAAGGCTTGGGTCCCAGTTCGCACGTGAAGACCAGCGTGTCATCTGGACCCGCGCGCCGTTGCCACGACGCAAAGCCGTAACGCCACCAGTCGAGAAACAGGTCCACCCAGATCCGGTGCGGCTCGAACGAGATCTCTATCTGCACCTGTTCACGGCTCGCAACGCGGCCGTGGAAGGCCCACGAATTGTCGAGAATCCGGTGCATATCCGCATGGTTTTCATCGGACACGGGTAGCGCGAATTCACGTCCCACGAGATAGTGCGAGATGTCGCCAAGCAGTTTCAGATCCGGCCGGGCTTCAAGCAGATCGAGCGTGAAATGCAGGTCCGTTGTCATGCGGTCCCGATGCGTTTCGATATACACCGGAAAGTCGACCTGCTCGGCGAGCCTCGTCCATCCATCGATCAACTTGAGCGCGTCATTGAGCCGACGCGGCCGCACATCTGGCTGCAAGTCGATGTGATGCACGCCGAACTCAGTGGCTATTTCAAGGATCGGCTGCAGGTCATCTACCGTACGCGGAAAACATTGTCCCTCTGCTTGCAGGCCAAGTGGTCTTAGCAAACCGCTAAGCTGACGCACGTCGTCGCGCGATGCATAAGAAGCGCTGACGCCATTGAAACCCGCTTGCGCGATCATCGCTATGTTGTCTTCAAGCGAGCGCTCATGGCCGTCAGTGTGACGGCGCTCCATTGCCCATAGCGACTGATAGATGTCGAGCCGCTGCGTCATAGCGCCTCCACGGCGAGCAGCGGCTTGAGCTTGACGCTGCGATCCGAGAGCAAGGAAGGGTCAACGCATGCCCTCCGCGCAATCAACTCCTGCGCCACTCGCACGTCGCGTGCGATCTCGATTGCCTGGCCCACGCCGCTCGCGCCGACCAGCACGCCGTCGCGATCCAGCGCGAAGAAGATCCGCGAGGTGGCGCCCGTCTCACGCACAACGGTCGTCACGCCGAACGCTGGCATGCCGGCAATCTGGATGGTCATGTCGTATTGATCAGACCAGAACCATGGGACTTCGGAATAGGTTTCGCCGCGGTCGAGCATGTTGCGCGCGACAATACGTGCATGGTCCTCCGCGTTCTTCCAGCATTCGAGCCGCATGCGCCGGCGGAACAACCGGTGTGGGAACGAGCAGACGTCGCCGGCTGCGAAAATGTGCGGATCGTTGGTGCGCAGCGTGTCGTCCACGGCAATGCCGTCCGCTACGTCAATACCCGCCGCTTCCGCCAGCTCCGTGCGCGGCTTCACGCCAATGCCGGCGATCACGCAATCGCACGCGATGCTCGTGCCGTCGGAGAGCTTCACGCAGGTGACCCGCTTCATAGTCGATCCTACTATCCGGTCGACCTGTAGGGCGAAGCGCACGTCCACGCCCATCTGCCTGTGCCGTTCCACCAGATACGCCGCGACAATCTCCGGCACGGCACGCATCAGCGCACGCGCGGCCGCTTCGATCACGATCACTTCACAGCCTCTTGCAATAGCCGTTGCCGCGATCTCCAGCCCGATAAAACCCGCACCCACGATCGCGATCTTCCGTCCCGGCAACAACTCGCCGACTACGCTTGACGCGTCTGCTGCCGTGCGCAAGACATGCACGCCGTCAAGCGTTGCGCCGGGCACGCTCAGGCGCCTTGGCGCCGCGCCGGTGGCGATCAGCAGACGCTGATAGGCAATGGTATGGCCGTCCTTCAGAACCACCTTGCGCGCTGCGCGATCGATCTGTTGAACGCTTGCATCGACACGCAGGTCGATGCGTTGCTCGCAATAAAACGTCTCGTCATACAGCGCGCATTGCGCGGTCGTTTTCTGACCGAGCAGCACGGCCTTTGAGAGCGGTGGCCTGTCATAAGGCGCAACCCCTTCATTGCCAAGCAGCGTGATCTCGCCGTCCCAGCCGTTGTCGCGCAACGCATGGGCGGCGCGTGCTCCGCTTTGCCCGGCGCCTATGATCACCATCGCGGGTCGGCTTTTCATGACGCGGTCTTCGCTTGCGCCGGTACGCCGAGCAGCACTTCGCCGCCTTCAATGCGCACGGGGTAAGTTTTCAAATGCAAGCAGACGGGCGGGCTTTTGGGCTTGCCTGTGGGGATATCGAAACGTCCCTGATGCAGAGGGCATTCGATTTCACGATTGAGCACGAAGCCATCGGCGAGATGTGCGCGTTCGTGTGTGCACCAGCCATCCGATGCGAAGAAACCTTCAGCGATCCGATACACCGCGTAACTCGCACCCGCGTGATCGAAGCGGATTACGTCTTCTTCGGCGATCTCGCTGGCAGCGCAGGCGACGACCCACTCAATGTCATTCGTTTCAACGGCCACAAGAGCCTCCGGGTTGTTGCAATTGTTCAGATGCCCGACTGGGCCGCAAATGTTCCGTGCGGGGCACTTTCAACCGGCACCTTGCGTTCGATCACATGAGCCGGATCGGAGCGTTGTTTCCATAACGCGGGCACCATCTCGCGATACACCGAGGAAAGGCTCGGATAAGCGGGCGGAAGCTGATCCTTGATGACTTCATGCAAACGCGGCAGCGCGTGGAACGGCACCATTGGCAGGAGATGGTGTTCAAGGTGGTAGTTCATGTTCAGGTACAGAAAGCGGAAGACCGGATTGATGTACACCGTGCGTGTGTTCAGCCGATGGTCCTTCACGTTGACCGCGAGGCCCGCATGCTGCGTCAGGCCGAGCAACTGATGCAGCCAGCCGCCATAAAAACGCGGTGTCCACACGAACATCAGCGGCAGGAAACTATGGAGCGCGATAGCAAGGCCGATCGTGCCAATGACCACCATCAGATAGATTCGGCATGACCAGATCATCTTCGGCTTTTCGGTGGCGGGGAGGAACGCGTCGGTGGCGGCATCTACGTGGCCGAACGCATGCCGGACGACTTTGCGGATTTCGAGCGAACTGCCAAGCAGTCCGAAAAAATCGACGATGATTGGCAAGACCTGGGTTGGTCGCGCGACCTGGATTTCCGGATCACGCTCTTGAAAGTACGTGTGCGTGTGATGCCGTGCATGACTCCAGCGCCACCAGTAGCCTTCGCGGATCGTCATGAACGAAGACAGGTGGTAGAAGGCGTCATTGAGCCAGCGGGTCTTGAAAGGTGTGCCATGGGCGAGTTCGTGCCAACGGGCGTCGCTGGACGAATAGATCGTGCCGTAGACCAGGAAGGCAGGCACTGTCCACCATGTGCCCCAGCAGGAAGCCGCCACCAGGCCCGACGCGACCAACAGCAACAACCATGGCACGAAGTTGCGGAGGCCTTCGGCGTCGCTGCGTTTCATCAGATCTTTAAGCACGGCGCGCGGGATGCGCGGCTGATACCACTGCTGGCCGATACGTTCGTCGAGCTTTGGGCCGGTGAGGCTGGGCTTGGCCGCATCGCTGGCGCTGGCGTCGGGAGTCGAGGACATAGGTTGTCTCCTGCTTAATTATGTTCAAGCGATGTTTTAGCCATGTTTGAGCGCTTCCCGTCAGTACCAACCGCCGGGCGGCCTTCTTGTTGAGACAACGATAGATGACCGCCGCTAGCTGCTCACTCAAAAAAATGATGGATTTCCATCAAGCATGGCTGCGGGCCGCATTGGCTATGGCTTTTCAAAATAGAAATTAAATTCCACCGAATCAGCGTGTGAAATTTACTTTGCAGTGGCACGGATGGTCTTCTATGCTTGTGTGCACTAGCAGCCGGAGTGCTCCGTGGCCTCGTCCGGGGGACGGCTTTTGTGCCGCACACGCAGCATGAATTGCGTTATCCCGGCGAGGGTGACGCCTTCTTCGAATGCTGCGAGCGCATGGAAGCGGAGCCCGGCGACGCGACTGTTTCTTCGGCGCGACATGGCACTGCGCAATGCCCAACGAGAGTACGCAGGATCGCAGCGCGGTGCGGATCCAATACCTGCCGAAATTCGTCAAACCGATGGAAGAACTGCGCGCGATGGTCGGCGAAACGTTCGTCAGGAACGCCAGCCCGACGATGCGACAATTGCTCCGCTTGAACTTCCCTTGTCCGCAAAATCTCGATGCGATCGCCGTTGCGACGAACGCCGAGGGTCGAAAAACCGCCATGCGCTGACTCAGCCTTCCGAGAATTTCAGCGCGTGCTCCAAAGCGCCCGCGCTGATCGGCTTGTGCAGATAACCGTCGAACGGTTCCAGGTCCTTGTCCCGCAGATCGGTTCTGCCGGTCACCGCAATCACACACGCGTCGCGGGACGCGCCTTCGTTTCGAACCCGCCGGCAAAGCTCCCGGCCATCGGCGTCGGGTAACTCGATGTCGAAGAAAACGACGTCGAAGCTCTGCGCCTGGGTCAATTCCATCGCGGTTCGACCGTCGTACGCGACTTGCACTTTGTGCCCCAGGCCAGACGCTATTTCGCCAAACGCGTCGGCTGAATCTTTATGGTCGTCAATAAACAGGATGTGCACGATTCCCTCGGTATTAAGCGCATGTTGCTGCTTTGCAAGCAGATGAACCGAACGAGATCGCGCGTTCGTTTAGAACACCTTGCAACGAAGATGCCAGCTTTTAATTGCCCTAAAAATGTGGGAACAGCGATTGCAGAGAACGGTTGCCCGGCGCGGCGTCGTCGGCAATTATTCGACAATCGCTTTCCCGTTCAGAGGGGACACCTATGCGACTCCTAACTACTCAAGATGGCTTACCCCGTATCTCGTGGGGCGCGGTCATAGCCGGCGTCATTCTGTCGCTGATTGTTTACCTGATCATGAGCGTGCTGGGGACGGCGATTGGCGCGTCGCTTCTGGCACCCATGGCTCAGCCGAATCCAGGGCGTGTTTTCGGATTTGGCTCGGGCGTGTGGGTGATTGTTACAACCGTACTGGCTGTATTTGTCGGTTCGTACTTCGCCGGGCGTTGTGCGCCAGTGCTCGGATGGCTGCACGGTTTGCTTGCGTGGGCTGTGATGACCTTGCTGCTTCTTTATGGCATGACATCGATTATCGGTGGGGCAGTCAGCGTGGCAGGCAACGTCGCGGCGACGACGGCGAACGTCGGTGCGGCGGCAGGTAATCAAGCGGCTGGCTCGCTCGGCGATTCCGCGAGGCAGCAGGCGCAGGCAGCGCTGGACGGGGCAACGTCGGCTGCGGCCAGTGCCGATGCGCAGCAGAACGCGATGCAAACGGCGCAAACGGCAGCGCGTGGCATTGCCCGCGCGACGTGGTATTCGTTTGCTGCGCTGGTGGTCGGCGCCATCATTGCGGTCGTGTCCGGCAGCGCGGGTTTTCGCCATCAACCGCCGTTTGAAGAAGGCGGCGGTTCGGCGCGCGATGACGCTGTTGTGAATGACACGATGGGACGGCGCAGGGTTTCGTGAGGTAAACCTCCGCGAAATGCAGGCCGTTGGGTTCGGCCGGCCTGTTCCAGCCATCGAATGCCAACCGGGCTGCAACAATCAACCGGCGCTAATTCCTTGCCGTGAGCGATTGAGGGCAGGTTCGGAATAGCCCTACGGTCTTCCTTATTCGTGAAATCCCCTACGGACGTTCGTCAATGATAGCGTTACCATTCGCTCATTCAAGAGTGCGTTGGTAGCGCTACCAAGGAGAATGAGCTTGTCCTCGAATCTGCCCCCGACTTCCACGGCCCCCCGCAAGACCCCTGAACAATTACGCAGCTACCGCTGGTATGGCGTGAACGACTTGCGCTCGTTCGGACACCGTTCGCGCACGGCGCAAATGGGCTATCACCCATCCGATTACATGGGCAAGCCTGTCATTGCCGTCGTTAATACGTGGAGCGAGATCAACTCGTGCCACACGCACTTCAAGCAACGCGTGGAGGAGGTCAAGCGCGGCGTCTGGCAGGCCGGCGGTTTCCCGGTTGAAATGCCCGTGATGACGCTCGCCGAGCCGTTCCAGAAACCGACCACCATGCTGTATCGAAACTTCCTCGCGATGGAAACCGAGGAATTGCTGAAGTCATACCAGTTCGACGGCTGCGTTCTGATGGGCGGCTGCGACAAGACCACGCCCGGCCTTCTGATGGGCGCGATCAGCATGAACCTGCCGACAATCTTCCTGCCGGCTGGCCCGATGCTGCGCGGCAACTGGAACGGCCGCACGCTCGGCAGCGGCTCGGACACATGGAAATATTGGGCCGAACTGCGCGCGGGGAAGATCACGGAAGAGGAATGGAAGGGCATTGAAAGTGGCATTGCGCGCTCGCCGGGCCACTGCATGACCATGGGCACGGCGTCGACCATGACCACTGCCACGGAATCGCTCGGCTTGACGTTGCCCGGCTTTTCGTCGATACCCGCAGTCGATTCGCGGCACGCGCAATTCGCCTCGCTAACGGGCCAGCGGATTGTGGAGATGGTCTGGACCGACCAGAAACCGTCGGACATCCTGACCGCGAAATCCTTCGATAACGCCGTCACGACCGTGCTTTCCATGTCCGGTTCCACGAATGCGATCGTGCATCTGGTCGCGGTCGCGCGCCGGGCGGGTATCGACCTGACAACTGCGCGCTTCGATGAACTCGCGCGCATCACGCCGGTGCTCGCGAACCTGCGACCGGCCGGCAAGTATTTGATGGAAGACTTCTTCTATGCAGGCGGTTTGCGCGCGTTGCTCGTTGAATTGGGCGGCCTGATCGACGGCACGCAGATGACGGTGAGCGGATCGACGCTAGGAGAAAACATCGCGGGCGCGGAGATCTTCGACGAAGACGTGATCCGCAAACTCGGCAACCCGCTGGTGGAACGCGATGGCCTCGCGGTGCTGACCGGTAACCTTGCGCCGGATGGCGCCGTCATCAAGCCGGCCGCAATGGAACAGCATCTGCTGAAGGCGCGCGGCCCGGCCGTCGTATTCAAGGATTACGCCGATATGGCCGCGCGCATCGACAGCGAAGAACTCGATGTCACCGCGGAGTCCGTGATCGTGCTGCAGCACGCGGGTCCGGTGGGCGCGCCCGGCATGCCCGAGTGGGGCCAGTTGCCGATCCCGCAAAAGCTGCTGAAGCAAGGAGTACGCGACATGGTGCGGATCTCGGACGCCCGCATGAGCGGCACGAGCTACGGCGCGTGTGTGCTGCATGTGGCGCCGGAATCGTTTGTCGGCGGTCCGCTCGCGCTGGTGAAAGACGGCGACATGATCGAGCTCGATGTGCCCGGCCGACGTCTCCATCTCGATGTCAGTGACGAAGAGCTCGGCGCTCGCAGGCAAGCGTGGAAGGCGCCGAAACGCCCGTTCGAGCGCGGCTTTGGCGTGATGCATCAGCTTCATGTCACGCAGGCCAACAAGGGCTGCGACTTCGATTTCCTGGAGGAACCGGTGGCCGCGTCGTCGGAGACCGTGGCAGCGACGACGGGTGCGCATCGCGACGAACCCGAGATTCACTAACCTTATTCAGAGCACTCCTTATGAACCCATCCGATACTCCCATAAGCGACGCCGCGCTGGAACTGTTGCGCCACGTCAGCACGGCTACGCTCACCACGCAGTTGTTCAAGCGCGGCTTGCGAAACGTGTTTTTGCAAGGTGTCGCGCCGCTCGTCAAACCCGCGCCGGGCGCACCGAACCTGGTTGGACCGGCGTTCACGCTGCGCAACATTCCCGCGCGTGAAGACATCGATCACGTGGGCGTCTTCCAGGACCCCGATCATCCGCAGCGCAAGGCGGTGGAGAGCGCACCGCCGGGCAGCGTGCTGGTTCAGGACTGTCGCGGGGACCGCTCGGTGGCATCGGTGGGATCGATTCTCGCGCTCCGGTTGGCGAAGCGCGGCGTGGCAGGCATGGTCTCCGACGGCGCGGTCCGCGACAGCGGCACGATCTCCGAGCTCGGCCTGCCGCTATGGTGCGCGGGCGCGAGCGCGCCGCTGAACCTCGCCAAACATCACGCAGTGGATATGAACGTGCCAATAGCGTGCGGCGGCGTGGCGGTGTACCCGGGCGATATTGTTGTCGCCGATGTGGACGGCGTCGTGATCGTGCCGCATGAAATGGCGGAAGACGTGGCGCGCGATGCGACCGAGCAGGAGCAGCTGGAAATCTTCATCTCGCAGCGCATTGATGAAGGCAGGCCATTGCGCGGCACCTATCCGCCGAATGAAGAAACGCTGGCGGCCTATGCGCAATGGCGCGCGAAAAAACAATAACAATAACGTTGGACCAATTACGGCTCGCTGGCACGCAGCGGGCGCAGGAGACAAGGTGAATACTGTTCCGCATGCGGTAGATGAAGTGCCGTTGATCAACCGGCTGGCATTCAGGCTGATGCCGCTGCTTGGCTTGCTCTACCTGATCGCGTATATCGACCGTTCGAATATCAGCTTCGCGAAGCTGCAGATGCTGGGCAGTCTCGGTTTGAGCGAAGTGGCGTATGGGTTGGGCGCGTCGTTGTTTTTCATTGGCTATCTGATCTTCGAAGTGCCGAGCAACGTGCTGCTGCACAAGTACGGCGCGCCGCGCTGGATCGCGCGGATCATGCTGACGTGGGGCATTGTCACCGTGCTGCTCGCGTTCACGAAAAACGCCACTACGTTCTACGTGTTGCGCTTTCTGCTCGGTGCTTCCGAAGCCGGGCTTTATCCTGGCGTAATTTATTACCTGACCTTGTGGTTTCCATCGCGGCATCGGGTGCGGATGCTGGGGTATTTCACGGTGGGCAGCAGTCTGGGCAATATGGTGGGCGCGCCTATTTGCGGTTGGCTGCTGGACAAAGGTGGGCTCTTTGGTCTGCAAGGCTGGCAGCTTGTGTTCATTGTCACGGGCATACCGTCCATTCTTCTGACCGCCGTCGTGCTGTTGTATTTGCCTGCGTCTCCGCTCAAAGCAAAATTCATGTCGGAGGCGGAAAAGAAATGGCTAGCCGATACGCTCGATAACGAACGCGCCCTCGCAGCGCAAACCGAAGCGGGCAAGACAAACTTCCTGAGCGTGTTGACGGAACCA
This sequence comes from Caballeronia sp. SBC1, assembly GCF_011493005.1. Classification (NCBI taxonomy): domain Bacteria; kingdom Pseudomonadati; phylum Pseudomonadota; class Betaproteobacteria; order Burkholderiales; family Burkholderiaceae; genus Caballeronia; species Caballeronia sp. SBC1. The sequence continues at coordinate 1,216,650 of NZ_CP049157.1, forward strand.
CGCGTGATCGGCATGGCGATGTATTACATGATGCTGTCCATGTCGGTGTATGGCGTGAGCTACTGGCTGCCGACGCTGGTCAAGGGCTTCGGGGTCAGCAATACCGTCAACGGTCTCATCAACATTGTGCCGTGGCTGCTCGCGACTATCGTGCTCGCATGGTTGCCGTCGAAGTTGCGCGCCGCTGACCGCACGATGACCGCGATGCTCTGTGCGTCGGTACTCGGCGTGATGTTCTTTCTTGGCAGCGTGTTCCTGCCGACCAACACGTTGCGTTTCATTGCGTTGAGCCTTGGCGCGCCTTGCATGTATTTGTTGTTGCCGTGTTTCTGGACATTGCCGCCGAAGTTCCTGACCGGTGCGCGCGCGGCAGCCGGAATTGCGGCGATCAATTCGCTGGGTAATGTGGGCGGTTTTATCGCGCAGAATCTGGTGCCATGGGTCCGGCAGGTGAGCGGCAGCACGAAGGCGCCCATGCTGATTCCTGCGGCGTGTCTCTTTACGTTCGGCGTCATCACGCTGATTTTGATTCGCCGCAGTCGTCACGACGGAACGCACGAGGCGGCCAGTGAGCGGAGGGTGGAAGCGGCGTAGGGAGCAGCGGTATCGTTCTTATGACAAGGCCCGGTCGGCGTTGACTACAATATCGGCGTCAAGTCCTCCTGCAACCAAGCGAACCATGCCGAACGACAAGCCGACCGCCCATTCCATCGACGCCATCGACGCCCGGGAAGAAGCTCCGCCCGCGCCCGTCAAGCGCTCGCGCGGCGGTCCGAAAGGACTGCGCATTACCGACGTCGCGGCTGTTGCGGGCGTCTCTCCCATCACGGTTTCGCGTGTCTTTAACAATCCGGAATCGGTCGCGCCGGAAACGCTCGAGCGCGTGCGTCAGGTGGTCCAGAAGCTTGGTTACGTACCTAACCGGCTCGCGGGCGGGTTGTCCTCGGCGAAGTCGCGGCTGATCGCGGCGATTGTCCCGACCATCGCGCACTCGTTGTTTTCCGAGACTATTCAGGTGTTCAGCGAGACCATGTCGAAGGCCGGTTATCAGGTGCTGCTCGCGTTGAGCGGCTACAGCGATTCCAGTGAGGAAACGCTGCTTGATGCCGTCTTGAGCCGGCGTCCTGAAGGGGTGCTGCTCACGGGCGTCGCGCACACGGATTCGTTGCGCGAAAGGCTGCGCAATGTCGGCATTCCGATTGTTGAAACGTGGGACATGACTGAGACGCCGATCGATATGCTCGTCGGTTTCTCGCATTACGAAGTGGGCGTTGCGGTTGCGGAGCGCTTCTTGGCGCGTGGGGTCTCGCATCCGGGTCTGGTGTCGGCCAATGATGATCGTGCGATTGCGCGTATCACCGGCTTTCGGGAGCGGCTGGCGCGCGCAGGGATCCACGATATAGCGGACGTGATTGTCGCGCCGCCCAGCTCGGTGTCCATTGGCAAAGTCGCGTTGCCTAAGCTGCTGGAGCAGATGCCATCACTCGATGCGGTTTTCTGCGGCTCGGACTTGCTTGCTATCGGCGTGCTTGGCGAGGCAAAACGGCGGGGTATCGACGTGCCGTCGCAATTGGCCATCTGCGGTTTCGGCGATCTGGAGTTCGCTTCGGAAACCAGTCCGCAATTGACGACCGTGGGCGTGGACGGCACGCGTATTGGCGTGAGCGCAGCGCGCTGTTTGTTAGAGCGCTTGAAAGGCGCGAAGGAAGCGAACGTGGTTGATGTCGGGTTTCATATTGTCGAACGGCAGACGGTTTAAGTTGAGCTAAGTCACCCTAAGCTCCCACCTTATCCGCCAGATCGTTGAAGTCACGCGCGACCACGTCCCAGTCCGCTTCGGCCTTCAAGTCCGTGGTCTGCCCCGGCCCATGTTCCGTTGGCCGAGCAACAAACGCCGTCTTGTACCCGCATTGCCTCGCCGCTGCGAGATCACTGTTGTGCGCGGCGACCAGGCACATTTGCTCCGGGCGCAGACCCAGTACATCGGCGGTTCGCAAATACGCTTCGGGCATCGGCTTGTACGCCTGCACGACTTCCGCACCCAGAATTGCGTCCCACGGAATGCCGGCGCGTTTCGCCATGTTCAGCATCAGCACAATGTTGCCATTCGAAAGTGGCGCAATGATGCGAGTGGCCTTGAGTCGAGTGAGGCCGGTGAGGGAGTCGGGCCACGGATCGAGCCGATGCCACGCCAGATTCAGCTCATCTACTTCCTCGTCCGGAATGCTTGCGGCATCAATTCCATAGTCCGCCAATACCGCCAGCAAGTTCTCGCGGTGTAACACGTCTAGCCGAACGAATGCTCTCCGGCCGCTGCGCACTTCCTCCATGGCAGGGCCATACCGTCGACGCCAGGCATCGGCGAATTCGGACGGGTCGATGCCGTTAATTTGACGCCGCGCCAGAAACAGCGCGGCGTCACGCGCCACGCCGCTGCGCCAATCCACAACAGTGCCAAATACATCAAATACCAATGCTTTAACGCCGATCAATGCCATCGCGTGCCTCTCTTTCAAGTTACGCCCATGACGAACGCCACCGGTCCGACGCACTATATTGCACAACAAATCCACCACGCGTCACTGTTCCGTTTCAACGCGTTTTTCGGCGCACCTGTTCCGAAACGGAACGCTTGGGTCTCCCTCTTACACAAGCCGAAATCCCGCACCGCCCGTGCCCACATACAAGACGTCCATTGGCACGCATCTCGCAAGTATGTTTCCACCGGTCGCGGCAATCATAGTCGCGGCGGTCATTCTCACCGACATGCGAGGAGCACGCACATGAATCACGCCGAGATGCAATTTTTGAACACAGACTTCCCGTATAAAAAGCAGTATGGCAATTTCATCGGTGGTCAATGGGTCAAGCCGGTAGGTGGTGAGTATTTCGATAACATTTCGCCAATCACGGGCGAACCGTTCACATCGATTCCGCGCTCGCGCGAAGCTGATATTGAACTCGCGCTCGACGCAGCGCACAAAGCGAAGACCGCTTGGGGCAAGACGTCGCCCGCTGAGCGAGCCAACATCCTGAACAAGATTGCCGACCGGATGGAAGCGAATCTGACGCGCATTGCGGTGGCGGAAACAATCGATAACGGCAAGCCGCTACGCGAAACCATGGCCGCCGATATCCCGTTGGCGATCGATCATTTCCGCTATTTCGCCGGTTGCGTGCGGGCTCAGGAAGGCTCGATTTCGCAGATCGATGGGGACACGGTCGCGTACCACTTCCATGAGCCGCTAGGCGTGGTAGGGCAGATTATCCCGTGGAATTTCCCGATTCTGATGGCGGTGTGGAAGCTAGCACCTGCGCTCGCCGCGGGCAATTGCGTCGTCCTCAAGCCCGCTGAACAAACCCCCGCTTCGCTGCTGGTGCTGATCGAATTGATCGAGGATCTATTGCCGGCCGGCGTGCTCAACGTGGTCAACGGCTTTGGGCTGGAGGCTGGCAAACCGCTGGCATCGAATAAGCGAATTGCCAAGATCGCGTTCACCGGCGAGACCACGACTGGCCGCCTGATCATGCAGTACGCCAGCCAGAACCTGATTCCGGTGACGCTCGAACTCGGCGGCAAGAGCCCGAACATTTTCTTCGCCGATGTCATGAACGCGGACGACAGCTATTTCGACAAGGCGCTTGAAGGTTTCGCCATGTTCGCGCTGAATCAGGGCGAGGTCTGTACGTGCCCGTCGCGCGTGCTGATTGAAGAGTCAATCTACGATCGCTTCATGGAACGCGCGCTCAAGCGCGTGGCGGCCATCAGCCAGGGGCACCCGCTCGACTCGAAGACAATGATTGGCGCGCAAGCCTCGCAGGAGCAGCTTGAAAAGATCCTGTCGTATATCGATCTTGGCAAGCAGGAAGGCGCTGAATGCCTGATCGGCGGCGAACGCAACGCGCTCGACGGCGAGTTGAAGAACGGCTACTACGTGAAGCCGACCGTCTTCCGCGGTCACAACAAGATGCGCATCTTCCAGGAAGAAATCTTTGGGCCGGTGGTGTCGGTGACTACTTTCAAGGACGAAGCGCAGGCACTGGAAATCGCCAATGACACGCTTTATGGCCTCGGTGCGGGCGTATGGACGCGCGACGGTACGCGAGCCTATCGTTTCGGCCGCGACATCCAGGCTGGGCGTGTATGGACCAACTGCTATCACGCGTATCCGGCGCATGCGGCGTTTGGTGGTTACAAGCAATCGGGCATTGGCCGGGAAAATCACAAGATGATGCTCGACCACTATCAGCAGACAAAAAACCTGCTGGTGAGTTATAGCCAGAAGCCGCTCGGTTTCTTCTGATTGAAGCAGTTGTCTGATTGAAATGGCGGGCCGCTTTTGCGGCTCGTCATATTGCGTATTCAGTGGAAACCCTTATGACCGAAGAAGAAGTTTCGCGCGTGGTCGCCACGCCGGCGGCGATCCAATTAATCGATAAGCTGAAGGCCGAACACGGACAGGTGTTGTTCCATCAGTCGGGCGGTTGCTGCGACGGTAGCGCGCCCATGTGTTTCCCGGTCGCCGAATTCATGGTCGGTTCGTCGGACGTCAAGCTCGGCGAGCTAGCCGGCGTGCCGTTCTACATGAGCGAATCTCAATTCGAATACTGGCAGCACACGCAGTTGATCATCGATTGCGTGCCGGGAAATGGCGGCATGTTTTCGCTGGAACGGCCGAGCGGGTTGCGTTTTCTCACGCGATCGCGCCTTTTCGACGACACCGAATCTGCGTGGCTCGAGCGTCATCCGGTCGAGCACGTCACGGGTTGAACCCGGGGTTGAACACGGTAGCAGTGGTACATTGTCTCGATCGACCACGCGATGGGCGGAGCTGACGACCGACTCCTTCCGCGAATGCTGGCGAAGGAGACAATGCTTATGAACCCGGTTTCTATCGACCGTTCAAGCGGATCAAGTGGATCCGCGCTGCTGGTCAGCGATCATGCTGACCGTATGGAAGGCCTGGATATCATCAAGCAATCGCACGAACGTTCCCGGAGCTTCGGCCTGTCGGACACCATGCGGCCCGACTACGGCGTGCTCAGCGAAGCGGATCTCCGACTCAAGCGCGAACAGAATCGCGCGCTCTCCACGCATGCGCTGCCCGTCATAGAAACGCTCTACGGGCAGATCGCCAATACGCATAGCATGGTCGTACTGACCGACTCTGAAGGGCTCATCCTGCATTCGCTTGGCGACGACGATTTCCTCGCCCGTGCCGACCGTGTCGCGTTGCGTCCGGGCGCGTTATGGAGCGAACAGCAGCAGGGCACCAACGCGATAGGCACGGCCATTGCCGCACGCGACGCCGCCATGGTGCTCGGCGACCAGCATTACTTGCGCGCGAACCGGTTCCTTGCGTGCTCCAGCGTGCCGATTCTCGATCCGTTCGGAGAGTTGCTAGGCGTTTTTGACGTCACCGGCGATTGTCGCGGCCACAGCCGTCACACCATGGCGCTTGCCAAGATGTCCGCGCAGATGATCGAGAACCATTTGTTCACCAGCGCCTTTCCTGAAGCATTGCGAATCCATTTTCACGGGCGTCCGGAGTTTATCGGCACGTTGATGGAAGGCATTGCTGCGTTCAGGGCTGATGGACGCTTTCTATCGGCTAATCGCAGCGCGCAATTTCAGTTTGGCTTGCCGCTTGCCTCGTTGCGCGCGCATACCTTGTCATCGTTGTTCAACGTCTCATGCAGCGAACTGTTCGACCGGATGCGCAGCGGCGCGGGCGCGCCCGTCGAACGCACGATTTCGCTGTGCCTGCACAGCGGCGTTAATGTTTTTGCCAGCGCCGATCTGAGGCGCTCGACGGCCGTTGCACTCTCGACGGACAGTCACGATGTCACCGATGTCATCGCGCGCAAACGCGTCTCGGAACCGCAGCCGAAACTCTCCGGCCTGCGTTACCTGATGACTGGCGACGCCCAGGTTGCGGCACTCGTTGAACGGGTGCGCAGGGTGATCGGTAAAAATATTCCGATCCTGATTGGCGGTGAGACGGGTACCGGCAAGGATGTCCTGGCGAGCGCCGTGCATCGTGACTCGCCTCGTTGCGACGGGCCGTTCGTTGCGGTGAATTGTGCGTCGATCCCGGACACGCTGATAGAAGCGGAGTTGTTCGGTTATGAGGAAGGGGCGTTTACGGGCGCGTCCAAACGCGGCGCTTGCGGCAAGATCCTGCAAGCCGATGGCGGTACCCTGTTCCTCGATGAAATCGGCGATATGCCGTACTCGTTGCAAAGCCGTTTGCTGCGTGTGCTGCAAGAGCGCATGGTGACGCCGCTGGGCAGCACGCGCGCCGTGCCTGTGGATTTCGCCCTGATTTGCGCGACCAATCGCAATCTGCGCGAGCGCGTCACTGCTGGCGAATTTCGTGAGGATCTCTATTACCGGATCAACGGGTTGCTCGTGACGCTGCCGCCGCTGCGCCAGCGGACCGATCTGGCTGTGACCGTCGAAAAGATCCTTCGTGCCGAGCGTCCAAGTGGTGCACCCATCAGGGTTTCACCTGAGGTGCTGGCGGCGTTCACCCGTCACCCGTGGCCGGGAAATTTCCGGCAACTGGCGAACGTGCTGAGGACCGCGTGTGCGATGCTTGACGACCATGAGACGTGCATCGGCCTGGACCATCTGCCGCAAGATTTCTTCGATGACGAACGCGACGCGGAGAATGCGAAAGTGGCCTTGTCGCCGTCTGCGACGGACAGCGCGCGCCTGGACGATCTCGCGTTGTCGGCCGTCGCGGCAGCGCTTGAGACGCACGCCGGCAACGTCTCGGCGGCAGCGCGAATGCTTGGCGTATCGCGTAACACGCTCTACCGGAAGATGGCGGCGCTCGACGAAACGCGGCGTCGGTAACAGTCCATAACCGCGAGTCCACAGCCTCGCCGTTGATTGAGACAGATGTCTCATCAACCTCGATGGTGCACTGCGGTGTGATCTCCCGGAATACGCATGCTAAAACGTCATCATGCGTTTAAGTTTTCGGGTTGCCGCGTGTCGTGAATGGCGCGAGCGCACCGAATCGGCCGGAGGCTCTTCATGCCGTATGTTTCGCAGACCAGACACATCGATCGCGTGCGCAACGTGATAGAAGGCCGCATGAGCAGCCCGGGTGCCGATGCGTCGCGGCTGGCGTCGTCGTATAGGCGCTCGCTGGAGCAATATCATCTCGATCCGGGCGCGACTATCGGGCCGCGCATCCTGACCGTTCCCGAACTACGCGATGTCCAGCAGCGCGAAGAAACCGTGCTGCGTGCATCCGGCCAATGTCTTTCGCGACTGCATGAAACCGTACGCGAAGCCGACTACTGCGTGATGTTGACCGATGCAGAGGGCGTGACCATCGACTACCGGGTGGATCGTGATCGCCGGCACGAATTCAAGCGCGCGGGTTTGTATCCCGGCTCGTGCTGGTCCGAGCGTGAAGAGGGGACATGCGGTGTTGCGTCGGTGCTGCTCGACGCCGAGGCGATCACCGTCCACAAGACCGACCATTTCCGCGCGGCGTTCACCACGCTGACCTGTAGCGCATCGCCTATCTTCGGCGTGCGAGGCGAGCTGATCGGCGTGCTGGATGCGTCGGCGGTGCGCTCGCCCGAAGAGCGCGAGAGCCAGCGGCTGGTCAACCATATTGTTCGGCAAAGCGCGTTGCTGATAGAGGACGGTTTCTTCCTCAACGCGACCACGCATTGCTGGGTCTTGCTTGCGCACCGCAGCCGGCATTACGTTGAGGCGCAGCCGGAAATATTGATCGCGTTCGACGCACGCGGTTACGCGATTGCGGCTAACCGGCGCGCGAAGGAATGCGTGCCGGGGCTGAATCAGTTGCCGCGCCACGTCTCCGAACTCTTCGATATCCGCGCCGAACGTCTGCTCGATGCACGCCCCGGACGCGATCTCATCTCGTTCAGGCTGGTCGGCTCGGGTTCGCCGCTGCATGCGCGTGTCAGGCCGCCTGTTGTACACGTTTCCCGAAGCCCGACGCCGCCACCACGCGAAGCCGCCAAGCCGGTAACGGAACGCGCGTTGTCCGAAAGCGAAACACTTGAACGCACTCGCATACTCGCTGCGATGACCCATGCTAAATGGCGGCCAGTCATAGCGGCACAAGCGCTGGGCATATCGCGGGCGACGTTGTACCGGCGTATAGCGAAGTTTGGAATAGTGGCGCCGCACAGGCGCTAGCAGCAGACTTGCGTTTTATTTTAGCGGGCAAAGAACCCGTCTTTTTTAATCGATACTTAGTGATCCGTAACTAATGGAGGAGCCACCATGTCTGAACAGAATCCGAATCAAACCATCTCCAACGTCCTGGAGACATTCGAAGCCGCGCTAAAGAGCGGCGACACAGCAGCGGCGGCCGCGCAATTCCAGCCCGATGGTTTTTGGCGCGACCTGGTCGCGTTCACCTGGAACATCAAGACGATGGAAGGCCGCGAGCAGATTGCGGCGATGCTGGAATCGCAGCTGGACACAGTCAAGCCATCGAACCTGAAGATTGCCGATAACGAAACGGCGACCGAAGCGGACGGCGTGACGCAAGCGTGGATCACGTTCGAGACCGGCGTTGCTCGAGGTACGGGCTTTATCCGCGTGAAGGATGGGCAGATCTGGACGCTGCTCACGACCATGACCGAACTTAAGGGCCACGAAGAACCGAAAGGCATCAAGCGGCCGATGGGCGCCGAGCATGGCGCACGTAAGGACAGGACCAGCTGGAAGGAGAATCGCGAGGCCGAGCTGGAGACACTGGGTTATGACAAGCAGCCGTATTGCCTGATTGTTGGCGGCGGGCAGGGCGGGATTGCTTTGGGCGCACGGCTGCGGCAACTGGGCGTGCCGGCAATTATTATCGATAAGAACGAGCGGCCCGGTGACCAATGGCGCGCGCGTTACAAGAGCCTGTGCCTGCATGATCCGGTCTGGTACGACCACATGCCGTACCTGCCGTTCCCTGACAACTGGCCAGTGTTTTCGCCGAAGGACAAGATTGGCGACTGGCTGGAGATGTACACAAAGGTCATGGAGCTGAACTACTGGGGATCGACCACATGCACGTCCGCTCAATACGACGAGGCTGCGGGTGAATGGACCGTGGAAGTCGAGCGCGGCGGCGAAAAGCTAACGCTTCGGCCGAAACAACTCGTGCTTGCAACCGGGATGTCGGGCAAGCCGAATATGCCGAAGTTCAAGGGCATGGATGTGTTCAAGGGCGAGCAGCATCATTCGTCGAAACATCCGGGACCGGATGCTTACAAGGGCAAGAAGGTGGTTGTGATCGGCGCGAATAATTCTGCACACGATATTTGCGGCGCGCTGTGGGAAGCGGGCGTGGATGTGACCATGGTGCAGCGCTCGTCCACGCACATAGTCAAGTCGAACTCGCTCATGGAGTTGGCGCTGGGCGACCTTTACTCCGAGCGCGCGGTGGCGTCGGGCATGACTACGATGAAGGCCGACCTGACGTTTGCATCGATACCTTACAAGATCCTGCACGAGTTCCAGATCCCGGTTTATAACGCGATCAAGGAGCGTGACGCGGAGTTTTACGACCGGCTGGAGAAGCGAGGTTTCATGCTCGATTTCGGCGATGACGGCTCGGGCCTCTTCATGAAATACCTGCGGCGCGGATCGGGTTATTACATCGATGTGGGCGCATCAGACCTCGTCGCGGACGGCAAGATCAAGCTGAAGAGCGGCGTGGATGTGGTCGAGTTGAAAGAGCATTCTGTCGTGCTCAGCGACGGCAGCGAACTTGAAGCGGATCTGGTTGTGTACGCGACCGGTTATGGGTCGATGAACGGCTGGGCCGCGGATCTTATCTCGCGTGAGGTGGCGGACAAGGTGGGCAAGGTGTGGGGATTGGGATCGAATACGACCAAGGACCCTGGGCCGTGGGAAGGCGAGCAGCGCAACATGTGGAAACCTACGCAGCAGCAGGCGTTGTGGTTCCATGGCGGGAACCTGCATCAATCGCGGCACTACTCGCAGTATTTATCGCTGCAACTCAAGGCGCGGATGGAGGGAATTCCAACGCCGGTATTCGGTTTGCAAGAGGTGCATCATTTGTCGTGATGGCAGGTTGTAACTGACGCTTTGCAGCGGACGCAGACGTGCCCGGCCGTGGTCGATTCTTTATCGATCGCTGCCGGGCACGTGTGTTTTTGGCGCGCCCTCACGGCCCCCTCATAAGGGTCGCCTCGACATGAGTGGCGACCGGAATACCACCCTGATTGCACTTTGAGGTGCGCGGCGGCATGCGACCGGCGCGTAATTTTTTCAAGTTTCGGGACGCCGGGTCGTTATAAGTATTGTGTGAGCTGTTGCCGTGAGCTCGGCTATCGCGACTTTTGCACACCGGGCTGACGCTCATGGCCGCTTCTTCTCCGTGCCTCAGGCACCTGTTTACGTGGGAGGCCAACGCTCGACAATCAGTTTATGCTCACGCCGTTGTGCACGGACGCGGCGAGAGAGATCCACGCAGTTCGGATCAACACTTATGGAATACCCCATGCTTGCTGGTAGCTACAATAGTTTGCTCGTCTTGTTCTCGCTGCTTGTCGCGATTCTGGCCTCGTATACGGGGTTGGACATGGCGGGCCGCATTTCTACCTCACAGGGACGGGCAGCCTTTGGGTGGCTGATAGGCGGCGCGTGCGCCATGGGCACGGGCATCTGGTCGATGCACTTTGTCGGCATGCTGGCCTTCAGCTTGCCGATTTCGCTTGGCTACGACCCCTCGATCACGGTGCTCTCACTGCTGATCGCCATTGCATCTTCGGCGTTCGCGCTGTGGCTTGTGGGCCAGAACGAATTGCCTGTGTCGCGATTGATCGGCGGCGCTGTATTAATGGGTGCCGGGGTCACGGGTATGCACTATACGGGCATGGCCGCGTTGCGCATGACGCCCGGAATCCGCTACATCCCGTCCCTTTTTATCCTGTCCGTCATCATCGCGATTCTTGCGTCAGGCGCAGCACTGTGGATTGCATTCCACTTGCGCCGTTATTCACCCGTGGTTCGGCCGATGCGTGCAGGCGCAGCGGTGGTGATGGGCCTTGCCATTGTCGCGATGCACTACACCGGCATGGCCGCGGCGCAATTTCCGATTGGGAGCGTTTGCGGTGCCGCGCGCGAGGGCGTGAGTGCAGGATGGCTGGCGCTTGTGATCATTGTTGCCACGCTGGCGGTGCTCACCATTGCACTGATCATTTCAGTCCTTGACCTGCGGCTGGAGTCACGCACCGCCCTATTGGCGGTCTCGCTCGCTGAGGCCAACCAGGAATTGACGTACCTGGCATTGCATGACGCCCTCACCAAGCTTCCCAATCGCGTGCTGCTGGAAGACCGGCTTAGCAGGGCGATCCAGAGTGCTGATCGCGAGCGTGGTCGCTTCGCCCTGATGTTCATGGACCTGGACGGGTTCAAGGTGGTCAACGACGCGTACGGCCATCACGTTGGTGACCTGTTGCTGGTCGATGTCGCGCAACGCATAGGGATGAATGTTCGGTCACAGGACACGCTCGCCCGTGTGGGAGGAGACGAATTCGTGTTGCTCGCGGAGGTTGCGGAACCGGCGGATGCGGCGACCCTCGCCGGCAAAATATTGGCCGCTATGAGAGAAGCGTTTCAGCTTGCCGGCCGCGAGTTGCGCGTGTCGACCAGCATTGGTATTGCGATCTATCCCGGCAACGGCTTTCATCAGGAGGACCTGCTGATCAATGCGGATGCCGCGATGTATCACGCAAAGGCGCTAGGAAGAAATACCTACTGCTTCTTCGAAGCCTCCATGAACGCCAATGTGCATGAGCAGTTGCAGCTCGTGCAGGATCTTCGCGCGGCGGTTGATCGAAACCAGCTGATCTTGCAATATCAACCGAAGTTCACTGCACCCCACGGGCCGGTAATCGGCGTGGAAGCGCTGGTGCGTTGGCGGCATCCTACTCGCGGGTTGATTCCGCCAGACCAGTTTATCCCCTTGGCGGAGAAAACCGGCTTGATCGTGTCAATTGGTGAATGGGTATTCGACGAGGCCTGCCGGCAGATTGCCGTGTTGCGCAACGCGGGACATCACGAGCTGACCATGGCGGTCAATCTGTCGGCAATGCAATTCAGACACGCGAGTCTGATTCGAACCGTCCGGGAGACCTTGGCGCGCCACCTGCTGGAACCGAGCTGCCTGACGCTCGAGATCACCGAGTCCACGGCGATGCACGATGTCGATACAAGCCTGCGAATCCTGGAGCAACTGCACGAGATGGGCGTGCGTATTTCCATCGATGATTTTGGCACTGGCTATTCAAGTCTTCTGTATTTGAAACGGCTGCCGGCAAGCGAGCTGAAAATCGACCGTGGGTTTATCCGGGACCTTGCCCGTGATACGGAGGATGCGGCGATTGTGTCGGCGATTGTGGCACTGGGCCAGACACTCAATTTGAATATTGTTGCCGAGGGTGTGGAGACACGGGCACAGCAGGAATTCCTGACCCGTCTTGGTTGTGATTCCTTGCAAGGCTTCTTGCTTGGTCATCCGATGTCGGCCGATGATTTGATCGACGTTCTTTCGCCAGATGGTCTCGTGTGTGAGGCGGCGCGACGCCGCTCTGTCATTGAGGTTGATGCGCGGCTGGCGCCCGTCGGGGGGGAAGTGGGTTGATGCCGGGTTGCGCGGGTTCCTGGGTTAGCGGTTGGGGTCGGTGCCGGGTTGCTTTGGGGTCGGCGGTCGGAGTCAATGCTGGGTTGCCAGGTTCCTGGGTTAGCGGTCGGAGTCAATGCCGGGTTGCTGCTCTCGGCCTTAGCGGTCTGCGTGAGTCGGATTTTCTCTTTATCACTATTAGCCACTGCGCGTGGCGGCGCGTCATTTCTTTGTCCAAAGCGACAAAGAAACGAAGCAAAGAAAGCGCTTTTAAACCACGCTACCCTAAGTGTCCACAGCGTGCAGTTTCCATTCATAGGTGCCCCAAAAGCACGGTGCTCGCCAGAGCCTCGGATGTGTGAACCCCTCCTTCTCCGAACACGGATACCCACACGCTTCGCCACCAGTGACTGAACCTGCCCAAGGAGCACCCCGCGCTATCCGCGGACAACCTCCTTTCGAATTTGTACGCATGCCAAACCATGTTACCAACCCACGAAGTAACAAAGCCCCAAATACGTAAGGCGGCACTCGACGGAAATAGGCCTATAAGTTTGCAGCTAACTCATCAAAATATGAGGCGGTACATACGCGTCAAGCTGCTACGAATCAAGGTGTGATCTACGGATACGGCCGCGCAGATCAGTCAGTCAACCTACAAAAAACCGCAGCCGTAAATGCGCGTGAGGACGGGCGGGCTCCTTGGTAATTCGTGCTTGCCCGAGAGCGTTGGGGGCGAAGCGTGTTCGTGTCAGGATTCGCGAGAAGGAGGGGTTCACACATCGGTGGCTCCGGCGAGCACCGTGCTTTTGGGGTACCCATGTATGGGAACTGCACGCTGGGGACACTTATGAGCCCGCGTTTTGAAAGCGTTTTCTTTGCTTCGTTTCTTTGTCGCTTTGGACAAAGAAATGACGTGCCGCCACGCACAGTGGCTAACAGTGATAAAGAAATTAGCTAACCTAAGCAGGTCACTAACGCTAAAAGCAGCAACCCGGCATTGACTCCGACCGCTAACGCAGGAATCTGGCGACCCAGCATTGACTCCGACCGCCAACACCGGAACCTGGCAACCCAGCATAGACCCCGACCGCCAACCCCAGAACCCGTGCAATCCAACATCGACTCCGCCCGCCAACCCCGAAAGCACCCCCGCAGCGCCAGCACCCCCCCACGAACCTCGAAACTCCAAAACCGCCGCCCCCACTAAGGCGTAACGCAAGAATGACAAGCAGTTCCTTCCTCGAGAGCCGGCCATAACAACACCTCAAATTGATCAGGCGGAACCGGTTCGGAATATAAAAACCCCTGGGCATAATCACAACCCACCGCGATGAGGAAATCCCGTTGCTCGGTCGTCTCCACCCCTTCGGCAATGACTTTTAATCCCATTTTGTGAGCCAGTACAACCATCGCCTCGCAAAGCGCCCGGTTGTCTCCATCGAAGGCGAGGTTCTGCACGAATGAACGGTCGATCTTGAGGAAATCGATGTCGAAGCGCCTGAGATACGCCAGCGACGAGTAACCGGTCCCAAAGTCGTCGATCGAAATCCGGATCCCCGCATCACGGAAGGTCAGCAGCTTCTCGTCAATCTTCGATTCGGCTTGTAGCAACAGCCCCTCGGTTATTTCAACCGCAACACTCTGTCCCGGCATCCCTTCCTGAACCAGATATTCGGGCCATTGGATACACAAGAGGTTGTCTTGGCGAATCTGCACCGGCGACACGTTGACGCTGATCTGGAACGACGAATGGAATCGGCTGCGCCATTGCCGGGCTTGTTGCACGGCCTGCTTGAACATCCAGTCGCCGATCGGAACGATGAGCCCCGTGTCTTCGGCCAATGGAATGAAATCCAACGGACTGATCGTGCCGCGTTCAGGGTGCAGCCAGCGGATCAGCGCCTCGGCTTTGTAGATTTCCCCGGTCGCCAAGTCAACAATGGGCTGGTAATAGATCTGGAACTGCTCGCCAGGCAGGGCGGCGCGAAGATCACTCGTGAGACGCCGGCGCTTTTCCGCCGCCACTTGCAAGTCGGGCGTGAAGTAGCTGAAACGGTTGCGCCCCGCGCTTTTGGCCGCATACATGGCCTGGTCCGCATTCTTGAAAAGGACATCAAGTTCGCTGGTGTCGTCGGGGTAAAGCGTCACGCCAACGCTGGCAGATATGAAAGCCTCGTCCGGGCCAAGCTTGAAGGGCTCGGCCAGCTTCTCAATGATGGCCTTTGCGATCCGGTCAATGCTTTCGGTATCGTTCAGGTTGGGCAGAATGACGGTGAACTCGTCACCGCCGAGACGGGCAACCGTGTCCGATTCGCGCACGCACGACGTGATGCGTTTGGCAGCCTCAATCAGCAGGATGTCGCCTGTGTCGTGTCCGAGGGAGTCATTGACCTCTTTGAAGCGATCCAGGTCAATCAGCATCAACGCCATACGCTGTCCGGAACGTCCCGACATTCTGGCTTCATGGTCGAGACGGTCATGAAACATCTGACGATTCGGAAGATGAGTTAGCGCATCGAAATTCGCCTGTTTCCAGATCGTCGCCTCGAACGCCATCCGGTCCGATAAATCACGACCGATAGCGAGCACCGAGCTCACCTTGCCCGACCGGTCAATCTCTGGAGTCAGGCGGATATGGGCGCATTGTTCCTGTCCATCGTTGCTGACCCATTTCAACTCAAACTGGCCACTTTTTCCGCTGGAAATGGCTTCGCTTATCTTCTTCTCGTAGATGAGGGCATTAGCGCCGCCGGGGATCTCCGAGGGTCGCTTGCCGAGCGATTCGCCAAGGCTGCGCCCCACCGAGGCACAGAAAGCGGGATTGGCGTAAATGCGGCGGACGTCCCGGTCGTAACGGGTAATCGTGTCCGGAGAATTCTCGATCAACGTGCGCGACTCGTGCTCCTTGGTAACAAGTTCCGCCGTTCGCTCAATGACGGTCTGCTCAAGGGAAGCGTTGATCTCGTTGATCTTCTGGATCTTCTGCTTGATCGCCTCGCGCATTCTCTCAAAGCGCTGCGCCAGTCTGCCTAGCTCATCCTCACTGTCAGCATTAGTGAGCGCTTGTGCACCTTCTTCCTCCTGGGCTCCCGCATCGTTGCCTGTATCGTGCATCTTTCGCACCAGTTGCTTAAGCGGCGCCGAAATGCTGTGGGAAATGAAGTAGGCGAGGAAGATCGAAAGCAGGAAGCCCGAGATCCCGACCAGTATGATCTGGTTGCGCACCGACTGCGCCTGCGCCGTCAACTTCGCTTCCGGAATGGTGCCGACCACAAACCAGGTCGTGCCGGGAATCCTTGAGTACGCGGCAAAGTAGCGCGCGCGGTGCTTGCCCTCGAAGGCGACGAAACCACTCGCCTTGCCATATGGTTCGTTATGCGTAATTTTATCGATCAAGCCGGGGTCGGCGGTCTCGCCCGCGGTCTGGTCCGAATTCGCGGATGTGTCGTCGGCACGGACAATCAGCTTGTTGCTGCTGGCATCGAGAACGTAGATTTCCGTTCCGCTTCCCAAGGCGACGTCGTTAAAAATTGTCGAGAAATATTCGGGGCGAATAACCAGAACCAGATTGCCGATCTGGTGATTGTTGCTCTTGCTTATGATCGCCCGCACCATCCCCAGGTTTTGTTGCCCAACGCCGTTGTCGTAACTGCCCCAGTAAGGGTGTCCACTATGACCGGGCGCCTGCTTCACCAAGCGCGTCACACCCTGGGTCAATTGCGCGAACGCCTGGGTGTCCATGATCCGGTTGTTCTTGTCGAGCAGATATTTCTGGTTGATGAAATCAATCGATCCGTAGTGCTCCAGGAGCAGCCGGGCCATATCCTGGCGCGCCTCGGTCTGCTCCTTGGCGCTGCCGTTTGCGACTCTTATCAGCGCGCCTTGAACCCGGTCAGAGAGTACAAGAAAGCTGCTTTCCGTCTCGATCTGCTCCATCCTCAGCAAGACGTTCTTGGATAACTGCTTGACCACCTCTTTCGAAAATATCTCCGCTTTCTCTTTTATGGCTGCGGTTGATTCCACATACGATAAGTATCCCGAAAGAAGTATGGGGAGCAGCGAAAGCAGAATGAATGCGGTGATCAGCCGGTAACGAATTTCGACACGGCGCAGCAGATCCAGGGAGAGGTATTCGAAGACATTTCGCAGCGAACCGATGATTGGTTTCATTTGTAATGCATCTTCGCTTCATGCTTGACAGATTCATCCAGGAGTCGTGCCGCCTGCCTGGGCGTGATTTTCTTGAACAGCACATCTTGCATCAACGGATGCAGCCGCTCGATCGAATTGGAGGGTAGAACCGAATAGTACGGGCTACCGGTTACGGAAAAGCGACTGACCATATTCGTGTAATCCACAATCTTCGGATTGCTTACCATTGTTGCATCGACCTGCTTGAATGGCGAAATGTTCTGGCGTTTTCTTTGGAGAATGGAGAATCCCTTCCCGGCGATGAATTCGAGAAAGCGCGTCGCCGCGACTTTGTTGGGCGTTTCACACACCGCGAACCCGGTTTCGCTGCCGATTACAGGCACTACCCTTTTGCCCGGCGCGTTCCAGGGCGGAATGAACACGCCGACCTCGAAGGGGTTGCCGTGCAGCAAAAGGCCGGCCGCCCAACTGCCGTGAAAAGCCATTGCAACTTTGCCTTCCTTGAACAAGCGTATGCCTTCATCGTAGTCCGTCGCCATGAATGCCTCTTGCACATATCCACGGTCTGCAATCAGCAGAATCTTGGCAAAAATATCGGCTACCTGAGGCGTGTTCAAATCGAGCGTGCCGTCAGAGATCTTGTTCTTCCAATCCGGCTCGTGTGCTACCACATTGTTGGCAAAGCCGAAGCTGAAGGGACCGTTGCCGAGCATGTTCGGGAAGCCACCGTTCCACATGATAGGTATAAAACCCGCACGTTTGAGCTTATCGCAAACCTTGAGAAACTCGGGGAAATTGGTCGGCAGTTCCTTGATCCCCGCCTTCGCGAACATATCCTGGTTGTAGTAAATCAGCGTGGTAGCCACTCCGCCGGAGATTCCGAACCTCCTGGATTGGCGACTCGTCCAGTCTCCCTTGAGAGGGTCGAGCATGTTGTTCCATGCTGATGTCCCGCCGACGTCCGCCAGGATGCCTTGATCGGCCAATTCAGCCGCATAGGCGTTCGGGTTGACACTGACCAGATCTGGCAAGTTGCCAGACGCAATCCGGGGCTTGATATTTTCTTCGACTGAATTGCCGATCATGAACTGCACGTTCACGCGTATGTCGGGATTGAGCTTGCTGAATTCGGCGGCAATCTGAAGCATCTCCTCCGGCCAGTCTGGCGCCCAGATCAACGCAGTGATGGTGGTCCGGGCCGGGACGGTCGCGCTGGAAGAGGCGTGGTCTTGCTGGTGACAACCGTACAACGACATGAGAATGACGCTGATCAAGACGGATAGCAGGGAGGCAAGATCAATTCGTCGCACTTGAGGTTTACTTTTTGGTTGCGGGATGGATTGACCCAGCTTCAGTCGGCACTTTTAGACGCACCTGAAAGCTAACCGTTGGAACATGCATCGCGAAAGAGCCAATGGCTCGACCATGGTGGCGGCTCGGAAGCGGTAAATAGCAAAGACAAGGTGAATTGAACGGGGGCAGTGCTTAGACTGAATATCGGCAACAGGCGTCAATACTTTAACCAACGCGAACCGGGATTGCCCCGACGTGATGAGTGGTCGCCGACGCGGATACCTGTCGGCGGATCCGTTTTTCAAGCGAACTCTTGAGACATGGTGGCGGCCCTGACCCTCGTCAACTCCTGACCGGCCCCGGCCTCCCATGGATGCACGCAGCAAACCGCACAAACAACGCGTTTCACGGCCGATGATCACAATCGCGGCGAGCACGACCAGACACAAAGCCTGACAAAGTACCGGGAGTTTCGCCCCGGAGCCGGCAGGCTATCAGGGATTACAGTTACACTATTTGCCATGAACGAGTGCCGTTACTGCAGAAAAATGCGGGACGAATGGGATTGCCACGGGCAGGAGTGCCGCACGGCCATAGCCCGGGCCCTGCGAAGGCAGCGCCTTGGCCTGCCGATGGTGCCGAATCTCATCCGCAACGAAATTCCCGCTGGCGCGACTACGGGAGAGGTTATTACCGTCCTGTGGCGCCAGCGCGTGCGCGCTCGCCGTGCCAACGAAGAGCGCCGGAATCGCAAAGCAGCGGACGATTTCGACGGCGACTGACGGCGAAACCACGGGCGCCCACAGGCGCTTCATCTCCAGCGACCGGAACTGAGCCGTGCCGGCCTTCTTGCGTAGGCACCAAATCCCGACCCCGTACGGCTCCTCAGGCGGCGCGGCGCAATGCCTGCGCCTCGATTTCACCGCTGGCAAGATCAGTGTATCGATGCCGTCAGGCACGCCGCATGCACACGCGCACGCAGCATCGTAATCGCGACAAATCGCAACAATAGACTGCCACCATTCGCATATTGAACGGCTCTCGGCCACATCAAGGCAAAATACGGGTTTTAGCCCCCAACCGGGCTCACGAATTAAATGCCGGCATTCGCCTTCAAGGCTTTCAACGAGCCTCGTCCCGCGGCCGGCACGATAGCTCGTTGTTCACGCGAGCCTACAGGAGCAATTTTGTATGACCGAATCGAACCTATCTTTTTTCGGCAGATTTTCCTTGGCCGTTGGAACCTTTTTCGCGGTCCTGGGTGACCGCGAATTCGCCGCGCAAGTGCGTCGGCTGCGCGACGGGACAGTCGTGGCGGCGCCAGTCACGGCGCCCCAACCCGCAGCGGCAGCCGCACCCACAACCGCACCCACGATCAAGGAGTCGAGCCCGGAGGCAGCGCTTCAGCTTCTGGGATTGCTCCAGCGTGGCGCGCGCTTCGTCGACTTTGTTGAAGAGGACATTGCAGGTTATTCCGATGCCGACATCGGCGCCGCCGCGAGGCTCGTGCATGAAGGTTGCCGTACAACACTGCGTGAGCATTTCACCATTCGCCCGGTACGTGAAGAGGCCGAAGGCAGCCGCGTGACGCTCGCCGATGGCTTCGATGCAACCGCGATCAGGCTGACGGGCAACGTGGTCGGCAAGCCGCCCTTCAACGGCAACATCAGCCACCGCGGCTGGCGAGTGGAGGACGTCAGGCTCCCGATGTTGACAAAGACCCACGACGCGACGGTGATTGCACAGGCCGAGGTGGAGCTATGACCGGGATGACTGAGCCGCGCTATTCGATCGGCATCGACCTGGGCACCACCCACTGTGCCCTCTCGTATGTCGACCTCTCCGCCAGCGACGGCGAGAAAACCATTCAAGGCGTGCTGCCCATCACGCAGCTCACCGCACCGGGGGCCATTGAAGCGCCCGAACTGCTGCCATCGTTTCTCTACCTGCCTCATCCGAGCGAACTGACGCCGGGCGACCTGGCCTTGCCGTGGACCGCCGAGCGTGACTTCGCCGTCGGCGAAATGGCGCGCAGCCGAGGCGCCGGGACGCCGATTCGCCTGGTGTCGAGCGCCAAGAGCTGGCTCTGTCATCCCGGTGTGGACCGTCGTGCGGCGATTCTGCCAAGCGACGCGCCGCCTGAAGTGACGCGCGTCTCGCCGCTTGAAAGCTCGGTGCGCTATCTCACGCATTTGCGTGAAGCGTGGGATCACGAGCATCCCGATGCACCGTTCAGCGAACAGGAAATCACGGTCACCATTCCTGCTTCCTTCGATCCAGCCGCAAGGGAATTGACGGCCGAGGCAGCGCAAGCGGCGGGCTACACGCGCATGACGCTTCTGGAAGAACCGCAAGCGGCGCTCTATAGCTGGATCCAGAAAAGCAACGGCGCCTGGCGCAAGCAAGTGAAGGTTGGCGACATCATCCTGGTGGTGGACGTGGGCGGCGGCACGACCGACCTGTCGCTGATTGCGGTCATTGAACGCGAAGGCAATCTTGAGTTGCATCGCGTCGCGGTTGGCGAACACATCCTGCTGGGCGGCGACAACATGGACCTTGCGCTGGCACACGTGGTCGCGCGCAAGCTGGCCGCCCAGGGAACGCAGGCCGATCCGTGGCAGTTGCGCGCACTCACCTATGCGTGTCGCTCGGCCAAGGAAACCCTGTTGACCGACCGCAGTACGGATACAGTGCCGCTGGTCGTGCCGAGCCGCGGATCGAAACTGATTGGCGGCTCGATCCGCACCGAACTGACTCGCGCGGAACTCACGCAGACGATTCTCGACGGCTTCTTCCCGCAAGTCGATGCCTCGGCGCGGCCGATGAGCCGGACGCGAGCCGGCCTGACACAACTCGGCCTGCCGTATGCGCAGGATGCGGGCATCACGCGGCACCTCGCCGCATTCCTCGGCCGTCAGGTCGCGGCGCTTGCCGAGCTCGACGGACTGCAGCACATGCCGGCCGAAAACGCGAGCTTCCTGCATCCGACAGCGGTTCTGTTCAACGGCGGCGTGTTCAAGTCGATGCTGCTCGTCGAGCGAATTCTCGATGGCCTTAACGGCTGGCTCGCGGCTGAAGGCGCGGCGCCCGCGCGCCTGTTGGGCGGCGCCGATCTCGACCTCGCGGTCGCGCGCGGCGCGGCGTATTACGGCTATGTGAAACGCGGCAAGGGCGTGCGCATTCGCGGCGGTACTGCACGCGCTTACTATATTGCGATCGAGTCTGCCATGCCCGCCGTGCCCGGCATGGAGCCACCTATCCAGGCGTTGTGCCTCGCCCCCTTCGGTATGGAAGAAGGCACGGACGCGGCCTTGCCGGCTCAGGAATTTGGTCTCGTGGTCGGCGAACCCGTGCACTTCCGTTTCTTCGGTTCATCGGTGCGGCGACAAGATCAGGTTGGCACGATGCTCGACTACTGGTCGCCCGACGAGTTGCAGGAGCTGGAGGAAATCCATGCCACGCTGCCTCCCGAAGGACGCACGCCCGGCGAAGTCGTGCCGGTGAAGCTGCATGCACGGATCACTGAAGCCGGCACACTGGAACTCGAAGCCGTGCCGCGCGGCACGAACGAGCGCTGGAAAGTCGAATTCGATGTGCGCGGCAGCGCGAACGCCTGAGTTCGATGAAGCAATACATCGTCGGCATCGATCTCGGCACGAGCAATACGGTCGTTGCGTACGTCGAGGCGGGTACTGACGCGATCAGCATCTTTGATATCGATCAGCTCGTGGGTCTTGGCGAGGTCGGTGCGCGAGAGCTGTTGCCGTCCGTGCGCTATCACCCGGCGCCGGGAGAGCTTGCGCCGGGCGACCTGCAATTACCGTGGAGCGGGGCTGACAAGCACGGGATGCAATCCGGCGAGACGCAGCCGGCTGTGATTGGACATCTCGCTCGCACGCTGGGCGCGCAAGTGCCGGGACGGCTCGTGACCAGCGCGAAAAGCTGGCTCTCGCATGCGTCGGTCGACCGTCTCGCGCCAATTCTGCCGTGGGGCGCGGACGATGAAGTCGGCAAGGTCTCGCCGGTAACCGCGAGCGCCAGCTATCTGGCTCACGTGCGTGCCGCGTGGAACCGCCGTTTTCCGCACGCGCTGCTTGAAGATCAGGACGTGGTGCTCACCGTGCCTGCATCGTTCGATGACGGCGCGCGTGCGCTCACGCTTGAAGCCGCGCGCGTTGCGAAGCTGCCCGCCCTGCGTCTGCTCGAAGAGCCTCAGGCCGCTTTCTACGACTGGTTGTTTCATCATCGCGCGACGCTTGGCGCGGAGCTCGCGCAGACGCGGCTCGTGCTGGTCTGCGATGTGGGTGGCGGCACGACGGACCTCACACTCATCAAGGTGCATTTCGAGGATGGCGAGCCGCAACTGACCCGCATCGGCGTAGGCAACCATTTGATGCTTGGCGGCGACAACATGGACCTTGCGCTGGCGCATCTGGTCGAGACGCGTCTTGCCAAGGAGCAAACGCGGCTGTCGGCGGCGAGCCTGTCCCAGCTCGTTGAAAGGTGCCGCGCCGCGAAGGAGCGATTGCTTGGCGAGCACGCACCCGAGTCCGTCGCGATCACGTTGCTGGGTGCGGGAGCCCGGCTTGTCGGCGGTGCGCGCACGACCGAGTTGAGCCGGGAAGAAGTCGAGCAGATCATTGTTGAAGGGTTCTTTCCGACGGGGCGCCCGGACGAATTGCCGCGCCGGTCGCGCGCCGCGATTGTCGAGTTCGGTTTGCCTTACGCAGCCGATCCGGCCGTCACGCGGCACATCGCAGCGTTTCTGAAGCGACTCGACGCGCAGTCGCGTGAGGCGCTGGGTGTATCGGATGCTGTGCAAACATCGATGCCCGATACCTTGCTGCTCAACGGCGGCGTGTTCCGGGCCAAAGCGCTCTCCGGCCGTCTGGCGAGTGCGCTTGGTAGATGGCGCCAACAGCCTCTGCACGTGCTGCAAAATGATCATCCCGACGTTGCTGTCGCGCGTGGTGCGGTCGCTTACGGACTGGCCCGCGCGGGACACGCGCCGCGCATTGGCGGCGGCTCGCCACGCAGCTATTTCCTAGTCCTTGATAACGACGCGCAGGACGATGCACAGGCATCGCGAGGCGTGTGCTTGTTGCCACGCGGAACCGAAGAAGGACACGAGGTACATCTTGAGGATCGCGTGTTTGCGCTTCGACTTGGGGCACCGGTGCGCTTCCACTTGGTCTCTACCGTCGCCGATACAGCCTGGAAGCCAGGCGAGCTTGTCGACCTCACGACGGGCGACTTCGTTCGCTTGCCACCGGTCGCAACGGTGGTGCAGCAGGATGCAAGCGGGCCTCGCGAGCGGCCGGTCAGGCTCACGACATCGCTGACAGAACTCGGCCGGCTGGAGATGCACTGCATCGCAACCGACGATGCTTCAAAACGATGGCTGCTCGAGTTCCAGTTGCGACGTGACGATGCTGAACACGACGTCTCTGCGGCTATACGAAATCCGTCGCTCGATAAAGCCATTGAACTCATCGATCGTACGTTCGGCGCCCGCTCGGCGAATGTCGATCCCAAAGAAGTGAAGCGCCTTCGTGCAGGACTTGAACAGCTGTTGGGGCCGCGTCAGAGTTGGGATAGCGCACTGCTTCGCGAACTATTCGGAGCACTGTGGGAACGCGCGGGGCGGCGGCGGCGTTCCGCGGATCATGAACGCCTATGGTTAAATCTTGCGGGCTATTGTGTGCGGCCGGGGTTTGGTTATCCGCTCGATGAATGGCGCATTGAACAGCTTTGGTCGCTATTCGATGACGGCATTCAGTATGTCAACGAAGGCCAAGTGTGGTCGGAATGGTGGACGTTATGGCGTCGGGCGGCGGGTGGCCTGCATGAGGATGCACAGCAACAGGTGTTCGATGCAATGGCCTGGCTTCAGGCTGCTGCGGGCACGAAGCGGCACAAGCTGCCCTTCGATCCCGCGAAGGTGGGCCCCGCGGACATGCTGCGCCTGTACGCGTCGCTTGAACGTATCCCCGTCGATCGCAAGATCGATATTGCGGAACAGCTTCTGGTCCGGCTTCAGCGGCCCTCGGAAAATCACCAGGGCTGGTGGGCAATTGGACGCATTGGTGCACGTCGGCCGTTCTATGGCAGCGCGCATGGTGTGGTTCCCGCAGACGTGGCGACCCGATGGCTGGACGCAATCTTGGCGCTGGACTGGAAAAAGGTTGAGCCGGCCGTGTTTGCCGCCGCGCAAATCGCTCGCATGACGGGCGACCGTTCAAGGGATCTCCCGATGCCGGTCCGCGAAACTGTCGTGCGACGGCTCGAAGCAGTCAATGCGCCGCCAGCGTGGGTCGATATGATTCGCGAGGTCGTGACACTCGATAATGCAGATACGGGGCGCGTATTCGGAGAGTCACTGCCAGCCGGATTAAAACTGATTGCCGGCTGACGCGTTTTTCGAACTTCGG
The DNA here is from genome assembly GCF_011493005.1 of Caballeronia sp. SBC1. Classification (NCBI taxonomy): domain Bacteria; kingdom Pseudomonadati; phylum Pseudomonadota; class Betaproteobacteria; order Burkholderiales; family Burkholderiaceae; genus Caballeronia; species Caballeronia sp. SBC1. Next base: position 1,241,170 of record NZ_CP049157.1, read on the forward strand.
AACCAATGTCAGTTAAGTGGTGCAAAGCATCAGACGATTATTGGTGATTCTCTGCCCGCAGACGAAACGGTATTCAAGACTGTTTCAGTAAACGTTAATCGCCGGAGGTTTTATAGACAATCCCGCGATACGGAAGTCAATCCGATGTTGTAAGCGGGAGACACACCAATTGAAAACAGATCCCGATTCAATTTGATGGAAATATTATCGCCCTTGCGATCAAAAATCGCGCACTAACTACCAGCGTCACATACGCAGTAGTTGCCCAACAAATCAATAGGGGGAGACACTCTGTGAAGAAAATTACCGGCGCCATCGGCGGCGCACTGATTGCCGTTGCTGCCCAGTCTGCTTTCGCGCAAAGCTCGGTCACGCTGTACGGCATCGTCGACACGAGCGTCCGCTATCTCACCAACGCCAATGCAAATAACGACAGCCAGGTATCGATGGGCGTCGGCCCGATCACCGGCAGCCGATGGGGTTTGAAGGGATCGGAGGATTTGGGCGGCGGCCTGTCTGCGGTGTTCCGGCTCGAGGACGGCTTCAACCTCTGGAACGGCCAGTTTGCGAGCGCGAATACGCTCTTCAACCGGATGGCTTATGTTGGGCTGTCGAGCAACCAGTACGGCACGGTCACCTTGGGTCGCCAGAACACGCCGTTATTCGATCAGTTAGGGAACGTCTACGACCCGTTGACCGTGGGTAACTACGACCAGGACGGCTGGTTGCCTGGCGCACTCGGCTACGGCCTGCGCGAGAACAACTCCGTCAAGTACAACGGCACGTTTTTTGGCGGCCTGAACGTGGAAGCCATGTACGGCTTCGGCAACGTGGCCGGCAGCGTTGGCGCAAGCAACATGTACGGCTTGACGGCGTCGTACACCTTCGCCGGCTTGGCTCTTGATGCGGGCTTCCAGCAGAATAGCGACGTGCACAACAACAAGTTCAATGTTGTCAACGTAAGCGCGGTCTATTCATTCAGCACGGTCAAGGCCTTCGCGGGCTGGCTGCATTCGCAGGACAATACCGGCATGGTCGACATCTTCATGTCGGCCGCCAACTCACCGGCTGCCAACTTCGCGGCACCTGTGACGAACACCAATCGTATCGACGACGGCTTCTACGTTGGATCCACGTGGCAGGTCACTACGCCGTTGCTGCTGACCGCGGCGGCTTACTACGATCACTCCCGCAATGCGCTGGAAGCCAACGGAACGACGCTTGGCCGCGGCGTCCGTTACTCGGGCGTGCTGCTTGCCGAATACTCGCTGTCCAAGCGGACAGAAGTGTATAGCACGGTCGATTTCATCCGTGGCACCGGCGCGGCGCAAGCAGACTTTCCGGGACGCAACAATCAGACTGGTGTAGCGGTGGGTCTTCGCAACATATTCTGATGTGAGCTGCCCGGTTTGCTGCCGGGCATGACACTTTCGGACCAACGGCGCGCACTCAAGGGTGCGCGCCGTTTTTCGTAAGGCATGCTGGACGCTGTTAAATCAACAGTTCGACTGACTGCAACACGTGGCGTGTTTCCGGCAAACTCGAATCGCATCCTTCGCGAATCGTTTCGATCATGCATTCTATGAAGCACTCCGACGCGGCACTCGCTGGATGACCACTGCGCGAGATGACGCTGACCATTGCGTCATCCAGTTGCTCGCGCAACGGAATGGCGCACAGTCCTTCTTTGGCCGCACTGACCTCGACGAGCGGCCACGGAAATACGCTGACCATGTCGGTCTTCTTGAGCAATGCAATGGCGATCGAAAGAGAATGCGTCAGATGAATCTTTCGCGGCACGGGCACGTTGTATCGAGTGAACATGTTGTCGACGAGGGCATTCTCGCTCAACGGATCCCATGTCAACACCCAGTCCAGATCGCTGAGATCCGCTAGTGAATGGCAATTCGCTCGCGGATGTCCCTCGCGAGCGACGAGCGCGCAAGTCGACGAAAACAATGGCCGATACTGAAATTCAACGCCGAATGCCCCAGGCTCAGGCCGGCCGATAAAGAAGTCGAGGCTCCCGTCGCGCAGGCGCGGATTCGCGATCGACAACAAGCCTTCGAAGAATTCCAGGCGGACATCGGGCATGCGCTCGCAAAAACGCGTGACCGTGTCCGCGAGGAACGTCATGGCAATCCACGGGGTGACAGCAACTGTCAGCTTGCCCTGCGTGGCGCCCCGCAGGGCGTTCATGGCGTCGTGTGCACGGGTCATCTGTCCAGACATCAACCGGGCATGAACCAGTAGCGCCTGGCCGCTTTCGGTGAGCGTGACGCCTGAAGAGGTGCGCACCACCAGCGACATCTGCACGCTTTCCTCAAGCTGGCGCAGGCTCTTGGTGATAGCTGCCGGGGACGATTTCAAAACGCGCGCCGCACCGCGCACGCCGCCTGCTTCGGCAATGGCGATAAGCGTACGGAGTTGATGAAGTTTCATACGCTCTTAAGGAATAAAGACGAGTTGGCACAGGGTGTTCACTTCTGGTTGCCATGTTCACGATTCTAGCTCTCCCGCCTCGTTTTCTGTCGCGCTACGGTAGCGTCACCCGATCAAGTTCCAATCCTAATCACGGACCCACGCGAATGACTGCTTCCATCGACATGCTCGCCAGCCACGACGAAATGATCCGGTCGCAGAATCGCGTCCATGCGTATCGGATGCTGCCGAAGCGTCCGTCTGACGCGATGGTGTCCGCGCTGCAGAGGATCGTATCGCGCAACGTTGCACCGTTCTACATGGCATGAACGCAGTCCGGCTCACCCACCGCTCACATTGATTCAACACCGACGGGGAACTCCATGAAACACGTAACGCTTTCAGCCCTTTGCGCACTGGCGATGTTGCCCCTTGCGGTTCTTGCGCAGGACAAAGAGGCCATTCGCTTCGGCGTCGATCCCAGCTATCCGCCGTTCGAGTCGAAGGCGCCCGATGGATCGTTCACGGGTTTCGATATCGACCTGGGCAACGCGATCTGTGCGCAGCTCCATCAGAAGTGCGTGTGGGTCGAGCAGAACTTCGACGGCATGATCCCGGCGCTCAAGGCGCGCAAGTTCGACGCCATACTTTCCGCAATGTCGGCTACGCCGGCGCGGCGTCAGCAGATTGACTTCAGCCATCGCCTTTACAACAGCAGCTCGGCATTGATTGCGCGCTCGGGCTCGAGCCTTCAGCCTACCGCGCAGGCGTTGCAGGGCAAACGCGTGGGCGTTGTGCAGGGCTCGACGCAGGAGAGCTATGCGAATGCGGAGTGGGCCCCGAAGAATGTGACGGTGGTGTCGTATCAGACGCAGGACCAGATTTATCAGGACCTCGTGACGAATCGTCTTGACGCCGCTTTTCAGGCCGCCGTGCAGGCCGACTTCGGCTTTCTGAAGACGCCGCAAGGTAAGGGCTTTGCGTTGGTCGGCAAGCCGGTGGGAGACAGCCGCGTGGCGGGCGATGTCGCGATTGGCATACGAAAAGGCGACACGCCGATGGAAACGCAGATCAACCAGGCCATTGCCGCGATACGACAGGACGGTGTGTATCAACAGGTCGCTGCGAAGTACTTCAATTTCAATATTTACGGCGATTGAGTCTTCTAGACCCGTCCCATTCTTTCTTGTAGGGAGTCAGGTATGTTGGAGACCGTAACCGCCCGTCTTGAGCGGGCTGTGACGCCGCAATTGCTGGAAGATTTTCGCCGTGATGGCGCGGTTTGTATCCGCCAGGTATTCACACAGGAAGAGGTTGCTTTGCTGCGTGCGGGTATCGATCGTAACCTGCAAGCGCCCAGTCCCCGTGCGAAGGTAGCGAGTCGTCCCGACGATCCTGGCTGGTTCTTCGAGGACTTCTGCAATTGGCAGGATAACGAAGCGTATCGCGAGTTCATCTTTCACTCGGCAGCGCCAGCGGTTGCCGCGGCGCTGTTGGGGAGCGAGACTATACGGCTTTACCACGATCATTTGCTAGTGAAGGAGCCGAATACCCGGCAACGCACGCCTTGGCATCAGGACCAGCCTTACTACAACATCACCGGTCGCGACAACGTCAGCATGTGGATTCCTGTCGATCCTGTTTCTCAGGAGTCGAGGCTGGAGTTTGTTGCGGGCTCGCATCTTGGCCCGTGGTTGATGCCGCGTACGTTCATGGACAATCAGGCGAAGTGGTTTCCTGAGGGTAGTCTCGCGGATCTGCCGGATATTGAGGCTGATCGGGGCGCGTATCCGATTATTGGGTGGGCGCTGGAACCGGGCGATATGGTGTGCTTCAACATGCTGACTCTGCATGCGTCTGGTGGTGTTAGCGGGCAGACACGGCGGCGCGCGTTCTCGATTCGGTTCATTGGCGATGACGTGCGACATGCGCCGCGACCTTGGCATACTTCACCCGAGTTTCCGGGTCTCGCGGAGACGCTGCCTGAAGGCGCACCAATGGAGCATTCGCTTTTTCCTGTTGTCTGGAATGGGGCTTAGCGGGGTGATAGCCCGCGATACCCAATGAAGTGGCCGCAGCAAACCTGTTGCCAACAAAACGTCCGGCGGCGATATGCGCGGAAGCGCACAGAGTCATTTGAGTGGCGGTCATACTCTGTGCGATGCCGCACAAACATCTTCACCTGAGTTCCACGAACAAGATTTCTGCAGGTCCTTCACAAGTCCCAGTTCTACGGGCAATCGGGGAATGATCCCTCAAGACATCGGCTCGACATGGGGGAACCACGCTGCTTGGCCGAAAGCAGCGTTGACACACGCTTAGCAATCAGGTGCCGCCGATGCGTCTCCAAGCCATCACATACGCCTTGATTCTTGCCTGCGGGTGCATGGCTGTCGCCGATGCGCTTGCAGCTGATGCAGTAGCCGCCGATGCTGCGGGCGTCGTCAAGACGCTCAAGGGCACGGTGCAGGTCGAGCGGGCTGGAACAAGTTCGGGCGCGGCCATTGGCAGCGAGGTTTACGGCAGTGATCGCATAGTGACCGGCCCGGAATCGTCGGTGGGTATCACGCTGCGTGACGATACCCAACTCTCGGCCGGCGCCAGTTCCATTCTCGAGCTCAACAAATTCGCGTTCAATACCACGACCCATGGCGGGGTGCTCGACGCCACGATCAAACGCGGTTCCCTGGCAGTGATTTCCGGAAAGCTGGCGAAGGCGAATCCGGATGCCGTCCGTTTCAGCACGCCGACGACCACGCTGGGCGTGCGCGGCACTGCATTTATCATCGAAGTCGGCGGTGACGGGGAGAGTGCACGTTGAAGCCCTTCATCCGACGTCACGGGCGAGCATCTGCAGCGGCATTCGTCACGCTGGTTTTCTTGTGCGCGTGTAGCACGCCCCCGGACAAAATTATTCTATTGCCGGATCCAGAAGGCAAGGTCGGAGCGGTCATTGTCCACAGTGCGACCGGCGAGCAAACAATCAACAAGGCTTACGCCGGGGTCGACGTCACCAAGGGCGGCGCCATCGAAAAAACGATGGATAGTCAATCCAGCGTGGAGACACGATATGCCGAGCTCCTGGCGGCTCGGCCGCCGCGCCCCCGGACGTTCACAATTTTCTTTCTCTTCGACTCTGCCACCGATTTGGCCCCGGAGTCGCTAGCCACGGTTAAGCAGCTAAAAGCGGTCCTGGCTACCTGGCCTGCGCCACAGCTTGTGGTTGTCGGTCACACCGATCTGGCGGGCTCGCAGGAATGGGATGACAAACTGGCCATGCGGCGGGCAGAGACTGTTGCAGCGTTTTTGATCAAGCAAGGCATTCCTGCTCGACAGATAGAGACCGCTGCGCGGGGCAAACGCGAGCCACTGGTCCACACGGCAGATGGTGTGCCCAACCACATGAACCGACGCGTAGTCATCACCATCCAATGATTCGCGCCAGTCATCGACGGTGAGCGGCCCTTCCTTCGATGAAACACTACTACGACCTATGGCATGCCCGGATCAAGAGTCTGGTTAAGGCGGCCCAGGGGCGTCCTGTAGCACTGGCGGTGTTGTTCGGCCTGAGCCTGGTCAACCTGTCCAGCGAATGGCCTAGCGACATAGCTCGCCCGGCTTTCGTGGCCGCGCTTGACGAGAAGCTTCCTGACTCCTTTAAAACAGCCCGGCAACTTTTGTTCGATCAGTATCAGCGTCGCTTCCCGCGCGTTCCGACTGCTCAGCCCGTGACCATTGTCGAAATTGATGACGCGACGCTGGCAACTGTCGGTCAATGGCCGTGGCCGCGAAATCGACTTGCGACGCTGATCGATGCCATTGCGGCGCTGAAACCGCTGGCTATTGGTCTCGACATCTACATGCCGGAGCCGGATCAGACCTCTCCTGACAAGGTGGCTGGAAATCTGCCGGCAACGGCTGCGGCTCTCGCGGCCGGCTTGCGGGCGCTTCCCAGTCACGAAGCCATTCTTGCGAGTTCGTTGCGCGCAGCGCCGACCATACTGGGTGCTGCGGCACTGGATCATCCCACCTTCGCCGCCAGCACCGATCTGCGAAGCGCTCCGATCCTCGTGCATGGCACGGACCCGCTGCGCAGCGTGCAACGGTTTGACTATGTGCTCGCCAGCTTGCCAGAATTGCAGGAGGCGGCCCACGGGGAGGCGATGCTGAGCGTGGCGCTCGAACAGGGCGTGGTCCGGCGTATTCCCCTCATCATGGGTTTGGGGGAGAAACTGGTCCCCAGTCTGCCGATGGAAATGCTCCGCGTTGCCACGGATTCACCGGCGATTGAAGTCTTTGCCGACGGGTCGGGCGTGCAGGCGGTGGGCGTAGCGGACGCGCTGGTGCCTACGCAACCCGGCGGTGACGTCTGGTTGCATTTCGCGTCTATTCGGTCGACGCTGAGCCGCTATGTGTCGGCACGCGACATCTTGCAGGGAACAGTCGATCCGGAACGGTTCCGAAACAAACTGGTGCTGGTCGGACTGACCGGCACCGGCGTGACTGACATGCGCACGACCGCGTTGGGGGAACTTGTGCCGGGTATCGAGATTCAAGCGCAGGTGATCGAGACGATTTTCGAGGGACGGTTCTTGAGGCGACCTACGTGGCTTAAATGGGCGGAGAGTGGCTTTATCATAATATTTGGATTACTGATCATTTGGTATGTGCCGCGGACGCAATCGCGGTTTGCGATGTTTCTAAGGGCCGTCCCGAAGGGTTCCACTTTTCTGGGCGTTTCGCTACATCTGCTGAATCTTTTATGCTGCTTCCTGATTTTCATCCGTTTCGGATTACTGGTCGATGCGGCCTCGATTTTTATTATTCTGTCTGCGGTCATGGGATGTTTCTTTGCACCCGCGTTGCTTCATGTTGGGGAAAGAGGCAGGGCGGAAGCGGGGCAGGCTACGGGGCGTGAAGACGACGAGCGCACCGGCAACGCGCCAGGACCTTGAGGTAGGGGGGCGAATGGCCTGCAACTTGAAAGCTGCTTTAGATTAGCTGGCGAGACCGGTTTGCGACCATTCGTGCTGCTACGACGGGATCCGTTGATGCAGCCGTCGAAGGCTTCGTCAGCGAGGCACGACACGTGTTCGCGAATTCTCCGCAGATGGCTTCTGTATGAGCCGAGCATTCAGCAGATCAATGAAACTGCAATGGTGACGAGACGAGCCCCTCTCGTCCGTTTGTCATTTACTTGTAATGAGCGGGTAACGGACCTGTTCGGGCGCGCTTTTTAGACTGCTGTCACGACGTACCCCACGCTCGTTTGGTCACCGTCGCAGCCAGGACGAGAGAAGTTGGTCTGGTATATGGTCGCGGACGAGGACATCATTAACCCAGAGCTGGATCGCATTGAAACAGCATCATTAGCCGGGTACTGCATCCCACTGGATGCATCAGCGAGCGGGGGTAGTGAATTTTGGGGGCGAATTTAGCTACCATTGCGGATAAGAGTGCAGGAATTAAGCGATATGAGAATCCTGGTCATCGAAGACGAAACCAAGACGGGTGAGTACCTGCAGAACGGATTGACGGAAGCCGGCTACGTCGTGGACGTGGCCGCCAACGGCATCGACGGACTGCACCTCGCGCAGGAGATGCACTACGACCTTATCCTGCTCGACGTGATGATGCCGGAGATGGATGGCTGGACCGTCATGAAGAAGCTCGGTACGCGCACCAATACGCCGGTGCTGTTTCTGAGCGCGCGTGGCACGCTGGAGGACAGACTGAAGGGTCTCGATCTCGGCGCTGACGATTACCTCGTCAAGCCTTTCTCATTCGCCGAACTGCTGGCGCGCGTGCGCATCATATTGCGTCGCGGTCAGCCTCAGAGGCAGGAGGAACAGGTTTTCGAAGTTGGGGATCTTCGTGTCGACGTGCCGAAGCGGCGAGTTGAACGGGGCGGCGTGCGCCTTACGCTGACCAATAAGGAATTCAACCTGTTGCAGTTCTTCATTCAGCATCAGGGGCAGGTGCTGTCCCGTGCCCTGATCGCGTCTCGCGTTTGGGACATGAATTTCGACAGCGACAGTAACGTCGTCGATGTCGCGGTGCGCCGATTGCGGCAGAAGATTGACGACCCCTTCCCCGTCCGCCTGATCCACACGGTTCACGGCGTGGGGTACCGTTTCGAGCACGAAGCATGAAGCGCCTTTCGCTCACCACGCGCCTTGCATTGCTATACGCCATCATCGTTTTTGCTGCGATGGCGATGGTCGGCGCTTTCCTGTATCGAGGAATGGAGCAGCAATTGATCGTGCGCGACGACGCCGCGCTCGTGACCAGGGTCGACCAACTCCGCACGCTGCTGAAAGATGCCGACGTGCGCGAACTGATTCATGATAGGCCTCATCTCTTCGCCAACATGCTCGGCAATACAGAATCGCTGCTGATCGTGCGTTTCCCGGGTGAACCCCCGCTCATTACGGTAAATCCCGGCCACACGGCAGTCCCCGATACGACACCCGTGCCGGCGGATACCCCGCTCACGCTCGGCGCAGTCCACCATACGCGTGCGGCGGACGGGACGCCGTTCGTCTACGTCGCCGCTGCCGCGCACGACATAGCCGGACCGCACGACCTGCAGATTATCTCTGGCCGGCTGCTGACGGAGCGCACGCGGTTGTTGCAGGAATACAGGAACCGGATACTGTTATTGGCCTCGGCTGCAGCGGTTATTGTCGCGTTGCTCGCTTTCTGTCTCGCGCGTCGCAACATGCAACCATTGCGCCTTCTTGCTGCGCGAACCGGGGCAATCGGCATCAGCACCCTCTCGACCCGCATCGAGCAGCGCGCTACGCCGCCCGAACTCGATGCGCTGATCGGGGCGTTTAACGGCATGCTCGATCGTCTCGAGCGCGGCTTCACACAGCTGAAACAGGTGTCAGCGGACATGGCGCATGACCTGCGCACGCCAATCGGCAACCTGCTCGGGCAAACCGAAGTCGGATTGAGCCAGACGCGCGACATCGCCTATTATCAGCGGCTTCTCGGCTCGAATTACGAGGAACTGCAGCGACTGTCGAAAATGATCGACAACATGCTTTTTCTGGCGCGCGCTGAGCAGGCTGACAATGTCATCGAGCGCCAGGACTTGCTGCTCGCCGACGAATTCGAACGCATACAGGAGTATTTCGAAGGCCTCGCCGATGAGCGCAACGTCAGCCTTCAGTGGCGAGGCGAAGGCTACGTGTCGGCGGATCCGCTGCTGCTGCGCCGCGCGCTGGGAAATTTGCTGGCGAACGCCGTGCGATATGCAGAGCCGGGAACGCCGATTTCAACCGTGGCCGAACAGGACGCGGATCGAACGACGATTCATGTCGAAAACCGTGGGCCGACGATCGAACCGCATCATCTCGAGCGAATCTTCGATCGCTTCTATCGGGCGGATGCCTCACGGCATCGATCATCGGAGTCGAGTGGGCTCGGGCTATCGATCGTGCGTAGCATCATGTCGCTTCACGGCGGAACGTGGCACGCGTCAAGCAGCAACGGCGTGACACGCTTTACACTCGTGTTTCCGCGTCACGAGCCGGCTCGTACCGGTTCGCGCTCATCGAGCGTCAGCGCGTCCGCTGCGACGATGGAGTCCGACTCACACCCGTCGCACTCCGCTCAGAGTAACTCGCAATCCTGACGTAGAAAGACCCGTCGAAGCCTTGATCAACTCTCGGGACTTCGTTATCGATGGCAATCGCTTTCCACGTGAGCGGCAAAACGAGTCGTTTCTCCATGACAAGCAGCACACTCCTTTCATAAAGCGCGCTCCGGGTTGACCTCCCCGTCACCAAAGCGAAGAACGTTGCATCTCTCAGACCCGCTTGACTCTGGCAAGCCACGCGTAGACGCCTTCCCACGACCGGAAATCCGCAATGCTGCGAGATGGAATCGAAGGGTACGCGTCAGCCGTCATCTGGGACAGTGCACGTCCAGGACCGAGTTCAAGGAAGGCCGTGGCGCCAGCCTCAACGCACGCCTCCATGCATGCCGCCCAGTCCACTGGCTCGGCGATTTGTCGCGCGAGCTTGTCAAGTCCCTCGCTCTGATCAAGCACGACTGCCCCGTCAATTCCACTGAGGAGCCGCGTACCCGTCATTCCGCTAGAGAGGTTCACGCTACCAAGTTCGCGCCGGAACACAGGTACAGCCGCAGCAAGCCGGGGTGTATGCGACGCCACGCGTACCCGTATGGGCACGATTCGGGTCGCTCCGTGCTTTCGGGCGTCCTGGGCAACGGCATTCAAGGCGTCCTCCGTACCGGCCAGCACGCAGGCTTCGCCAGGATTGATGATCGCAACCGCCGCGTCACGTCCTGAGCAAAGCGCATCAAGCGTTCTCCGGTTAAGTCCTCTCACAAACAGCATCGCTTCCCGATTGACGCTTGCGGCGTCCATCGCGGCCGCGCGAGCGACAATCAGGTCGAGCGCATCAAACGCGCCGATTCTCCCCGCAACGTGCCATGCGGCAACCTCACCCACGCTGTAGCCAGCGACGCAGCGCCGACGTGGCAGTAAGGGGGCCAGTCGTTTGAATGCCGCGAGTACGTGCAGCGTGCAGAGCACTTGCGCGACGTGGTTCTGGTGTAGTGCGTCATCGCTAGCGCTGCGAACCCAGTCGCGCGGATCACTCTCGAACCAACGTGCTGCATACGAAAACAGCTGGGCAACATCTGGACCATCGCCTACGAGATCGAACATGCCAAGCCCCTGGTGGCCCTGCCCTGAGCAGAGGATTGCGATTGTCATGATTAGGTATCCCGATCGAAAGCGGCAACGAACAGGCTCATCGCAAGCAGGTCTGCGGCGCCGCCGGGGCTCAGCCGCCGTGAGACAAACTCACGATGCGCAGCCTCCGCGCGTGCGAGCCAGTCTGCTGAGCCGACGCCACCGCACGCAATGAAATCCCGCGCGGTCTGTTGCGCGAATGCGAGACCCGTTTCACCACCTCGATGCAGCAGGTTCGTATCGTCGAGAGCCGCAATCAGGGCGAAGCACGCATGCACGCGCGCAGCCGCCGCGTCACCAGGGCGCAGCACTTCAGCCTCGCGCAGTGACGGCACGCCGAACCGGTAGACGCTCGCGAAACCGTTCGCGGCTTCGTAGCGCGCGCCGCCGACGCCATAACGGCGTCCGACAACCTCACCGTGACTGCTCAATGGCCGTGGGCCGACGAGTATGTCGTCACCCCAATGCCGAGAGATGATTTCGCCGAGCGTTGGCATTCGGGCGGATTCCGCAAGCGTGCTGTCGGCAGAACGGCGGCCCGCCGCCGCGCACAGCAGACCGAGGCCGAAGATCGCACCGCGATGCGTGTTGACGCCGCCCGTCGCCGCGAACATCGCATGCTCCGCACGCACACCGATCCGGCGCAACACGGCCATGTCCGCCCGCGCCGCGCCCGCTCGCGCGAGTTCCGCGAAATACGGCCTGATCGCGGCCGCGCTACGCGCAAATGTGCAGGCGTCCATATCGTCATGGCTGCCCGAGTCGACCAGGCTGACGAGCCCCGGCTTTGGCCATGTCTCGAGCTCGAGCCGCAGGCAATGCTCCGCGTAAGAGGCCACTGCCTCAGCAATGGCAACCGATCCGTTGTCAACGGGACTGCACAATGTCGACATCTCATCCTTCCACAAATACGCGCACCGTCGCGAGCACAACATCCGCCGCTGTCTTCACGATCACATCACTCTCCGCGGCGTGCAGTTCCCGCCAGTTCGCGCCCGCGCCATCGGTTCGGATGACCTCGCCGTCGATCCTCATCGGCGCTAACGCGTCACACATGGCGACGTCCGCGAGCAGCGCTTCAAGCGCATCCAGTACATCCATTGCCCGGGGCAAATCAAACAACAGATCGAGATCCGAGCACTCGCTCAAATAAGACAGCCCGGTGAGCCCCTGCCATGCCAGACTACCGAACGCCCGACAATCAACCTGATGCCGGCGCGCGATCGAGACCAGCTCGTCGATCGTCGCGCGCCACGTGCAGGGCGCAACATCGCGAAGCATGGAGAGCTTTGGGGGCGGCTCGACCGAGATGATCGCGTCAGCCGGCACGACCATACTGATCCGGCGCTTGCCCGCTATCGGCGGCAGTGGCAATCCCAAGGGGACGTCGATCTCCTGTGCCTCGCATGGCCCCCGTCGACGGACGACCAGCGGCCAGCCGTGCGCCGCCCAGTTTCGAACGAGCGGATCGTTAGCCAGCGTTGGTTGCGACGCGATGCATGCGTTCCACGCGTCGCGCGAGATCCGCACGACGCTGTGCCGGACGAGCGCGGCGTCAGCCAGCCTATCGCGCGAGTTCATAGACCCGCCGCGCAATCTGGGCAGCCGCGGGACGGCCGCCATGTGACTCGCCGAGACGATCACGCGCGTCCAGGCGGTCGGGCGGCAAGTCGAACCAACGGGCAAGCTGCAAAGCGAGGGGTTGTGTTGGGTCCAGTACTGCATCGACAGCGCCCATCTTCACAAGATTTTCCAGGCCCGGCGCAAACACAGCGGTCGATTTCGCCATGTCTTCCAGCATGTCGATCGACAGCTTCGTCACGCGCGACATGGAAGGCAGGTCCATCACTTCGGGTTCCGCACCCGGCAGCGAGATGAGCACGCGCGTCGCGAGCGCGGTTGCAATAAAGGCTCCGGCCGCAGTGTGTCCATAGAGCAAACCGACCGTCTGGTGACCGCGCTGGCTCGCGAGCATCAGGCTCTTCGCGAGATGCGCAAGGCACTCGTTCAGGCCGAGCAATTCGTCGCGCTTACTCATGCGCTGGCTGCCGCTGTCGATCAATACGAGAATCGGCGTATTGGCGCCACCGCCAATTGTTTCAATCACGCGAGCGGACAACCACAGCGCTTCATCCACGCCGACGAACGCGCCGTGAGAAACGCCGATCACGTCGACGCGCCGGCCGTTGATGATCGCGGGTCCAGCAAAGAGGCCGTCGTCGCGTACTACAACGTCGTGTTCCAGTGAACCGAGAATTTCATCGAACGTCATTTCGCATCTCCTGCAGCCGGTCGGCGAGTTTTGTGAACGCGTCGCCGGAGATCTCGGGAATGGCATCCGCCTCGGCTTCTGTTGCTCCGAGCGCGCGCCAGATGTCTCGCGCATCGTCGCAGGCACCAAACGCAGCAATGCGATTGTCCAGCCGCGCCTGCTCGGCTTCGAGTACGTCCAGATCGAATGCATGGTGGCTCGCGAGCAATTCGAGGGTCACGCGACGGAACCCGGATAGCGTGTCGTCGATGAAACGCTCAGCACCGCCCGTCAACCGCCGATGTTTGCCCCCCATAGTCCGCCAGACGAGCCCGCGATCCTTTGAGTCGAACTCATCGACGCCGCGGTTTGTCTCGATGACTTCCGGACCAGAGACGCTGATGCGCCCTTGCTCGGAAACCGCGAGCGCCGTGCAGCACGCCGCCAACAGGCCACCGCCGCCGTAGCATCCGGCCCGGCCACCGATGAGGCCGATCACAGGCACACCGACTGCCCGTGCATCGACCAGCGCGCGCATGATCTCTGCAATCGCGAGCTCACCCGCATTGGCTTCCTGCAATCGCACACCGCCCGTATCGAACAAAATCAGCACGGGCACCGACCGCGCGTCACGTGCGGCGCGCAGCAGTCCAGTCAACTTCGCGCCGTGCACCTCGCCGAATGCGCCGCCCATGAAGCGTCCTTCCTGCGCAGCGACGAATACCGGGCTGCCATCAAGCATCGCTCGTCCGACGATCATTCCGTCGTCAAACTGACGTGGCAGATCGAACAAAGACAGATGCGGACTCATTTCCCGCTCAGCCGGACCCACGAACTCGACAAAGGTACCGACGTCGACGAGTCCGTCAATTCGCTGACGGGCGGAAGCTTCGTACCAGCTCGCACTCGTCATGGAGGGATCAAATGTTATGCTCATTATTCGCACTCCTCGATTACACGAACAGCCTGGGCGAGACGCAGCGACACCATATCGGGGCGCGCTCCACCGTCGTTGATCGATAGCCGCAGCCCGCCCGGTGAGCGACGTTCGACGAAATCCGCGACAACCGCCCGCCACACGTCGCCGAAACCGGCCGCGGCAGTCTGGACGTCAATTTCGCAAGCATTACCAGGCAGCACACGCTCGACCAGCACCTCAAGATTGCCGGACGCGACGACGCCGACGATAGCCGAGACTGCGTTCCCTTGCGCGCGTTCGCGCGCGGTATGACGATAACTTAGCCGTTCCATTTGATGCCTCCCGTTACCAATTGCGAAACCGCGATGGTGGCGCGTACAGGCCAGCCGACCAGCGCACGAGGTCCTTGACTGAGCGTGCAGCTAGCAGCCGCCGGTCGGCATCCAGCGGATTGATGCCGAGATCCTCCGGCCGACGAATGACACCTCGTTCGCGTAGCCGCTCGACTAGCCGGCGATCGCGGCCACGCCCGATTTCTGTATATCCGGCAACGCCACGAATCGCGTGTTCGCGTTCCTCGGAATTCCGGCACAGCAGCAGATTCGCGACGCCTTCCTCGGTGACGATATGCGTGACGTCGTCGCCATAGACCATCACTGGCGCAAGATCGAGCGACAGCTTGTCCGCCAGACGCAGCGCATCGAGCTTCTCTACGAACAGCGGCACGTTCTTGTCACCAAACGTCTCGCCGATCTGAACGACAAGCTTGCGGCCACGTCGCAAAGCGGCGGGCGTGTGCGGATCAGCTTCCTCTCCCGCCTTCAGCCACGGCTCGTTCGGGTGGCGCCGTCCCCGCGCGTCGCTGCCCATGTTTGGCGCGCCGCCAAAGCCAGCAATTCTCTCGGCTGTCACTGTCGATGAATGACCGGAGAGATCAATCTGCAACGTCGAACCAATGAACATGTCGCACGCGTACAGACCCGCCGTCTGGCAGAAAGCGCGGTTAGAACGTAGCGAACCGTCGGCCCCGGTAAAGAACACATCGGGGCGCGCGCGGATATAGTCGTCCATCCCGACTTCCGAGCCAAACGAGTGAATCTGCTCGACCCAGCCGGATTCAATAGCGGGAATCAGCGTCGGGTGCGGGTTCAACGCCCAGTGTGTGCAGATTATTCCCTTGAGCCCAAGGCGCTCTCCATAGGTCGGCAGCAGCAACTCGATCGCCGCGGTATTGAAGCCGATGCCGTGATTGAGGCGCTTGATCCCATACGGCTCGTAGATACCCTTGATGGCCAGCATCGCAGTCAGAATCTGCGTTTCCGTGATCGCCGCCGGGTCACGCGTGAACAGCGGCTCGACGAAGAACGGTCGTCCCGCCTCGACGACAAAATGCACCTGATCACCTGGAATGTCGACGCGCGGCACGCGATCGACGATCCGGTCAACCTGCGCGATGACGATACCGTCCTTGAAGGCGGTGGCCTCCACGACGGTTGGCGTGTCTTCAGTGTTCGGTCCGGTATACAGATTGCCGTCGGCATCCGCGCTGACGGCCGCGATTAACGCTACATGCGGTGTCAGGTCGATGAAGTAGCGGGCAAACAGTTCGAGGTACGTATGCACCGCACCAAGTTCGATGCGCCCGCCAAAGAGCAACTTCGCGATTCGCTGCGACTGCGGCCCCGAATACGCGAAGTCAAGCCGCTTCGCGATACCGCGCTCGAATACGTCCAGGTGTTCGGGCAACACGACTCCAGACTGCACCATATGCAGATCGTGGATCTTCGTGCTGTCGACTTCTGCCAGCGCCGTGGCGAGCAGATCCGCCTGTTTCTGGTTATCGCCCTCGAGGCACACACGATCCCCAGGGCGCAGCACAGCTTCAAGCAGCTTTGTTGCGTCTTCGCCCGCTACCCGTTTGCCCCGCGACACGCGCGCGCCAGCAGCAAGGCGGGCGTCGCGCGCATGTCGCGCCTGATTCCATTGAGCCATTGCGTATCTCCTGCGATACGTGAAGAGTTGAAACGACCCGTCACTTCCCCGCCTGCTGAGCCGCCTGCTCGATCAACGCTGCAACTTCCTGCGGATGAGTTTCGTACACCGAATGGCTCGCGCCAGCTATCTCCACCGTGTGGGCGTGTGCGCGCTTCGCGTACATGCGCTCGAGGTCCGGATTGATAATTTTGTCGTCCTTCGCGACCATGTACGACGTCGGCTTTGTTTTCCAGGCCGGATCCGGAATTTGTGCCGTGAACACGGCTGCAGCGGTCGGCATTTGCGCATGTGCTTCGAATTCAGCCTGCGCGATCGGCATGTCGGCCGCAAAATCACGCGGATAGTCGGCGGGATTCAGATAGAGGAAGTTGTCCGCCGTTTTCACGATGTCCTGGTGAGGCGTCGCGTTCGGATAGAGCTTCCCGTTCGAGACTTCGGTTTCGCCGACATCGAGTGCGTGCGCGGCAATGTAGACGAGCGACTTCACGTGCTCGTCGTTTCCCGCTTCCGTGATGATCGCGCCACCGTAGCTATGGCCGACAAGCACGCACGGACCGTCGAGGCTATCAATGACGCGCTTGGTAGCCGTCACATCGTCCTTGAAGGACGTGAGCGGTTCCTGCACGAGCGTCACCTTGTAGCCGTCCTTGGTGAGGATGTCATACACGGGACGCCATCCGGCGCCACCCACAAAGGCGCCGTGCACGAGGACGACGTTCTTGACGGGAGCGGCCTGCGCGGTTGTGACGGCGCCGGCAACCAGACAAAGCGCCGCTGCTGCATGCGCGGCGGCCGAACGAAAAGAAAAGAGGGACATGGCAACTCCTTGGAATAGTGTTAAGTGAATTGAGGTACAACACGGCCAGTCTAAAAAGCTGCCTCGAACGGGGCGATTGCTCGGGCATTACAAAAAAATGACGTACCCACCCAGCGCTCCGTGCGCCAGGATCATTCCCCGAATGCGTCCGCACGTCGCTTGTAGCGAGCACGCGCAGCGGCCAGGAACTGAAGCGGGTTCTCCTGTCTGGAGATTGCGCCGCGGCATCCATCTCTTGTCGGGCGGCATGGCAGAGCACGTCATTTTTTTGTAATAGCCAGGTCACGACCCAGTGGGAGTCCGCAATTCAGACTTCCATTACGCAGTGTCAGATTGCCTGCGACGCTCCGAACGTCGATCGATAGGCATTTGGCCGCAAACCAATCCGTCAGTCCTGCGTTCTTCGGGATGCGCTCCTTCGGTGGTTTGGAAAAGTTGCTTCTGCGCTCCCTTTTTATTTACATAGGAATACATATCATGTTGAAATCAATTCTCAGCGCCATCGTTGCTGCCGCTGCCATTTCTGCCCCGGTATTCAGCTTTGCTCAATCCAGCCAGCCGGTGACTCGTGCCGATGTCCGTGCTGATCTCGTGCGCGTCGAACGGGCCGAAATCAATCCGGGCTTGACGAGCGATGCAAACTACCCGGCGGACATCCAGGCTGCCGAAGCCAGGGTCACGGTAGAAGACCCAAAAAATACGACATACCAGGATGTCGGTGGTGCACCGCTGGAGGGCAGTTCGTCGGCCGGTTCGCGCCCGCATGTGCAAGAACAGTCCAGTTGCGTGGGCCCGGTCAGCTTCTGCACGTTGTACTTTGGCAGCTGAAGTCATTGCCGCCGCACAGTAGCTCACAGACTCTGTCGAACAGGAGTTGTGCTCATGACTGACGTACAGACGCAGGAGGAGTACAACCGGCCAACTGTGGTCATTCGGTTGGGAACACCAAGAGCCAGTTGGGTGAGCGTTCTGCGTCCGTTATCGGGTGTCGACTCCGATAACGGACGCCGTTTTATCGGCAGATTGAACCCGCGCAGATTCCCGAATGCCGCGATCCATCCGTGCGGAAGCTGCGCGGTGATAGTCGAGTGCGTGTCGGCGTGCAAGGCTTGCACGGCGCGCGACCGCCCCATCTTTATCTACACAGCGTGGGACCGGAGCTGCAGATTGTCCCGGCGCTGCGGCCCGCGAGGCCCGTAATCGAGTTCGGCCCCAAGGTTGCTGCTTCGGGTGATTGCGGCGGGCGCGTCGCACGGGTCCATGATCGACTCGACGAAAAGTAGCCTGTCGTTCGGCGCACCGAGCGCGTTTTGCAGATCCCCGCAGGTCCTGACCACAAACGATCGTGCGGAGGCGCCGGGATGGAGCACTTTCGGCAGCTCAGCATAGGCCCAGTTGGCGATGTCGTTGTATGGCTCGGTCTTGCCAATGTAGCCGCGCTCGATGGTATATCCGCCATTGTTGATCAGCAGGATCACCGGCTTGTGATCGTGCCGCAGGATGGTCGAGAGCTCCTGCGCCGTGACCTGGAAGGACCCATCGCCCACGAGCAGCACGTGACGACGATCTGGCGCGGCGGTCAGTGCACCAAGGAGGGCTCCAACCGAATAGCCGATGGATCCCCAGTTGATCGAGCCAATGAACGTGCAGTTCGGCGGAAGCTTCAGGCCGAGAATGGAAAATGACGTGCCATTGTCGACATACACGACGTCACCGGAGCGCAGGTAGGCCTGAATGGCCTGCCAGTAGGCAGCCTGAGTCAACGTAGCGGAGCCGTCGGCCTGCGCGCCAGGCGCGGTTGCGGCAACAGCCCGCGGAGCTCGGTTCGTGACCTGCGGGACCGCTTCGATGACGCCGCGGAGCACTTCCTTGAGCGTCACTGCCTGATAGTTGTCGTCGCCGACGTCCACTGCGTGCCCCCGGGCGTGGATCGTACCGGCGGGCAGCGTTGCCGTGAAATCGCCCGTCGTCACCTCGATCGGCCGGTAGCCAATGGCGAGCAGGCAGTCACTGCTCTCGATCGTCTCACGCACCCCCGGCTCGCTGCCCCTGCCGGCGTAGATCCCCACGTAATGCGGAAAAGACTCGTCGATCACGCTCTTGGCTGCGTTGATCACAGCTATCGGAGCCTGCAGCTTCCGGGCCAGTTCCATGAGTTCGGGCGCGACGCGGAACCGGTCCGCGTCCGCATCCACCAGGATCGCAGGCGAAGTGGCGGCGGACAGCCGTTGCGTGACCGCGGAGATGCACGAGCGCAGCCGTTCCGGATCACTGGCCTCGTCGGCAAGGACGAGCGGAGCCGCAGGCACCTCGATCTCGAGATAGGAAATATCGGATGGGAACTCCATGTACACCGGAAGCTTTTCCCGCCAGGCGGTGAGGATCAGACGGTCGATCTCGAGAACCGCGTTGCGCGGGGTGATCCTGGCCTGCGCCGCTGTCACCGGCGCGTAGGCGCGAAGGAAGTGGTCGAAGTTTCCGTCGGCCATGGTGTGGTGCATTCCCAGGCCGCGATCGATGGACCTGAGCGGTATCGAACCGCAGATGCAGATGGTCGGGACATGTTCGGCGTAAGAGCCGGCGACCCCGTTGAGCGCGCTCAGGGAACCTACGCCGTTCGTGACGAGCAGCGCGCCCAGGCCCTTGAGCCGGGCATAGCCGTCCGCCGCGTAGGAGGAGACCAGTTCACCGGTATTGCCGACCCATTCCAGCGCGCCGCTATCGTGGAGTTGCTGCAGCAGCGTGAGGTTGTAGTCTCCCGGAACGCCGAACAGATGCCGGATGCCGGCTTCCTCAAGACGGCGAAGCAGGAAGTCGCCGATCGTCATTCGTTGGGTGAGGCTGCCCGCATGCTTGATTTCCATGGAGGACTCCTAATCGTAATAATCAGAGGAATACGCGTTGCAGAATTCGATAGAACGCCGCCGACCTGCGTATCGCCTCTCGTCAGATACACCCTAGTGGTTATTGGTTTGTTGATCGCTTACACCCCGAATACACTTTCAATACAGCGGTTTCGCGCGGGGAATAAATTCTCCGCAAGTAGCGTACGCCTTGTTACTCATCCATTCTGCGTACTTTCCGTGCAACGTCATCGACGGTCTCAACGAACAACCGGACGTGGCGATCCAATCTTAAATTTAGTACAACATTTTGAAGTCGTTGGATGAAAGAAACGGAGATCGACGGGTATCGTTAATGTCTTGGTCATATGGCAAGGCTTACTAAAGAGCGGGCTGACAGCATGCTTGAATTCGACGGCAAGCGGGCTTCTTCCCAGGTACTTTTAGCTAGCTGGTTGCGTGGTAAACAGCGCTATGATGGTGTGGCTTGAGGAGGGCAGTCATACGGCCTCGACTTAACGTATGCCATCGACCCGGCAGATGATCTGCAAGCGCGGGTCGCGCGGGTAGTTTGTGTGGCGGTGCATCAGCAGGGTGCGGCACAGCGAAAGTGGAAGGGCAACCATCGCTGCGCCCAAGGCTGTTTTTACGAGTGGGATACCAGTATTTGTTCACTTCACTAAAGCGATGAAAGAACGTACATGGTCCAGATTCGCCGCCGTATGGTTACTCTTGGCATTTACGCCGCTTGCGGGTTGCGTTGCCCGTGGCGCGCCGTCCTACACGCTATTCGGCGCGTACTTCCCGTTCTGGCTTCTGAGCGCCGTGACTGGCATTGCGGGTGCGCTCGTCGCGCATCGCGCGTTCGTCGCAACCGGCTGGGTCCGCGAGGTGCCGTACCAGCTTTCTGTGTGCACAGCGATCGGTATCGTTGTCGGGGTGCTTGTCTGGCTGTGGGGAACGGGGCAGCTCTGATATGAAAATGGCCGGCGTGAATCCCAAACCCGCATGGAAGGGGCGCGTCATCGCAGCGGCAATCGTCCTGCTTGGCGCGGCGGCATTATGGTATGCATACGATAGGTCGTCGCGCTTTCCTTCGACCGATGACGCAAGCATTGACGCCGACGTCGTACATGTCGCGTCGCCCGTCGGCGGCCGGATCGCGCGGGTTGCGGTCGAGGAGAATCAGCGGGTTGCGAAGGGCGACGTGCTGTTCGAAATCGATCCCTTGCCGTACCGGCTTGCGGTCGAGCAGGGACAGGCCGATGTCGAACTGGCCCGCGCAGCGCTGGCGACGCGCCACCGCTCGGTGATCGGCGAGACGTCGAACGCCGCGATCGCCGCCGACCAGACCCGCCGTGCGGCGCACAATTACGACCTCGCGACGCGCAGCGTCGAGCGGCTGCGGCCGCTCGCGGCGCAGGGCTACGTGTCCGCGCAGCAGTTCGATCAGGCGGTCGTCGCGCAGCGGGACGCGAACGTGTCGCTGGCGCAGGCGAAGGAGCAGCAGCGATCGTCTGCGCAGACGATCGGCGACGATGCCGACGCCATCGCCACGCTGCATGCGCGCGAGGCCGCGCTGGCCATATCGCGGCGTGCGCTCGACGATACCATCGTGCGCGCTCCGTTCGACGGCTACGTGACGGGTCTCTCGATTCTTGCCGGCGAGACAGTCGCGCCGAACCAGTCCATCTTCACGCTGATCCACGCGGGCGAATGGTTCGCGGTCGCGAATTTTCGCGAGACGGCGCTCGGTGCGATCGAAGTCGGCGACTGTGCGACCGTGTACTCGTTGATTGACCGCAAACAGGCGATGCGCGGCAAGGTGATCGGCATTGGCGCCGGAATCACGGACACCGATCGTGTGAACGTGCCGCACGGCCTGCCGTATGTGCAGCAGTCGGTGAACTGGGTGCGCGTCGCGCAGCGCTTCCCGGTTCGCGTACGGATCGAAGCACCGGCGGAGCGGCTAGTGCGGGTGGGCGCGAGCGCGATCGTCGAGGTCCGGCATGGCCAGTCTTGCCGGTGACGTCACCGCGCCCGGTCTGCGCGAAATCGCGAGGCTGCTCGCGCCGTTTCCAGGGCGCGCGTCAATCGTCACACGTATTGCGCTGATTTGCGCGCTGACGGTGCTCGTCACGAGCGCATACGGAACGCCCGAGGCCGCGAGTTCGGTGTATATCGTGCTTTTCCTGAACCGGCCCGATCGGGTGACGAGCGTCGTAACGTCAATTGCATTGCTACTGCTCGTGACCGTGATCGTCGGGATCGTGATGGTGGTCGCGATCTTCTGCATTAATGAGCCGGCGCTGCGTGTTGCCAGCATGGCGGTGCTGTCGGCCGTGTTTCTGTTCATGACGTCAGCGAGCAAGTTGCGGCCCGTCGGGGCGATAGTTGCCATGATTATCGGCTACGGACTCGACGAACTTGGCCTGGCGCCGATCGGCGAAGCGGCGACGCGGGGCCTGCTGTACGCATGGTTGTTGGTCGCGATTCCAATTGGTGTTGCGATGGTCGTGAATCTGCTTTTCGCGCCCTCGCCGCGCCGGCTCGCCAGCGTGCAGCTCGCGAGGCGCCTGAGGCTCGCCTCGCGTCGCCTGACGGACACGGCGACCGACGCCGAGCGCGCTGCATTCGACGTGTGCGTGCGCGAGGGTGACCATCAGATCATGGCGTGGCTCAAGGTCTCGAAGCTCGAAGGCACGTCGACAGATGCCGACAGCGCGGCACTGCGTCAGGCGGCTGCGTCCACTACAGCGATCCTGGTCGCGACGGATCTCGCCTCAAGCGAACCCGGCGCGCGGCTGCCCGCCCCATGCACGGCGCGGCTTGCCGAAACGATGGACCAGATGGCCACGATGCTCGAAGCCGGCGGCTATCCCGTGGACGTTGTAGTGGACATGCCCGAGGCAGCCGCACTAATGCCGCTGGCCGCGCTCGTGTTCGCCAACCTGCGCGCGGCGCTGGAGGGTTTCACCGTGCCGCCCCTGGCAGCCGAGGCGTCACCGGACCCGGCGCCGGCCGAGCACGCGCCTGAACGCAGGGGCTTCTTCGACGCGGACGCGCTCACCAATCCCGATCACATCCGCTACGCGCTGAAGACCACGGCAGCAGCTATGTTTTGCTACCTGCTGTATCAGCAGCTCGATTGGCAGGGAATCCATACGTGCTTCATCACCTGCTATATGGTGTCGCTTGGCACGACGGCCGAGACTGTCGAGAAGCTGACATTGCGGATCACCGGCTGTCTCATCGGTGCTTTGATTGGCACGGCGGCGATCGTGTTCGTGACGCCTGCCCTGACGTCGGCCGGCGAGCTGATGGCGCTGGTTTTCGTGGGAGCGTGGCTGGCCGCGTGGGTCGCGATGGGGTCGCCGCGCATCGGCTACGCCGGCATGCAGATCGCATTCGCGTTCTTCCTGTGCGTGATCCAGGGCGCGGCGCCTGCATTCGATCTGACGCTCGCGCGCGACCGCGTGATCGGCGTGCTGATCGGTAACGTGGTGACCTACCTGATGTTCACGCGCGTCTGGCCAGTCAGCATTGCCGGCCGGATCGACGCGACGCTCGGCTCGCTGGTCGCGCAGTGGACGCGGATCGCGCACACGGCGGACGCCGGCACCCGCAGTGCGCTTGTCGCGGGGGCGCTCGCTCAGTACGGCGGCCTGCGCCAGAATCTAGGCCTGATCCACTACGAGCCGTCGTGGGTGCGTCCCGTGCCCGCCTGGATCGCGAGCCGGCGGCGTGTGCTCGCGGAGCTCGGGGCGCTGGAGGCACCGCTCTCCCTCGCGGCCGGCCGCGCAGGCGCAGTGGCCGATACGCGACTGCGCGAACTCGCGCGGCGGATTGCGCCCGGCGAGTACGCGGATGGAAGTGCCGGCCAGCGCGCCACCGATACGCAAGCGCTGCGCGCTGATCTCGCCGTTGGTGGCGCATCGGACCCCGGCGTCAACGCATTGTTGAACGTGATCGATACGCGGTTCGGTCAGATTGCCGATGCCGCGCGCTCATCCGAACCGAAGGAGGCGACGACCGATGCGCGCCCTTGAACCGACGCCCTGGCTGATCGCATTGACCGCGGCCGGGCTCGCGGGATGCGCGACGTCTTCGCTCGATCTTGCGCCGCCCGCGCCCGACCGTCCGTGGCAGCCGCAGACGAACGCCTTTGGTGACATCGTACCCGGACCGCCGCGTACCGGTGCCGATGCCGCGCGTGCCGGCTACTCGTTACCGAACAGCACCGGGCTGGCCTTCGTTGAGCCCGCTGCGCAGCTTGATGCGAACCATGCGTACACGCTGCCAGAACTGGTCGATCTCGCCGAATCTACCAATCCGCTGACGCGGATCGCCTGGAACGACGCACGCAATGCGGCGCTCGCGGCGGGCATCGCGAAGGCCGCGTATCTGCCGCAGCTCAGTGCGACGGCGATGGGCGGTTATCAGGCGTCGAGCGGCTCCGCGTCCACGCCGCTTGGCAACAACTCGACCAGTTCGGACATTCACGGGACGGTGTCCCTGCTCGCACTGCAATGGCTGCTGTTCGACTTCGGCGGCCGCCGCGCGCGCGTCGATGCGGCCACGCAGCTATCGGTCGCCGCGAACGTCGCGTTCACGGCTGTGCACCAGCGCGTGATCCACGACGTAAGCATTGCTTACTATGGGTACGAAGCCGCCTCTGCACGGGCGCATACCGCACAGCAGGCGCTCGACAACGCGGGCGGCATCCTCACCGCCGCGCGCGCACGGCTGAAGCAGGGCGTGGGCACGGTCGTCGAGGTTGCACAGGCAACGCAGAACCAGGCGCAGGCGAATCTTGCGAAGGTCCAGTCGGATGGTGCGGAGAGCGACAGCTATCTGAACCTGGTGTCCGCACTCGGAATCTCGCCTTTGTCGAAGCCGACAATTGCCCCCCTGCCGCCGCGCGCGCTGTCGCCGGCGCTGCACCAGTCGGTCGACGAGATCGTCGCCGATGCGATTGCGCGACGGCCGGACGTGCAGGGCGCGTATGCGCTCGAGCAGGCGAACCAGGCGAGGATCCGCGCGGCCGAGGCAGCGTTCATGCCGAAGGTGTTCGTGTCCGCGACGGCCGCGTACGGCACCGGCAGTACGGCGATCACGGCGGTTCCACCGGTCGGCGATCAGGCGGCGACCGTGAACCTGAGCGGCAGCCACCGTAGTGGCAATGTGTTTGTCGGCGTGACGATCCCGCTGTACGACGGGGGCTTACGGTCCGCCGTGCTGATGCAGGCGCGCAACGACGCGGATAGTGCGTCCGCGCAGTTCACGCGGACCAGGGAGGAGGCCGTCCGGCAGATTGTCGTGGCGCAGAACGCGCTCTCCACAAGCCTCGCATCAAACGATGCCGCGAAGGCGCTGGTCGCCGCCGCGCAGACGACCTACAACGCGGCGTTTGCTGCGTACCGGCACGGCGTCGGTCCGATAACCGACGCGCTGCTTTCGCAGAACCAGCTGATCGCCGCGCAGAACGCGTATGCGGACAGTTACAGCGCCGCGCTGTCTGCCGCCGCCTCGCTCGCTCTGGCGACGGGGGAGATCGGGGCGATCGCGCCCGACGGAGACCCAGCCTGGTGATATTTCCGCTCACTGCTTCAGACCCGCCGTTTTAGAAGAAGTGTCGCAAGCCGATTCCTACCACCGACTGAACGTCACCTGAGGCAGGCGAGAGCGTATTGGTTGCTGCAGGTGCAGTGGTTACTTCGTGGTTGTCGCAGTGCCCAGGTACTTGTGCGTTAACCGGTCGATGGTGCCGTTTTGCCTGAGTTGAGCGATCCCGGCGTCGAGCATTTGTAGCGTGTGCGCGTCGGTCTTGCGCACGCCGATCACGCTGCTTGCGGAGAGCAGCGCCGGATCGACGATCTGTGCGCCGGCCAGTTCGAAGTTCTTGCCTTCCGGTTTTGCGAGGAAGCCCAGTTGGGCGGCGGCGCCGACGACCAGCGTACCGTCGAGCCGTCCGTTCTCGAGGTCGGCGTAGACGCTGTCCTGGTCCTGATACTCGACGATCACCACACCATGCGCGGCCCAGTTCTGCTTCGCGAATGCCGCCTGCGTCGAACCTTGCAGCACGCCGATACGCTTACCGGCGAGCGATGCCGCTGTGGGCTGCAAGTGAGCGGCCTTCGCGGCGACGAGGCGAATGTCCGCTGGGTACAGCGGTGTTGTGAAATCCATCACCGCCTGTCGCGCGGCTGTGGCGGCGAGCGACGCATTGATAGCATCGAACTTGCGCGATTGCAGCCCGGCAATCAAACCGTCGAAACTCCCCTCCACCCATTCGCATTTCACATGGGCGGCAGCGCACAGGGCATTGCCAATGTCGATGTCGAGCCCCACGAGCTGGCCGCTCGGCAATTTGTATTCGTACGGCGGATAAGTCGGATCGGTACCGAAGCGCAATGTTTCGGCCTGCGCGGACTGTGCGACGACGAGGGCCACGGCGGCGAGCGCCGGCAGCAGGTACTGGTTCATAGGTACTCCTGACTGGATTAAGTGGATGCGTTCATAATGCAAAAAGACGGGCTACGCCTCAAGGCGTGCGAGCGCCAGCGTCACGAAGAAGCGCACACCGAGCGGCAGCACCTCGTCGTTGAAGTCGAACTCGGGATGATGGCAATAGACCCCGCCCTGGCCGAGCAGCACGTAAGCACCGGGGCGGCGCAGTAGAAATTCGGAGAAGTCCTCGGAGCCGTTGAGCGGCGGAAAATCACGCAGGACGTTCGCCGCGCCGAACACCTCTTCGGCTGCGGTGGCGGCGGCTGCGGCCTGCTCGCGATGGTTGATCGTCGCGGGCGAGCTGCCGTAGAACGTCACCGCGATCTCGCATTCGGTCGCGAGCGCGACGCCCGCGCAGATGGACTCGATACGTGCCTTCATCCGTTCGCGCACGCTTTCGTCGAAGGTACGCATGGTGCCCGTCATCTGCGCATGCGAAGGAATCACGTTCGACGTGCTACCTGCATGAATGCTGCCAATGCTGAGCACGGCGACCGAAGCAGGGTCGATCGCGCGACTCACGACAGTCTGCAGCGCGCAGACGAGCTGCGCCGAAGCCGCGATAGGATCCTTTGTCCTTTCAGGCGACGAACCATGACCGCCGACGCCGTTCACATCGATTCGCAACTCATCGCACGACGCCAGCATGGCGCCGTCGCGCACGCCGAACGTGCCGGGCGCGAAATGCGGCGCATTGTGTATGGCGTAGATCTCGTCGAATGGAAAGCGGGTTTCGAGCCCATCGGCCAGCATAGCCAGCGCACCGCCGCCGGTTTCCTCGGCGGGCTGAAAGATCAGCACGATCGTCCCCGCGAAATCGCGATGACGGCTGAAATGGCGCGCTGTGCCGAGCAGCATCGCCGTATGGCCGTCGTGCCCGCAACCGTGAAATACCCCTTGCCGCAAGGAGCGATGCAACGGGCGTCCTTCTTCTTCCATGGGCAGCGCGTCCATGTCGGCTCGCAACGCGATTGCGCGCCCCATACCCGACGTCGTGCGTGTGCCCCGAATGATGCCGACCACGCCCGTTTTGCCCACGCCCGTATGGGTTTCGATATCCCACGCGCGCAGTTTCGCGGCAACGAGTTCGCTCGTGCGCGTCTCGTCGAATGCCGTTTCCGGATTGGCGTGAATGTCTCGCCGCAATGCAACCAGTTCGTCGATGTCCGCATCGATGATGTTCAGTCCCACTTTACCTCCTTGTCTTGGGTGCTTCCGGCCGCGCGCCTCATAGGCGGCGGCAGAGTGGCTATACTAGCCAGCGCCGCGACTGGTCAATTTCCAGTTTTTTATGTACATAGCCAAAGCTTATGGGCCGCGGAAACTATGAAAACCACCCAATTGCGTACCCTCGTGGCCGTTGCCGAGCACGGCACGCTGATGGCCGCTGCCGAAGCGCTGTGCCTGTCGCAGCCTGCCGTGTCGAAGAGCATCAAGGAGCTGGAAGCGCGCGTCGGCGTCCAGCTGCTGCTGCGCAGCGGCTCGGGTATCCGCTTGACGCCATATGGCGAAGTGCTGCTCAGGCATGCGCGCACCGTCGTGGCTGAGATTGCGCGGGCCGAGCAGGAACTGGAGGAGATGAAGTCCTCGGTTGGCCGAACACTCGAGATTGGTGTATCGCTACTCGCCGCGTCGATAGTCGTGCCGGACGCGATCCACGCGTTCCGTATGCGGTTTCCCGATGTGCAGCTCGACGTGCACGAGTACCAGACGACGAGGCTTATCGACGGCCTGCGCGACGGCTCGTTCGACATGTGCATCGGCTTTACCGGAGAAGGCGATCCGAGCAATGAGTACCGCGTGACACCGCTCGGCAACGTGTCGCAATCGCTGGCGGTCAAGCGGGGCGATCCACTTGCGGGTGAGAAGCGGCTTGCACGTTTGAGGGAGGCGCACTGGCTCTACAACTACACGCGCAAGAGCGTGCCCGCATTCTGGGCCGCGTTGATCGCGCGTTCGGGCGCCGACGCTACAGGCGAGGTCATTGCGCCGCCGTCGCGCATGACGGTCTG
Organism: Caballeronia sp. SBC1; assembly: GCF_011493005.1. Taxonomy (NCBI): domain Bacteria; kingdom Pseudomonadati; phylum Pseudomonadota; class Betaproteobacteria; order Burkholderiales; family Burkholderiaceae; genus Caballeronia; species Caballeronia sp. SBC1. Next base: position 1,269,666 of record NZ_CP049157.1, read on the forward strand.
CACCGCGCGACGGCTTTATACGGAGCTCGCGAGCGAGCCGGGAGTGGTGAGCGTCTGGCCGGACTTGCAGCTTAATGAGGAAATCGAGCGCGGCGCGCTGGAGCGCGTTGCACTCGATATCGCGTTACCTCGCCTTGCGCTCAGTCTGATTGAACGCAAGGATCGCGTGCTAGGCGGCGCGGCGGAGTATTTCATCGATTGTTTGAAAAGCAAGGCGCTGCCGGATTGAGGGGGTGGGGGGATTGCGGGGCGGATTTCTTTTGGTTGTAGCGAGAAGGGAACGGCAGCTATGCAAATCCATAGCGGTTGGTGTCCCACTTGGGGGAGAGGAGCACTCCGACCGAAGACCTGTCCGTCAGTGCAGCGCTCCCGGATTAAGGTCGGCCAATGCCGATGGTCGTCGTTCAGCCGCCGTGCGGCTGCAGCGCGCCGCTTTGCTGTCATTCGCGATGCGGTGCAGGCAAACGGCGGTTTCCAGGAACGGCGAACGAGTCTTGACGACCCCGGGCGGTCCTCCACTCTCAGGGCCCGAGGATGACCGCTTGCGAGGTCCAGCCGTCGCTCGTTTCATCGAGGGCTGATGAGCTGTAGCTCTTGGGCTTAGTGCGATATTGCCACGAAAATTTCCAATAGGGCCCCGTATCGGCACAGTTTGAGTGAGCGACTAAAGAAATGTTGCGCAGCGCCGATATTCAATATGAACGTTTGTGCTTCGAGCAAGAATTCGCCGTTTGCACAGCGTCTTTAACGACGGTCCCGACGGTCCTTATTGACCACCGAAACAAAATTGCGCTATGGGAAAAGTCGCCCAAGAACGTCGCAAAAGAAGAATAAGGAAAATATGAATATTTCGTCCATGGTGCGTACGATCGCCGGGGGCATTGCTGTTGCGTCCCTCGCCGCCTGCTCCACCTATTCCGTTTCGCGGTACTCCATATCGGCCGACGATGTGGTCGCACTGCGAAAATTGCCGGCGAACAGCGTCAGTGTCGGCTCATTTACATCAGCAAACAACGATACCCAAATCATGTGTCGTGGCGTGGGCCCGATTAAGACACCTGATGGAGAAACTTTCGCCGAGTACATTCGCCTGGCGCTCATCTCAGAGCTGAAGATCGCTGGCACCTATGCAGACGATGCGCCGTTACAGGTCACAGGTGCACTGAATAGCGCGGATTTTTCTTCCAACTCTGGCCGGTGGAACCTGGATCTATCCGTCAAATCGTCTAACGGACGCAGCCTGTCTGTCACGGAAGCCTACCCCTACACTTCGAGCTTCTATGGTGAAACCGCTTGCAACCAGACTGCACAAGCATTGATGCCCGCAGTGCAGGATCTGATCGGCAAGGCGGTCACGAATCCTGCATTCCCTGCGCTGGTGACCAAGTGACGCGGAAGGGCCCGCTCTCCAGACGGGCGTTTGTTCAAACAATTGATGACATTGCGAATTGAACGGCCGGCTTTTGAGCGGAACTGACGCCTAAATGTCCCCTCGAAGGGACGGGCGAGTGACGCCTACTGGCCGGAAGTACTCGCTCGGTATCTGGTGAATTATCGGCCGTACGGTCCCGATCGAACTGCGTCGGCGTGCGGCCGATGCGGGCCCTGCTAGATCTCGGTTTGCTTGGCGATCTCCAGCGCATTGTCAACTTCGATGCCGAGGTACCTGACTGTGCTCTCCAGCTTGGAATGCCAAGCAGCAGTTGAACGGCTCGGAGGTTCTTCATACGCTTGTGCATCAACGTTGCCTTTGTTCGCCGCATCGTATGGATACCGTAAATCGCTGAGTCGAGACCAACGGCTGCGACCCGACGATGTACGATCCGAGCATATTGCCGCGTAGTGACATGAGGGAGTTGAGAACGCGGCTAGGAAAAGATACCCTTCCGGTTTCAAATGAGCCTTCTCAACCTAGGCAATCACCGCTGATCGCGTGGGTTCGGTCAACTCGAATTGCACCGGGCCCTGTGTTTTAGGTTGCACAATCATCGCCCGGGGCAACACCTGATCACCGTGCATCACGTCGCGGACACGAAGGTTGATCAAGTCGCAGCCGCGAAGTTTCCTATCGATGGCGACATTGAATAAAGCAAGATCGCGAACCGCGTACGCATTCTGGAGATATTTTCGTATCGCCCAGATCTCCTTCAGCTCTAGCGGCGGCTTTTGCCCAATTGGGTTACCTCCGTTCCACGACTCCCGCGTTTGCTTGGTTTCATGTCAGACTCCAATTGGTTGATCGGTGTCTGATTTTGTTCTCATCGCGGAGGGCCGCTTTCCGCTAGTATGCAGGGCGAACGCGTGCAGTCGACCACGAGTTGCCGCTGGCAATCTACATCATCGCAACATTTGAGCGGCCGATTTACGCCACAGGACTAAACCGCTCGCGCGGTATGCACTGCGTTTGAACGTGGTGGTTCTTCAGAGGAAACCCACTCGGTTTCCTATGTTGAGCAATGAGGCAATCCGCCTCGTTACTCGACAGGAGCCGAGCCATGACCACCCCCAGCCAAGACATCAGTCCGTTACGCCAGCGCATGATGGACGACATGCGCATGCGCCGCCTCGCACCCACCACGCAAGCCAACTATCTTCGCGTGGTGCGACAGTTCGCTGTGTTTCTCGGACGCTCGCCCGACACGGCCACCGTTGAGGACTTGCGACGCTATCAACTGCATCTGGTTGACCACGGCGTGTCGCCAGTTTCTTTGAACGCGGCGATCACCGGGCTGAAGTTCTTCTTCGGCACGACGCTCGCTCAAGAGGCGTTGATGGCGAAGATGCGTCCGATTTATCTTCCGCGCACCTTGCCCGTCATACTCAGCCGCGACGAAGTGGGCCGACTGATCGCGGCGGCCGGTCATCTCAAGCATCAGACAGCGCTCGCGCTAGCCTACGGCACAGGATTACGCGCCAGCGAAGTGGTGGCGTTAAAGGTCGGTGACATCGATAGCCAGCGCATGACGCTGCGCGTTGAGCAGGGTAAAGGTCAGAAGGATCGATATGCGATGCTTTCGCCCATTCTGCTTGAGCGACTGCGGGTTTGGTGGAGAGTCGCTCGCGCCCAGGGCAAGATGCTCGACGGCGGTTGGCTCTTTCCAGGGCTCGATCCGATTGAATCGCTCAGCACCCGCCAACTCAACCGGGCGATCCATGCGGCCGCCGAGGCTGCTGGAATCGACAAGCGCGTGTCCATGCACACCTTGCGCCATAGCTTTGCCACTCATCTACTGGAACAGAAGGTCGATATCCGCGTGATTCAGGTCATGCTAGGCCACAAAAAGCTTGAGACCACAGCGCTTTACGCCCAGGTCGCCACCGATATTCTGCGCGAGGTGGTTAGCCCTCTTGAGAGTTTGTATCCTGAGTAGGTCGCCGTCGTGGCGCATTGCGCGCTCGAGGTGGCGGACGTCTTTCGCTCTCTTGGCCCAACGTGGCATCAATCCGCCCACCTGAGCCTCGGGCAACTGAAGGTCATGTCCGCGATCGAACAGAGCCGCAGCGCGGCGCTGGGAGGGCACGTGTTGCGCTGCGAAGGGTGCGCGGCGATCGAAGTCGCCTACAACTCATGTCTTATGGGGACTCCTGTCTAACGGAGAGTTGCAGATCAGGTTCGGCGCTGAACCGACTGACCGTGTCTGGTTTGATATCTGGCTAGTCGCCATTCAACTCCCCATAAAAATCGCGGTCCTCCTTTGCTATGGTGGCTTGGCCTTCCCTGGCAACCCTCATAGGAGGATGTGATGCTGGACACCTATCTGGTAGCACCCAAAACCTTGAAGCGCCTGCGCTCGGGACCCAGCGGAGTCTTCATCGATGACTTTGCTGACGCGCTCGAACGAGACGGATACTCTGCGGCCAGTGCCATACGCTACCTGCGAGCTGCCGACCATCTTGGTCGCTTCATGCTGGCACGCGGCGGTACCCTGGCCGATGCGGGTCCACAGACCCCGGAAATCTTCATGCGTCATCTGCCAACCTGCACTTGTCCCGAAGCAAAGGGCGGTAAGACCAACCACCATGTCTATTTCGGCGCCAAGCGCTTTCGCGAATACTTGATCGAGATCGGCGTCTGCCCGGACAACAAGCCTTCGATTGCCGAGATTCAGGAGCCGGCAATCGTGGGCGGTTTCCGGCGATGGTTGCAAAAGCACCGGGGTGCGAAAGAGCCGACCATTCGGCTCTACTGTCGTGATGCCACAGTGATGCTGAAGGTGCTTGGCAATGACGTCAACCAGTGGGATCCGAAGCAAATACGCACGTTCCTGCTGAACAGTGCTTGCAGTTGCGGCGCTGGTACCGCTGAAAAGCGGGTCACCAGCGCACGCGCCTTCTTACGCTACCTCGGTGTTCAGGATCTGTGTCGGCCCGGTCTCGATCAGGCGGTTCCGTCGTTGGCGCATTGGCGCCTTGCGACACTGCCGCGGTGTCTGAGCGCTGACGAAGTTGACCGCCTGATCGCCGCATGCGACGGCGATTCACGCGGGCGTCTTCGCGATCGTGCGATTGTCCTCTTGCTTGTGCGACTTGGGGTTCGCGCTGGTGACTTGGCGAACCTTCGCGTGAGCGATATCGAGTGGGACTTCGGGACACTACGTGTCTTAGGAAAGGGGCGCTATGAAGTTCGCCTTCCGCTGCCGCAGGATGCTGGCGAGGCACTTCTGCGGTATCTCGAATCGAGACCTCGAGTTGCCGGCAGCGACCATGTCTTTGTTCGAAACATCGCACCCTTCAAGCCGCTTATCTCAGGCGGTGGCATATCTTCGGTAGTGAAGCGCGCACTAAAACGGGCCGGGGTGAGCTCGCCCGCCAAAGGCGCACATCTGCTGCGCCACACGGCGGCGACTGAGATGTTGCGCCACGGGCTTGCCCTCGAGCAGATTGGCCTGATCCTGAGGCATCGCGGCATCGACACCACCGCCTATTACGCCAAGGTCGACGTCGCGCTGCTCAGACAAATCGCTCAGCCATGGCCGGAGGTGGCGAAATGATGCCGGCCGTGGAGTCCTATCTTGCCGCGCGGCGTGCCGCCGGATTCAAACTGCTGAACGCTGACTACCTGTTGCGCAGTTTCGCGTGCTTTGCTGTCAAGCGCGGTGAAATGCACGTTTGCGCGCAGACAGCAATCGACTGGGCCGGCGAGGCGGCGACGGTGGCCCAGCGTGACGCGAGGCTAAAGACCGTGTGTCGGTTCGCCCGGTATGTGCGAATGGAAGATCAAAACCATGAACTACCACCCGCCCGGCACTTTGGTTACCGAAAGACGCGTCGCGTTCCGTTCATCTACACGTGCGCCGACATCGAGCGCTTGATCAACACTGCCTTGCAATCGGGCCCTCGCGGTACGTTGCAACCACAAACGTATGCGACATTAATTGCCCTGCTGTTAGCCACGGGCATGCGGATCTCGGAGGCCCTGAACCTGCGCCTTGTCGACATGACACCCGAAGGACTACTCATTCGAAAGAGCAAATTCCAGAAGACCCGTCTGATTCCACTGCACGAGACAGCGGCGGAGGGTTTGCAGAGGTACTTAGCACTGCGGCGGCAAGCCTGCCCGGCTGACGACCATGTGTTCGTTGATGACGACGGTCGCGCGCTCAGGTACACGGTCACTTACTGGATATTCCAGAAGCTGTTGAAGATCTCCGGCATGGGCACCACCCATAACGGCCACCGTCCCCGCTTACATGAGCTCAGGCACACGTTCGCCGTCAGGGCACTGGAAGCAAGCCCGGAAGGCCGAGACCGCGTCGGGCGGCACATGCTGGCCCTTGCGACCTACATGGGTCACGCCAACATCAACGCCACTTATTGGTATCTGGAGGCCACGCCCGAGCTTCTGCGCGACATTGCTGTCGCCGCAGAAGGGTTTCTCACTGGAGAACAGAAATGATCCCACTTGCACCGCACATTGTTGCATTCCTTCGTCAAAACCTTGCCCATGAGAGAGGCGCCAGCCAACATACCTGCGACTCCTATGCTTGCACCTTTCAGCTCCTGTTCGAGTTTGCCGCCAAGCGACTCAAGTTGACGCCCTCGTCGCTAGCGCTGGAGCAACTCGATGCGAGACTGATCAGCGACTTCCTGGAATACCTGGAAGACACGCGCCACAACTCGCCTGAGACGCGTAATGTCCGACTGGCTGCAATCAGGTCATTCTTCCACTTCCTTGAGTATCGCGAACCCGCGATCCTCGAACAAGCGCGACGAATTCTGGGGATTCCCTACAAGAAAACTGATTCCCGTTTAGTGCCGTATCTGCTCGAGGATGAGGTTCGGGCCCTGCTCGATGCGCCCGATCCGTCAACGCGCGAGGGTATTCGGGACCGGGCGATGCTGCATTTGGCCATCTGCGGTGGCCTGCGTGTATCGGAGCTGACGGGGTTGCATACCGCCGATGTCGTGCTCCCGTCGTTGAGCATCCTTGTTCACGGCAAGGGTCGGCGGGAGCGCGCGTTGCCCCTGTGGAAAACTACCGCCAATGCGTTGCGTGCCTGGATGGTGGTACGGGGAACTGTCGCAGTACCGGAACTGTTCGTCAATGCACGGGGCGAAGCGATGAGTCGCTGGGGTTTCGCATATGTCCTTAAATGCCACACTGCGACAGCTAGTCATAGGTGCCCCTCGCTGTCGAAGAAGCAGGTATCACCGCACGTGTTGAGGCACACCTGCGCAATGATAGTACTACGAAGTACTCAGGATATCCGAAAGGTGTCCCTTTGGCTCGGGCACAGCGATCTAGCGACCACTGAAATCTACACTCGCGCTGATCCAACTGAGAAGCTCGAAGCCCTCAACGCGATCGTCCCACCGCATTTGCGCAGGGGTTCGTTTCGGCCGTCCGATAAGGTAATCGCCATGCTTAGGGCCAAGCTTTAATGGAGAGTTAAACGGGCGCGGAGTCCGCTCCGTGCTCGCTCCGGGGCGTCTTCTCCCCATAGGAAAAAACTTCCCATAAGGCACGTAACGGAGTGCACTCCATTACATGTCGCAATAGACATTGTCCGAGGTGCCAGGCTAGCGCTGCGCGCCGGTGGCTCGAAGCGCGTGAGGCCGATCTCCTGCCCGTCGAGTACTACCACGTGGTCTTCACACTGCCGGCGGCCATCAGCGCGATTGCGTATTACAACAAGGCCGTCATCTACGGGCTGCTGTTCGATATCGCGGCCGAAACGTTGCGCACCATCGCCGCCGATCCGAAGCATCTCGGAGCGCAGATCGGTACCACGCTCGTCCTGCATACCTGGGGCTCCGCGCTCACGCATCATCCCCATGTGCATGGCATCGTTCCCGGTGGTGGACTGTCGCCGGATCGAAGCCGGTGGGTCGCGTGCAAGCCAGGGTTCTTCCTTCCAGTGCGCGTACTCTCACGGCTGTTTCGCCGACGCTTCCTCGAAGAACTGGAGGCCACCTATCGCCGGAGCCAGTTGCGCTTCTTCGGCGAATACGTCGAGCTCAACGATGTGACAGCCTTTGCCCAGTGGCTTGCGCCAATGCGCGCATGCGAGTGGGTGGTGTATGCCAAACGCCCGTTTGCGGGACCCAAAGCGGTGCTCGCCTATCTGTCGCGTTACACGCACCGGGTCGCGATCTCTAACCAACGCCTGGTCGCCCTCAACGAACACGGCGTCACCTTCCGCTGGAAGGACTACCGTGTGGATGGACGCACACGCAACAAGACCATGACGCTTCAAGCAGATGAGTTCGTGCGCCGGTTCCTATTGCACGTGCTGCCTGGCGGCTTCCACCGCATCCGCCACTACGGTTTGCTCGCGAACCCATCGCGGCGCGAGAATCTCGCGAAGATACGCGAGTTGCTGGGTGTCGTGCCTGCCAGTATCGGCCGCAGTGCTAACGACGTAGCCACAGTCCCAGTGCCGCCAACCTTCGTTTGCCGGCACTGCGGTTCGCCGATGATCATCATCGACATACTCCAGCGCAGCAGACCTATCCGGGCACCGCCTGCTGAGTGAGCCAACGCATGAACGCCATCGTGTCAGGATGCACACATCGACTGTCGGCTCTTCGGCAACGAGAGCCAATAGGAGACGCCTGCGCCTACGACTCCAAACGGGTGGTTTGGTGCTGGCCGCGTTGGCGTGATAGCAACGCTCAGCAGCGTCGCTGCTGCGATCGTGGTTGCCCAGGCTCAGATTTACCCGCGTTTATATCCACCGTACCCTCAGTGGAATCGAACAAATCGCCATAGCGGTGAAATGTTCAGACCATGTCGGAGCACTCCGCGGTTTCCTCCCTTGGGGCTTGTAGGACGCCTGCCCGCTGGCGTCTGGGCGAGTTGACACGTCGACGGATCAGGGCAGGCGTCCTACAACCCTAAACAATAATGGCCCGTGTGGCATCTGCGAAAATGGGCGCTTCAGTCGATTAGTTCCCCGATAATAACGTTAAGCCAGTCTCATCATGATCGCGCGCCGCACCAGGGAAATTATCCTCGATACTGCTCTATTCAGCCGCGACGACCGCATGAGCGCCATACTAACTACAAATCTGAGGCTTCGTGAATAAGCAACTCGCCAGGTTGATTTTCGACTACCAAGCAAGCGTCCGTATCGCTGCGGTACTCATGCAACGATCGGGCATCCGGATGCCTTTCTCATCTGCTCATTGGGTCGAAACTGACATTCCCGCGCGTGGTGAGCTTGAAGGTGGTATTCATTACTTTAAGCATGGCTTTGGATGTGCAGTAAGTCTCTCCACAGGCGAAGTAGACTTTGATTTCGGGGAACAGGGTGAGATCGACGGATTCGACGTGTGGCGATTGATTCGTTTTGCAGGGGGCAGGTTGGCGGAATACGGCTTTGATACCGAAGACGCACTCAAAGAGTGTTTCAATGCGGCAGTGACTGCAGGGTTGTTAGTCTACTCGGGGCGTATCCACTACTACGTGGCTAATGTTCCGCGTTCACTTGCAGTTGAAGTAGACAGCAGACTACCAGACGATGACCTTCCACGCAAACATCAAGATCCCGTCCTAGTGCTCTATGCGCATTATTTTTTAGCGGCTGATCTAATGCGGGAGAACTATAAGAATCTCGACAATAAGTGGGAAAAACGTGGCCGTCTGAGTCAAAACGATAATGTCAAGCTGGGAATTTATCTGTCCTCTTGGCTAGGTTTTCTTGGCGTGACTTGCGAAGGCTTTAATAAGCTTAGAATGCGTCTTTTGATTCAGGAAAACCGTCCGGAGAGATTCCGCGAACTAATTTCGAAATCCGATGCGATAGGCAGTATGTTGAAGCGGCATTCCGATTCGTTAAGGGAGTTTCGAAACAACGTCTTCCATCTCCGGAAGGATGTCGAGGCGATACTGCAATTTTTTGCCAAAGACGCGGAACGTCTTCAATGGGCCGGCGAGCTACATACCGCTATCGCTGAATTCTTTTCTGATTACCGTGTCCTATGTGAAGTGCATTACGTGATCCATGGTCGCAGAAGCGAGATGAACACGAGACAGATACGTCCGAGGCGCCGTAAACTGAATGTGTCGTAAACCAGATGTCGAGCGGATGCTGCTGCCCGGTTTTTACCGATCACCACTGTTCGCTAAGACTCAACGCATTTTTGCTTGCGTTGTGTGCGAGAGTTGTCCGGCTCTCCTGAGATACGATACTATTCATAAATAGCCTTTTGTTATCGCATTACTCTCGGCCGCGGATCAGGTCGTCGGACATTTTTGTCGCCAAAAAATCCGCCGTCAGCATAGGCTTAATTGCACGTCCCCACGCTTTGCGCTCTTCTGCCGGAAGCGCCACCGAAGCGCTAATTATTCTTCTTTTTTCCCACTCATCACATCTATCGAACCATTCTCGTATTGTTCTAAATTCTTCCCGCGTCAAATGTCCCTTCAATCCCTCAAGGGCAATCATTGACGGATATGTCACACTATCCTTATTCGGAATTTTTACTATGTGAATAAGTGCTGCCTTTTTGAAAAACCCGTCGCTAGATAAAAGCTTTGCCAAAGTTGCCTGATGCCATTCTAGCGATCCAAAACCGTCCGACAGGACCATTTTCGCATAATATTCTGTAATCACAGTCTTATTTTCTTGCGGAATAACATCGCTATTTTTTAACAACATATCAATAAAGTAATCTAGTGAATATAAATATTCTCCGCATATTATTGCTATCTGCTCGAGCAATTTGAATTTTTGCTGCACGAGACATGCAATTATCAATTTCTGGATTCCAGAAAATTCAGGAATTCCTTGTGTTTGCAACGACTCGATCTCATGAGGTATATCAATCTTTATAAAAGCATCATATTTTTCACTAGCCGGCATGACGAAGGTCCGTGCAATACGATTGTAGCCACCGGTAAGCTTTGTGACTTTCTTAATAATCGCATCTGCACTATCTTCGGCCAATGGTGGTGGTGTGTCCTCATTTTTTTCGGACAAGTAAAGCTTGGTCTTTCCAGTATTCAACATCAAACCGTCCCTGAACAGACGTGTCGTCAGCAAATTCATCCATCGCTGGGCCGTAACAAGGTTCGGCGCAAATATTCGAAAATCGTCAACATAACGTACAAAACGGACACCTTCGTCTATCAGATATCTGTCGACATCGATTAAAGCCGCTTCTGAGATTATTCGACTTGCGGTGTTTCCAATGGGAATTCCATAGCTATCTTTTTTTGACCAAAGCAATAGAAGGCTATTTATAGCGGTCACAATCTGCTCGTCAACGCCGATATCTAAAAGAGTAGAGTGAACACGATGGATATTGATCCTATCGTAGAAGGAAGCGATATCACATTGCACGACGTATGTACAGCTGTCTTCGTTTGCTAGTTCTTTGACACGTTCACGCCAGTCTCCATAGCCGATGTTTTTATCAAAAAGAGCCCCCTCCTTCGGAGCAAACCTCGAAGAATATACGATATTCTCCGATACAGGCACTCTGGCAATTTCTATCTGTTCAGCGGCTTGTAGAACAATGGCAGTATATTTCGCCAAGCACAGAGGATCGATTATGGCGGCCTTCCGATAGTCAAATACATATCGATTTTTGGGCGTCAAAATATACTGGATCGGCTTAAAACCCATGTCAAGTATATTTCCCTTACGAACCTTGGCATGGACCTCGGCTATTAGATCAGCCTTATGCGCCCTTATCAACGTTGTCTCTAGGGTTTCCTTCGTGATGTCGCTGGGACCGTGGGCCGCTAAATGCTCGATGCTAAGATTGCATGCCTCGTCCAGGTTCATTTTTTAAGCTCAGGAAACGATGATTTATCTTTGGTGGATTCCAAATGACTGTTAGCTACTCATCGGCTTTCAGCATACGGAAACCGGCACAACAACACAATCGCAAGTGACGGGCATCCTAGTTGCAGGGCTCCAACAAGTGACCGTTACTACACCAAAGGAAACCTCGCCCAGAGCTGGAAGTATGCGAGCAGTTGGCTGGTCGGAACTGAGTCGAAATTCTGCAGCGGCCAATTGAAGGCAGATCAATCGCTCGACATGAACAAGTCGAGTATCTTCGAAACGGAGATCACGCCGCCGGACGTCAGTTTCGGGTCGGGAGCGTGAGTTCGCTGATGCAGGAAGCTGCCGCCCGGCTGTTCGATGCCGCCACTGTCAGCAATCCGCCACATTGCTGACGTAGAACCCGACCCGCCCCAATGTCGACGATGGCCGAAGACCCGTCCGTCAACGCAGCGTTCTGAGATGCTTAAAATCGGCCATTACAGATGCTCACGCGCCCCGAATCTGTACCATTACGAATGTCGGAGCGACAAGAAATTCGAAAGAGTCCTGCCGACCCAAAACGGTCATCGAACTCACTCAACGGGTGCATTCGCGGGCGACGTTTTCAGAAAATACTCAAACAAGCTGCCACCACGATTTTTCCCCAACGTTTTTTCCATTTGTTGCCTTGGCCAATATAGAAAAAGCACCAACCTGAAAACCCGCCGCCCACCCCAGCTTAATCATAACTTTCGGTCTGTGCCCGCTCCAAGTCCGCGTGCGCTTCATCCACCTTGCGTTGGCGATCGGCAATTTTCTTTGAGCTTTTTCCCTGAGTTCTGGCTTCTTGCAAATCGTGTTCGCGTTCCGCCAGCTTTTTCTCTGCCGCGGCAACTTTGCGCTGGCTCGCGCTGCGCAATACATCATCTGTGCAGTTGGCATTCATCCGCCCAAGCGCGGTCTCCAGGCCGTCGACGCGCCTTGCATTGCCATACGCCTTAGCGTATGTAATCTCCCTCTCCAACGCAGAACGCTTTGCGTCACAGCCACCCGCTTGTGCCCAGGCAAGCATCGGACACATTACTGAGGACAACAACAGAACTTTGAGGGTGGTCTTCATTTACTACCTTGATAGATGTTGGTTGATGCGCTCGAATAGAGCTGATCGAGCATCGATGGCGCATCATATGAGTCCCCGACAAGTCCAACACGAACGAAGGACCCATCGGGGTAAAAAAATAAAAGACAACTCGTCAAGTTGCTCGCGAAGCATTTAAAAACGAACTACCCATCACCCACCCACCAGCGACTTCCCTTGCGAAAGAATCTTGTCACAAACCTGCTTTGTAACTTGCTGCTTCAACCCACCGCCACTCAGATCAACCTGCTTCCCATCGCCACTTTTCAAGAGACCAGCCGCCCCAGCGGTATACCCACTATCCGACGACGCAGCCGATGTCCCGCCCAGCTTGCTCATCAGCGAATCCTTAACCGACGACGCCCCATTCCCACTGAGATAGTTGTTCTTGATACAGAACTGCAGCACACCCGCGACATTACTCGTACTACCCGATGTCAAGGATGACCCGGTCAACCCGCTAGTCATCCCGCTCATGCTCCCCAGGCTGCTGAGCCCGCTGGACGATGACCCATCAGAGCTTCCGCCTCCCTTCAACAAATTGCCAAGCTGCGCGTGAGCGGCTGAAAAGGGTAACAACATCGCAATTGCGATACCTGCAACGGTGCTGCGATACGTGAGGACTTTCATACTCGGACTCCTTCGGTGGCTAAAACCAGCCTCTAATATAGTGCGTTTCACGCAAGGCGTTGAATAAGAACGTCCTCGGCTTGCGATAAACCAATTTAGACGGAGTGCTGATGATAAAAAATGACAAAAACATCAATGAAAGTCCCGGCTCACGCTCGTCAACCCACCCAGCAGATACGACATATCCACCAACCGCTGCGCAACGAGATGTCGAACCTCGCCCTCGCATTGCCACGTACCGTACACGGCGAGCAACGTCGATCCGAGCGCTTCACGGCGCTGCTTCTCCAGCAGACTAGGCCATACGATCACGTTGACGTTACCGGTCTCATCTTCAATCGTGACGAACATCACACCCTTCGCCGTTCCAGGCCGTTGACGCACCGTTACAAGTCCGCACCCGCGCGCTAACCGCCCGTTCCTGTAACCATGCAACGTGGCAGCCGGCATCAACCGCTGCTCAAGCAACGCCGGCCGCAACAGTTCAAGCGGATGACGTCCGAGAGACAGACCCGTAGCCTTGTAGTCGCTGACAATATCGTCGGCCTCAGAAGGCGCGCCGAGCAGCGGCGTGACATCTTCCACGCGTGCATTGTTGAGCAGATCCTTGTCGGGCACTGCGGCCACGGATTGCCATAACGCTTCCCGTCGATTACCGGCGAGCGAAGTCAACGCATTGGCCGCCGCCAGCGCCTGCAGGTCATGCCGGTCAAGTTGCGCCCGTTGCGCAAGATCACCCACATTCTCGAACGGACGTACGCTACGCGCCGTTTCAATACGCTCGGCTGCACCGTCGCGCATTCCGCGAAGCAGTGATAGTCCCAGTCGCACAGCAGGCCTGCTGTCATCGCCTCGCTGTTCATCCGGATACTCAAGCACCGAATCCCAGCCGCTTACCGTAACGTCAGCGGGAAACACAACAACACCATGGCGCTTCGCATCCTGCACGAGTTGCGAAGGGGAGTAGAAACCCATCGGTTGCGAGTTGAGCATGGCCGCGAGAAACGCTGCTGGTTCATGTCGCTTCAACCAACTGCTGACATACACAAGCAGCGCAAAACTCGCCGCATGGCTTTCAGGAAAACCATATTCACCGAAGCCCTTGATCTGCTCGAAGATGGCGTCTGCGAAGGCTTTTTTATAACCGTTCTTGGTCATGCCATTCACAATGCGATCGTAGTACTTCTCCAGGCCGCCTTTGCGTTTCCAGGCGGCCATCGCGCGGCGCAATTCGTCGGCTTCACCGGCAGTGAAGCCGGCAGCGATCATCGCGATCTGCATGACCTGTTCCTGAAAAATTGGCACGCCCAAGGTTCTGTCGAGCGCGACTTTCAGATCGTCGTTTGGAAAACTCACCGGCTCCAAACCCTGACGCCGCCGCAAATACGGATGCACCGCGCCACCCTGAATCGGACCGGGCCGTACGATCGCAACCTCGATCACCAGATCGTAAAACGTCTGCGGCCGCAGTCGCGGCAACATCGACATCTGCGCGCGCGACTCAATCTGGAATACGCCGATCGTGTCCGCCTGCGAGATCATCTCGTAGGTCGCCGGATCTTCACGAGGAATGTCCTGCATCTCGAAGCGCTCGCCGCGTTTCTCCGAAACCATATCGAGTGTGCGTCGAATGGCCGACAGCATGCCGAGCGCAAGCACATCGACTTTTAAAAGCCCCAGCGCTTCCAGATCGTCCTTGTCCCACTGGATCACGCTGCGATCCGGCATAGCTGCATTTTCGACAGGAACCAGCCGCGTGAGTTTTTCCCGGCTGATCACAAAACCGCCTGAATGCTGCGACAAATGCCGCGGAAAATTCAGCAATTGCGCCGCCAGCGCCGCCCACGATTGAATCAACACATTCTCTGGATCGAGCCCGGATTCAATGAAGCGCTGCAGCAGGTCATGACTGGTATCGAACCACTGATGCGACTTCGCAACGCGATCCACAATCTGCGGATCGACACCCAGCGCCTTGCCCGTTTCACGCAATGCGCCACGCGGCCGATACGTCGATACAGCCGCAGCAATCGCCGTACGATCACGCCCGTATTTACGATAGATGTACTGGATCACTTCCTCGCGCCGCTGATGCTCGAAGTCGACATCAATATCCGGCGGTTCACCGCGCTCTTTGCTGATAAACCGCTCGAACAGCATGTTGCTGCTCGCCGGGTCCACTTCGGTAACGCCGAGGCAATAACACACGGCGGAGTTCGCGGCGGAGCCACGCCCCTGACAAAGAATGTGTTCGCTGCGGGCAAAACGAACGAGGTCATAGACCGTGAGAAAGTACGCCTCGTATTTCATATACTCGATCAACTCGAGTTCATGTTCTATCTGAGCCTGCACCTTGTGCGGAATGCCGAGCGGAAAACGCCGATGCGCGCCGACATAGGTTTCCTGCCGCAAATAAGCAGCATGTGTAAATCCGGCTGGCACGATTTCATTCGGATACTCGTAGTGCAATTCATCGAGTGAAAACGTGCAGCGCTTGAGCACGTTGAGCGTTTCACCCAGCGTGTATTCCGGATAGAGATTCGCGAGCCGAAGCCGAGAACGCAAATGTTGCTCGGCGTTCGGCGTGAGGTCATAACCGCATTCTGACACCGGCTTGCCGATACGAATTGCCGTCATGGTGTCCTGCAGCGGCTTGCGCGACCGCACGTGCATCACCACGTTGCCGGTCGCTACCACGCGCACCTTATGAAACGCCGCCACGTGCTCAACGGTCCCCCGATGCATGTCATCGAGCGCGCGCTGGTGCAGCGTCAACCCAACCCACGCGCGTTGAGGAAACGTGGTGTCGAGCCATTCGATCTGGGCATCGAGCGCGGCCTGCTTTGCAGGGAAATCGGGCACCAGGATCGCGAGGCAATCCGGCATGCCGCGCAGATGCGCGAACTCTTTATCGGGCCGTGCGAGATCGTTTGGCGTGAGCAGGTACGCGCCTTTTTTCGACCGCATGCGAGCAATGGTGATGAGCTCCGACAAATTGCCGTATCCATTGCGGTTTGTCGCCAGCAAAATGAGTCCGAAGGCCGGCGAAAGATCTGCATTGACGAGCTTGAAATACGAGCCAATCACCAGCGGAAAGTTCAGTTTCTTCGCCTCCACATGCGCGCGTACAACACCCGCGAGCGAGCATTCGTCAGTGATCGCCAGACCGGCATAACCGAGTTGCGCCGCCCGCGCGACCAGCTCCTCTCCACGCGATGCCCCGTGAAGGAACGTGAAGTTGGAGAACGCGAAAAGCTCCGCATACGCGGGCAGCATGGAGAAGGTGGTATCCACGGCGCATCATCCAAACAGACCGTGGAGAAACCAGCGCGGATCTTCGGCCTCCGCACTACCGGGCCGCTCGCGATAAATCCAGTAGCAACTTTGATCGCTGGCTTGTGCGACGAAATAATCGCGGCTTGTCAGACCGCCATCGAACCATCCCGCCTCAATGCGCTCAGCCGGCGACACCAGTTTCAGCGACGACCCATAGAACGGCCGATGGTTTTTCATCATCAGTTGCAACGGCGTTTCAAGCAGCCACGCCGGACGCGGCAGATCGGACGGCACGGCTTCAAGCTTTTGCGGATGGGTGGTGTCGGTGACGGAGATCCATCGGTTCGCCTGCTCAGGCCGGTAATCCGATGAAGGCGCCGCACGCAGCACGTTCTCGGCGCCCAGCCGCGCAACCAGCAATTCAAGCAAGCGGTTGTGGTCTTCAGGTGAACCGCCGGGTTCGGGAAAAAGCGTTTCGGTAGGCGGTTCGGCAGGCTGTATTTTTGCGGCGCTCAGGCGCATGGCGATCACCGGGGCCACGAGTTCCGTGCGGCCAAGCCGCTCCTTGAACAAGCGCAGCAAATGTTCTTCGTGCCAGGTGGGTTCGGCGAGGGCGATCTGGATAACGGTGGGGTCGATGGCATCGCGGCCGCGCTCGTGTTCCAGCGTGAGCGTGGCGTGCGTGAGCGCCAGTTGCTGCGTGCTCAGCCAGCCGCACAGTTGCACGATCAGCCGGCGCGCGGAAAACAACATGGCTTCCGCATGCTCGATGCGATCGGGCAACTCGATGCGCGCGCTGAAAGCGGGCGGCACGGCCAGCCATTCATAGAGCTCGGGCGCGAGCCCATAAGCGCGATCAAGCGAATCCAGCAGTGCGACGCCGCAGCGTTTTTTAAGCCCCGCGCGCGGCAGGCGGCGAATGTCGTTCAGCGTCTTGCAACCTAGCCCGTTGAACCAGTCGGTGAAAGCCCGCACTTCCGGCGCGGTCTGAAACGGCAGCGTCCCGAGCTTGCGTTCGAGCGACGCCATTTTCAACACGCGCCGCTTGCCGAGGTGAGCGCTTCGGATGCTTTTGGCCAGCAGCCATGCGCCCTGGCCGGTCGGCGCCGTACTTAAACGCGCCGTCACGCCAATCGCATCAATAATGTCCCGCATCTGATGGCACAGCCGCACGATGCCGCCGAAGAGCCGCAAGCTCGCCGTGACGTCGATAACAATGGTTTCCTCATCGCAGAGCGCGACCATGGGTGAGAATTTCATCAGCGAAAAAGCTACCTCGCGCATCAAGTCGTTTTCTCGGCTCAGCTCGCGCTCGAACATGAGGGTGTCGGGCGAGAGTGTGAGGACGCCACCGCGTTTCATGCCTACGCACACGCCGGCCTCGCGAGCGCCCGGGTCTGCGATAAAAACCGTGTCGCGGTCGAGGACGACGCAGCCGTGTTCAGACCGGCGCGACCAGCGTGGACGGAACACTTCCAGCGACAACCGGGGTAGATGTATGCCGACGTACACGGGCATGGGGACTCAGCAGGACGGGAGAGGGTTGCAGGGTGATGGACAGTCTTTCGGCACGGATCGGGCCTTTGCGCTTGATGATGTCGACAGCAATACCGTCGCCGGCGGGCCGCACGCAGAGCCTCAACGTGGCCGGTGACGAGTCCGCCGCGCTCGCGAGCGGACGCACCATCAGGAACAGCGTTTCAGAGGATTGCGCGGCCATGTGCAGGCGCCGCAGAGATTCCGTGCGCGCGTATTGCTGCCAGAAGACGAGCGCGCCGCAACTGCCGGTCTTGAGAATTTGCTCGGCTGACCACAATGCGTCAGCCAGTTTCGATGCACGCACCTGAAGCAGCTTGTCGAGCGGCATACCCAGATACGCAAAAGCGAGAGAATTTGGACTATGAGGCGGTTGCACAAAGGCGATAGGGCGACGGCTCACCGCGGCAAGCGCCGGGCGTAACAGCCTGACTTCGCCCACGCCCGGCTGCTGCACCAGCAACTCGATCAGCGTTCCCAGGGGCCAGCCGCCGCCCGGCAGTTCGGCCGACAGCACGGCATAGCCCGTGTCGACCGTTTGCCCATGCGAGCGCGCGAGCTGCGACCCGCGCCACAAGGCGGGGTGGATGTCTTCGACGTTATTGAGCAGGGCAGACATGGTAAATTTCACTGTATGGATGTACAGTACTTTACCTTGAATTTGATCGCGCCTGAACTGCCCCTTTTAAAACGCGGGGAGATAGGTGGAGATAAGCGGGGAGAAAAATATGTCGAATGAATGGTTCGGAAACGGTAGGGAGAATGCGCGGTGACCATCCTGGTTGGCACGGCTTCGTGGACAGACCCCACGCTCATCAAGTGCAAGCGTTTTTATCCGCCCGGGTGTTCGAGCGCGGAGGCGCGGTTGCGGTATTACGCGTCCGTGTTCCCTTTGGTGGAGGTCGATTCCAGCTATTACGCCATGCCTAACGCCGCAAATTCGGTGTTGTGGGCTGATCGGACACCGCCTGGGTTTGTGTTCAACATCAAGGCGTTCCGATTGTTCACGGGACATCAGACCGCACGGGACATGTTTCCGCCGGACATGCAGCCGCACTTGCCGCAGAACGGCAAGACGAGCCTGTATTACAAGGATTTGCCCGGCGAGTTGCAGCAGGAATTATGGTGCCGCTACTTCGAAGCCGTTGAGCCGCTTCGTGCCGCGGCCAAACTCGGCGCGGTGCATTTCCAGTTCGCGCCGTGGGTGATCTGCAATCCCCACGGCATCCGGCATGTCGAACACTGCGCGGACGTCATGAGCGCAATGGACGGCTACACCATGGCGGTCGAGTTTCGCAACCAGACCTGGTTCGACGAAAAGCGCCGCGATTCCACGTTGGCCATGGAACGTGAGCGCGGGCTGGTGAATGTGGTGGTGGATGAGCCGCAGGGGTCGAGTAACAGCATCCCCGCCGTTTGGGAAACAACGCATCCGCAGCTGGCGTTGATTCGTATGCATGGACGCAATCAGGACACGTGGAATATCAAAGGCGCGGTTGCATCGTCGTCGAGATTCAACTACGAGTACAACGACGATGAACTCGATTCGCTAGCTAGCCAGATTATTAAAATTTCAAAAGCGGTTGAGCTGACGCATGTGGTTTTTAATACCAACTACGAGGACCAGGGGCAGAGGAATGCGCTGAAGCTGATGGGCATTCTTGGGACGAACGCGATCCCGCTATAATCTGTATTCCTGACTACTTTTCGCACCAAGTTGTACTCCAACGTCATGGCCACACGACACTCGGGCCGAGTTGCGCTAAAGCGAACTCGCGTACGTGCGATACGAAGGATTTCGATAACAGCGGAGCAGGCCGTTGAGCAGGCGTAAGCACGGCAAAGTCAGTGACGAGCGCCGGCTCAAAGCGTTTAAAGACCACGCCAGTACCGCGGTAGCCCCAAGCACTGATTGCATCTACGATGGCGACCCCTGCACCCCCTTCCACAAAAGAACAAATCACGTGTCCAACCTGACTTTCCATCTGAACGTTGACTTCGACGCCATGCGCCGCAAACAATGCGTCAATTTGCAAACGTGAGGTCACGCTGCGTGGATGCGCCACGAAACGCTCTCCAGAAAGATCAGTTGCCGTGACCGTTTCTAGTGCGCATAGCCGGTGTCCTGCGGGTAGTGCGCAGACCATACGCGTAGACATCAGGCGCTCGCCATGCGCGCTGGTGTGGTTCATCGAAAGCACTGCGAAACCGACGTCGCAGCGCTGTCCCATCACCATGTCCACCACGGTCCGGGACGAATGAGCCGCGAGAGACACATGGGAGTCCGGCTTGGACTTTAAATAGTCCGCAATGGCATGCGGTAGCAAAGACAGCGCAATTGATGGCGCTGCTGCTACCTGCAGCGTACCTCGACGAAGGTTTCGTATATCGTCGGCCGCGCGAGAGATTCGGTCAACACCTGCCAGCGATCGCTGCACTTCTTCAAAAAGCGCTTGTCCCTCCACTGTGGGATGCAGGCGCCCTTTAACACGATCAAACAGTTGGAACCCAACCGAACGTTCGAGATCGGACAGGAGCCGTGTGGTCGCTGGCTGCGAGATATGGAGCATCTCGCTTGCGAGCGTAACCGTCTGATAGAGCATCACAGCCCTGAAAGCTTCTAGCTGACGAATCTTCATATCTGAACCTATAACACAATGCTATCGACCGTGAAACAGAAAGTATTGTACAGCGCACTTTCGATTTAATAATCTACAGTTAATCCAATGCTATCAAGGTGTTGGGGCGAGGGGCACAGCTATAGTATTTCATGTCGTGATCTTGGGGTTTACCCAAAATGCCCCGCGCTGAAAGCGTTATTTGGACAGGGTGGGAGGAGGCGGGCGCTTGTTCGTGCATGGCTACATTGCTCGTCAGTCGCAACGTTTCAGCTCTTCATCTGTTCAGTATTGCGTCGCTGGGAGACAAGCGACTTTCAAGTAAAAGGGCTTCATTCAAACGGCGGTGTATGTATGCTTAAGAACATGGCGTGTCCATATCGGATACCTAATGATTG
The DNA here is from genome assembly GCF_011493005.1 of Caballeronia sp. SBC1. NCBI lineage: Bacteria > Pseudomonadati > Pseudomonadota > Betaproteobacteria > Burkholderiales > Burkholderiaceae > Caballeronia > Caballeronia sp. SBC1. Next base: position 1,290,481 of record NZ_CP049157.1, read on the forward strand.
TTTCATCAAATCCAGCAAAGACCTGACAAGCCCGCGCACTCATGCGCGTCCGAAAAAATCTGGCTGGTCTGTACCTCTACGTTCTGTCCTCGACGCGCTCATCAAGCCGCACCCGGAAATCTCCACGCGAACAGCCAACACAAGTGCATTTGGCGAACTGTGTTCACTTCACAACGTGGAGACACAATGAGTACGACCGACATGACGAACACGACGGATACGCCCGGATCGAAGTCGCACGGTCGGTTGCACCCGGTGTTGATCGCATTAACCGTGATGCTGGCTGCCGCCTTGCTGACCCACTTCATCCCAGCTGGGAAATTTCAACGTGATGGAAGGCACGTGATTCCCGGTACATATCAGGTAATAGCGAAGGAGAATGGCCTGCCGGCGCTGCTGTCGCCGAGTGTTCCGAAGGCGAACGAATCTCCTGCCCATGCCGCTGGCGTGGTCAGCCTGTTCGCGGCAATTCCGTCAGGCTTTGTTGCGCAGGCGCCCTTGATTTTCATGTTGATGTTCGCAGGCGGCACGTTTGGCGTGTTGCGTGCGACAGGCGCAATCGACGCTGCGATAGATGACCTACTGCATGTTTCTTCCGGGAATGCGTACGTTCTGGTGACTGGAGCCCTCCTGTTGATCGCATGCGGGGCGACCTTCATGGGGTTCAGTTCTGAATATGTGGCAATCATGCCCCTTGTCCTGTCGCTGACAAGGCGCCTTAAATGCCCGAACCTCGTTGCAGCAGCCATCGTAGTTCTAGGGGCCGACATCGGGTATATCGCTTCGGTCACCAATCCCAATGCGCTCGCCGTTGCACAACCGCTGGCTGGTGTGCCGATCTTCAGCGGAATCCTTCCACGACTGGCAATTTTCGTCGTCATGTTGGGACTGGGTTTGGGCTACGTCATGCTCTATCTGCATCGTCTTCCAAAGGCTGATTACGTTCCTGGTGCAAAGCGGCTTACGGCGCATCAGATCAGGGTGCTAATAGCGCTCGTGCTTGGCGGGGCCGCGTTGGTGGCGGGTACAAGCGTGTGGTCCTGGAGACACTCCGAACAAGCGGCTGCTTTCCTTGCCTTGAGCCTTCTCATTTCCCTGGCGGGCGGGATGCGCATGAACCAAGCGGCCGACGCTCTGCTTGATGGCATGAAAAATATGGTGCTTCCAATCACCATGATCGGCCTTGGGGGCGCCGTAGGCGTCATCCTGGAGTCGAGCCAGATTCAGGACAGCATTGTCCAGGGATTGGCTAGCCTCATACAGGGTCAACCTCACGCCGCAGTGACGGCTTGCTTGATGGTCGCAGAAATGATGTTTGGGATTCTTATTCACTCCGTCTCTGCAAAAGCAGCTGTCAGCATTCCAATTCTGGCTCCCATAGCCCATCTCTCGGGCGTCAGCGGGCAACTTACTGTAACGGCCTTGCTGCTCGGATCCGGCTTGATCAACATGATATCGCCGACCAATGGCCTGCTATTGGCTTTTCTCGCTGTCTCCAAAGTGGATTACATCGCGTGGCTCAGGTTCGTCGCACCACTGTTCATCGTTTTATGTGCTGTTGGCTTTACAGCGCTCTTCCTGATGACGTCTTTGGGCGGCTGAGATGAGACGGTCGTATTGAATCAAATGGCACCTTGGGTTTTTACGGAAGTTGGTAAATCCCTCTTGCTAATGAATGGAGGCTAACTGTCACGCACCTCAATCGCTCACCTTGAAATAGCCCACCGACCTCGAGCAAGGTCGCACCACTTCTTCACCTTCTCATGAATGCCGATGCTCGGCTGCGGCTTGCCGTCGATGAGAATAACGTCGAACATTATTGGATCTGGAATATGGAATCAAAGATTAGTCGTCGGCTTAAACAACCGCTTGCGAACGAAGTTATTCAATACATTTTTCTGCCGCGCTTGAACCGTGAATTCTTTGCGAATTTCGAGCTGCTGAACCAGATCAACCTAGCTCATTTGGTCATGCTCGCGGAACAAAGAATACTTGATAAGGATACCTCATTATGGATCGCGGAAGCATTGTTGAAGATGCAGCAGGATGGCCCGGACGCAGTCGAACTTGATCCTGCCCGAGAGGAAGCATACTTCAATTATGAAGCGCATCTTATGAAGCTGGTCGGGCACGATCTGGGCGGTAGATTGCATACGGCTCGCAGCCGCAACGACATGGGCGCGACAATAGATCGAATCCGTGCACGGACTTTCTGCCTGCGGCTCACCGCTGCATTAGCTGATGTTGCCGAAGCCGCCTTGGCGCGAGCTGAAGAATTCGCCGGCTACGTCATGCCTGGATATACCCATATGCAGGCGGCTCAGCCGATCACCTACGGATACTATTTGTCGGCGCTGGTGGATGCATGGTCGCGGGATATTGAGCGGCTGCTGCATGTACTCGATACCGCGGATGGCTCTCCGTTGGGCGCGTGCGCGTTAGCGGGAACCTCGTTCCCCATAGACCGTGTTTCTACAAGCCAGATGCTGGGATTCAGTTACCCGTTGGCGAACTCACTCGATAGCGTTGCGTCTCGAGACTTCGCGCTGGAACTGAGCGCTACGCTCTCGATCATGATGATCACTTGCAGCCGCATGGTCCAGGATTTCTACATCTGGTCGACCCCGGAATTTGGCTACCTCTCGTTTTCCGATAGCGTGGCGAGCACGTCAAGCATCATGCCGCAGAAAAAGAATCCGGTCGTACTCGAATATCTGCGAGGAAAGACCAGCCACTTGATCGGCCTGACTTCGGCTACCTTTACAACGGTCAAGTCAACGCACTTCAGCCACTCAGGGGACAGCAGCCGCGAGAGCACGCGAACTTGCTGGGAGGGTTGCGAAGAGGCACTGAAGGCGCTCGACCTGATGAAGTTGCTTGTACTGGAAGTTGAGCCGAATCGGGACCGCATGATGTCAAGAGCGGCCGAAGATTTTTCAACTGTGACAGACTTGGCGGATCTATTGGTTCGCAGGGCTGGCGCCTCGTTCCGAGACGCGCACCATATCATCGGCGGTATTGTTCGAGACATGCTCGATCAGCAGCTTTCCGCCGGACATATCACGTGCTCGATGATAAATGCGTCGGCAAGCCAGCAGCTCGGACGGGCCATTTCGCTCAAGGAGGATGAAGTGCGAGAGTGCATGGATCCGGTTCGAAACGTCGCTGCGCGACGGTCTTACGGAGGCCCGGCACCCACCTCGGTACTTGCAAGTATCGAAGTACAAAAAGCGAGGCTGTTGAAACAAAGGCAAGTACTTGAGACAACATCGAAACGTCTGAGCGACGCTGAGAACCTGTTGAAAACCCGCGTCGAGGCGCTAGTCTCCAATCGAGGCTGAGCGTTTGTCTGGCTGTGTCTTTCGGCAAGGCCAGACACCGAAGCGATCCGTGACGGCGACGAACCGACCTGGTTTTCGTTTCGTCGCCGTCAAGACGGATCACTGGGAAGCAATCGCAAATGTCCCCTCTCGCAGATCAGCCAAAATCCGCGATGACTTTCATCGCTTTCGACCGGTCGTTCGCGGTTTCGAAAGCCTTAAGCGAATCGCGGTAAGAGAAGATATCGGAGATCAGCGGCTTGGTATCGATTAGCCGCTTGTTCAGCAGTTCAACGGCTATGGCAAATTCCTCACGAAACCGGAATGCGCCGCGCAAGTTGAATTCCTTGGCCACGATCACATTCATCGGCAGCGGCACGTCGCCGCCAAGACCCACCTGAACGACGATGCCGCGCGGCCGGATCGAGTCGAATGCGCCACGCAATGTCGACGCATTGCCGCTGGCTTCAAACAGCCCGTCGAACGTACCCTTGCCTGCCGCGAAAGGCAGGAGTGCGTCGGGCGCATGCAAGATGTTGAACGTCTGGTCCGCACCGACCTCACGCGCGCTTTTTAAAGGCAACTCATTCGCATCGGTTGCCACAATATGCGCGGCACCGGCGCGTCGCGCTGCCGCGACAATCAATGCGCCAATCGGACCGCATCCTGTGACCAGCACACGCTTGCCGAGCAACGGACCGCCCCTGCGTACCGCGTGAAGCGCAACCGCTAGTGGCTCGGCCATGGCTCACGCTACTGCTCTCAATCAGGCCGCCGGCGCCCAAAGATGACAATTTTGTAATGCCGATGTCGGTGTTACGCAAAGCCTGAAGGCCGATACTGATTGCGAGTCACCGGGATAGCGACCGCAGCCGGATAGAAGTTGGCGGCCATGCTTACGTTTCATGTAAGCAAGATCCAAAGCCGCAAGCCCCGAAAAAAATATCTGGTCGATCGCGGAATAACAGCAGTACCGATGTGTTCGCCACTGCATGAACGCAGAAATTTAGATTTATCTAAGTAAGGATACCGAAACGAAGATGAGCCGCTTAGTTGAAATTTCCAAGCTCGTCATCGAACTCCGGCAGCTATAGCGTCATCCGTTTCTGGGCAAGCTTGCCCCCTAATCAACCACCTCAATCACATTCATTGAAGGAATAGCCATCATGAAAAAAGCTCTTATTTGCCTCGCTCTCGCCGCTGGCGCGCTGGCCGCTCCGGTTCTCAGCTTTGCACAGTCGAATGCTCCCGTGACGCGCGCTGAGGTCCGTGCGGATCTGGTGCGTGTTGAACGGGCTGGCTACAACCCGGCGCGCGGTAACGACAACAACTACCCGGCCGACATCCAGGCTGCTGAAGCGAAGATCTCGGCCCAGAGCAGTCAGCAACAGGCAACGCAAGCCTACGGCGGCGTGGCGGAGAACGGCACTTCGTCGTCGGGCGCCCCCCCGATGCGTACGGCTATGCGCTCGACCTGCGTCGGTCCGGTCAGCTTCTGCAACATCTACGCCGGTCGATAAGTGGCGCAGTTCAAGGCCTGCGCTGTCTCTGTCATTTCCATTGACTTGCACAGGACCTGATTTCGTCGCGCAGCCTGTCGCGCAACTCGCTCTCTCCTGACGAGAGCAGTGTTACCTCTCAATTTTGTAATCAAATACTGGGGGTCTCGTCATGTTCGCTGCTGCAACATGGAGCCTGGCTTCACTCGATTCGGGTCCAAAATGAAAAACCCTCTCATGCGCGTTCAGCGAAACAGCACAATGTTTAATCGCGGGTCAGAGTCAAACGGGGTGGCGTACTATTCTGTCAGGTAAATAAAACGTTGCAGCGAGGCGTCAACATGCGGGTTCTGGTCATTGAGGATGAGCAAAAGGCGCTCGCCTACATCAAGAAGGGTTTGGAAGAGGCCGGCTTTCTTGTCGACGTGGCGGCTGACGGCGCGGAAGGACTGATCCTGGCAAGAGAGGATACGTATGACGTCATCGTGCTGGACGTGATGTTGCCGACCATGGACGGCTGGAGTGTCCTGAAGAATCTTCGAACCTTGAAGACGACCCCTGTCCTGTTTCTGACCGCCCGTGATGACGTAAGCGATCGCGTGCATGGACTCGAACTGGGCGCAGATGATTATCTGGTCAAGCCGTTTGCGTTTGTCGAGCTGCTCGCGCGGGTCCGTACATTGGCGCGCAGAGGACCGCCACGGGAGCACGATTTGCTCTCGCTTGGGGATCTGGAAATCGATGTGACGCGCCGCAAGGTCCGCCGCGCAGGCAAGCGGATCGAGTTGACCCCCCGCGAGTTTGCTCTGCTGCAACTGCTCGCGCGCAAGCAGGGCGAGGTGATGAGCCGCACCCAGATTGCATCCTATGTCTGGGACATGAATTTCGACAGCGATACCAATGTGGTCGAGGTCGCGATTCGCCGGCTGCGCGCAAAAATAGACGATGACTTCGAAGTCAAACTCATCAAGACAGTACGTGGCGTGGGCTACGTGATAGACACCAAAGAGGACGACTGATGCGCTCGCGGTCGTTGACGGCGACATTGGCACTGGCCTTCGCGGGAACCACATTGGCGGTGTTCGCCCTGGTCGGAAGCTACGTGTATGTAGCGCTGGCGCATGAGGTCAGTACGCAGGACGACCAGGACATCGTGCTGGCGGCGCGGCATATGCGCCGCCTGACGCAGGAGTTGGCCAACGTGAGCGATCTGGCGCAGCATCGGGAGCGGTTGGAAAGTCAGGTGCTGGGCAACGGGGCATTGTCGGCGGAAGTGGTCGATTCGTCCGGTCGTGTTCTCCTGCAACATAACTTGTCCAACGCTGCGCTCGGCATTGCCTGGCCTGCGGCCCCGCTTGATGCCTCTGAGCAAATCACCGCGGCATCAATCGCAGCCTTGACCGCCCGCGACGGCACGCCGTTCCGGCAAGTTGCCACCGAGGCGCAACTGACCGATGGTGCGAGCGTGAAGATCGTCGTAATGCGCAATGTGGCCGATCGATGGCTGCTTCTGAAGAGGTATCGCGATCGGCTTTTCCTGGCAAGCGTCGCAGGCGCGTTGCTGGCGTTTTTGATGAGCTACTTGCTGGTTCGCGAGTCACTCAAGCCCCTGCGTGACATCGCCCGTAGCGCCGCAGACTTTACGATCGAAAATCTCAGTGCCCGCATTGCGGTGCGCAAAGTGCCGCAAGAACTCGAGACGCTGATTGCTTCGCTCAACGGAATGTTTTCTGGGTTCGAGCATGGTTTCAACCGGCTCTCCCGATTTACGGCAGACCTCGCCCATGACATGCGCACGCCCTTGGCCAACTTGCGCGGCTCGACCGAGGTTGCGCTCGCACGGCCACGTTCCGGCGAGGAATATCAGGCACTGTTGGCATCGAATCTTGAAGAGTGCGATCGCCTTTCAAGGATGATCGAAAATGTCCTGTTTCTCGCGCGCGCCGAACATCCTCATTTTTCGCGGCACTTGATCGAGTTTGATGTCGACGAAGAGCTCCTCAAGATAGCCGACTATTTCGAGGGAATAGCGGAAGACGCCGGCATTCGAATTCGCGTGACGGGACATGCACAATTGAAGGCGGATATCGAACTTTTCCGCCGTGCGGTCAGCAATCTGCTCGCGAATGCGGTGCGCTTTACGCCGCGTAACGCCGAGATCATGTTGTCCGTTGCAGAACGCGACGGCGCAGTGCGCGTTGAAGTGGCGAACGAAGGTGTTCCATTGGATGCGAACCTGGTAGAACGTGTTTTCGACAGGTTTTATCGCGCGGATCCATCGAGGACCAGCGGTGCGTCGGCGAGCGGATCGACCGGGCTGGGACTGGCGATAGTGCGGACGATCATGGAGCTGCACGGCGGCACGGTGCATGCGGAAAGTGAGCCGCAAGGAACCCGATTCGTCCTGACTTTTCCGCTGGTCAAATGAGATCCTGGCTTTGCCCGGAATAGCGGTGTTGCATTGGTGACGTGAGGAGAGAACGAGACACTAAGCGAATCATTGGGCTATTGCGATTGCTCTGTTTCCACCGCCGCATTCCAGTCGGACCCGCGCGCAAGCTCAACAAAGGCGCTCAGATAATCGATCGTTGTATCCGTTTCACGGACGCCCAGAAAGATCTGCTTGGCAATGCCTCGTTTGCCCAGCCGAACCGCACTCACCGCGACCTTATCCGCGTACTCTTCAACGAGCCAGCGAGGCAAGGCGGCAACGCCGCGTCCGCTAGCGACCATCTGCAACATGATGTCGGTGGTTTCTATGACCTTGTGCCGCTTCGGCATGACGTTCGCCGGCATGAGGAACTGGTTGTAGATATCCAGCCGATCGATCTCGACCGGATACGTGATCAGGACCTCTTCGGCGAGTTCACCGGGAAGGATGAAAGGCGCTTTTGCAAGCCGATGCTGCCGTCCCACCACCAGTACCTGCTCATAGTCGAACACCGGTTCAAAACGCAAGCCGGGTTTTCTCAATGGGTCCGGCGTAACCAGTATGTCGATGTCATAGCCGAACAACGCGCCAATGCCGCCAAACTGGAATTTCTGTTTAACATCGACATCCACGTCGGGCCAGCGGGCGAGGTAGGGCGACACCACCTTGAGCAGCCATTGATAGCAAGGGTGGCATTCCATGCCAATACGCAGCGTCCCACGCTGCCCCAGCGCGAATTGCCTCATGCGTTCTTCCGCATGTTCCATCTGCGGCAGCACGCGATTCGCCAACGCCAGCAAGTACTGCCCCGCCTGGGTCAGGCGCAGATTGCGCCCGTCGCGGCTCCACACGGCGGTCCCGAGCTGCTGCTCCATCTTCTTGACGGTATGGCTAAGCGCCGACTGCGTCAGGCACAGCACGTTCGCGGCCGCAGTCAGCGAGCCGTGACGGTCGACTTCCCGAATAATGGCCAGATGAGTTCTTTCGAGCATGCGACGTCCATGAAAGGAACTAATCGATCAATGAAAAAAGACCATTATATTTCATAGGCCACGCAACCTATGATCGAGCCGTTCATTTCAGGAGCGGCACATCAATGGTCACGACGCACAATCTGGGTTTCCCCCGCATCGGCGCAAAACGCGAACTGAAATTCGCGCAGGAAAGTTATTGGAAGGGCCAGTCGTCACGCGACGAACTGACCGGCTTGGGCGCTCAACTGCGCCAGCGGCATTGGGAAAACCAGGCCGGCCTCGACCATGTGCCCGTCGGCGATTTCTCGTTCTACGACCAGGTGCTCGACACGAGCTTCATGCTGGGCAACATCCCGGAACGCGTCCGCGGTTTTGACGGCGACCCGCTGGACAATTATTTCCGCGTCGCGCGTGGCCGCTCCGCGCATGATTCGGCTTGCAGTTGCGGTGTGCAAGCGGGTGAGATGACCAAGTGGTTCGATACGAACTATCACTACATCGTGCCTGAATTCAGCGCTTCGACTGAATTTGCACTCGATGCGTCGCGCGTGCTCGATCAGCTGGCACAGGCTCGCAAGCTCGGCGTGAAAGCCAAGCCGGTCATCATTGGCCCCGTGACGTATCTGTGGCTTGGTAAGGCCAAGGACGACTCTGACAAGCTCGCGTTGTTGCCGCGCTTGTTGCCGGTCTATGCAGCGTTGCTTGAACAACTGGCGGCGCAAGGTGTGGAGTGGGTGCAGATCGACGAGCCTGCGCTGGTCACGGAGCTCGACGCCACGTGGCAGCAAGCGTTCGTCACGGCCTATGAGGCGTTGAAGGGTTCGAAGGCCAAGCTGCTGCTGACCACTTACTTTGGACAGTTGCGGGACAACCTGAAAATCGCGTGCAAGTTGCAGGTTCAGGGTTTGCATATCGATGCGATCAACGCACGTGCCGAAGTTGAGCAAGTGCTCGCGCAGTTGCCTGCGGACAAGGTGCTGTCGCTTGGTGTCATCAATGGCCGGAACATCTGGAAGAGCGACCTGAGCGCCGTGTTGGAGTGGCTGGAACCCATTCACCAGACATTACAGAATCGCTTGTGGATTGCGCCGTCGTGCTCGTTGTTGCACGTGCCGGTTGATCTGGCCAGCGAGCAGAAGCTCGATAACGAAATTCAATCCTGGCTCGCTTTCGCATTTCAGAAGCTCGACGAATTGAAGGTGCTGGCATATGCGCTAAACGACGGACGTCAGTCGGTGCAAGCCGCGCTCGCTGACAATGAAGCTGCAATCCAGAGCCGCCGTTCGTCCCCGCGCGTTCACAACCCGGCGGTCAAGGCGGCGGTTGCGAAAATCGATGCAGCGCTTGGCCGTCGCTCAAGCGCTTACCTGCAACGTGCCACGAAGCAGTCGGCCTTGTTGAGGCTGCCGGCGTACCCTACAACGACTATCGGCTCGTTCCCGCAGACCGCCGAGATTCGTCAGGCTCGCAGCCAGTTCAAAACCGGCGAACTGGACGACGCCGGCTACAGGGCCGTCATGCACCGCGAGATCACGCGTAGCGTGCGTGAACAGGAAGCGTTGGGGCTGGACGTACTCGTACACGGCGAAGCCGAGCGCAACGACATGGTCGAGTACTTCGGTGAACAGCTCGACGGCTACGCGTTCAGCCAGTTTGGCTGGGTGCAGTCCTACGGTTCGCGCTGCGTGAAGCCGCCTATCCTCTTCGGCGATATCAGCCGCCCGAAGGCGATGACTGTGGAGTGGATCAAGTACGCTCAATCGCAGACCGCCAAGCCTATGAAAGGCATGCTGACCGGCCCGGTCACCATCCTGAACTGGTCGTTCGTTCGCGACGACCAGCCGCGTTCGGTGTCGTGCCATCAGTTGGCGCTGGCTATTCGCGAAGAAGTGCTGGATCTGGAAAAAGCCGGTGTGCGTGTGATTCAGATCGACGAGGCAGCGCTGCGTGAAGGGTTGCCGTTGCGCAATTCGCAGTGGAACGAATACCTGCAGTGGGCGGTTGAATCGTTCCGCATCACGGCGAACGGCGTGCAGGACGAAACGCAGATTCACACGCATATGTGCTATTCGGAGTTCAACGACATCATTGCGTCGATCGCTGACATGGACGCCGACGTGATCACGATCGAGACATCGCGTTCGGACATGGAGTTGCTGGATGCCTTCGACAACTTCAACTACCCGAACGAGATTGGACCGGGCGTGTACGACATTCACTCGCCGAATATCCCGAGCCAGGAGCACATTGTGCGTTTGATGCGCAAAGCGGCTGAGCGTATTCCGGCAGACCGGTTGTGGGTCAATCCGGATTGCGGCTTGAAGACGCGTGCGTGGGATGAGGTGATCCCCGCGCTCAAGAACATGGTCGCCGCGGCAAAGACGTTGCGCGCGAGCGTGTGATCTCAAGCGAGTTTTGATCGTGTCCAAGCGATAGCACCACGTAGAAACATGAACGTGAAAGACGGCCGCCTTCGGGCGGCCGTCTTGCGTGCTACGCCGACGGCCAGCTCGGCTCGCGACTGGTGCGAGCCTGCCCAATCTCTGATCGTTCAGCGCCACTATAGGGCGTTATAAAGCTGCAGGGCACGCTGCCAATTTTCCTTGCAAGCCTCTCGGAAGCTAATCGACAAAGACCTCCCTGCCACTGGCACAACTCTTGTGTATGAATTTAGGAGCTTGTACACAAGAGGAAATACCAGATGCTCGATTGGAGCGAGGTGCCAGCACCTGCGAGTATTCGCGAAGGCGGTTTGCCCTTCGGCACTGCGTTTATCGGCGACGCATGGCAGGAGTGCGGTTGAAAAAGCACATGGTGGATACGAAGACGCCCGCGGGTCCGGCGAAAAGTGCCAGCAATCTCGCGGCACAAATCTATACGCGACTGAAGGCAGATATTTTCGATTTCCGGCTGCTGCCGGGCGACAAATTCAGCGAAGGCGACATTGCCACACGCATGCAGGTGAGCCGGACACCGGTTCGCCAGGCGCTGTTTTGGCTGCAGCATGAAGGATACGTTGACGTGTACTTTAAAAGCGGCTGGCAGGTCCGCGCTTTCGATTTCAAATACTTCGAGGACCTGTATGAAGTGCGGGTCATGATGGAGACCTCTGCCATTGCCCGGATCGTCGCTCTCGATGCAATGGACAGGCTCGATACGTTACGCGAGACATGGTGCATATCGGCCGAGCGCTACCTCACTGACTCGACAGTCGTGGCAGCGCTCGATGAAGCCTTTCACATCCGCATTGTCGCGGCGGTAGGCAACGAGGAGATGGCGCGCATTCACCAGGACGTGACGGAGCGCATACGGATCATCCGGCGCCTGGATTTTACGAAGGCACCCCGTATTGACGCCACATACCGGGAGCATGCTGCAATCCTTTCGGCGATCTTCGCAAAGGACGTCTCCGGTGCACAGGAGATGATCCGTGGGCACATCGCGGAAAGGCAGGCCGAAGTGAAGCGCATCACGCATCACATGCTCCATTCCGCGCGCGAGCGTTACGCCAGTCAGGATGATTCGTAGCCCGCCTCCGAAAGCGTGCAGACCGCACCAGTTTTGAGCGCGTACGCACCGCGGCTAATCAATCGACATGCCTGTGATTGACTGTGGAACACCCGGGAAGCCTTTACTACAAAGGCTTTAAAGTCCTTGGCCCAGAATTTGCAAAAGGAATTTCGTCTTGTATCCAAGACTAAATCCAACTTACATTCTGGTTAAGGACGGGCAATGAAAAAGCGCGAGTTCCTGAAGGTCGCATCGGCAGCGGGGGTTGCAGGCGTAGTTGGCAAGATCCCTTCGGCTTTCGCTCAAAGCGACAAAGGCCCCATCAAAGTGGGCGTATTGCACTCCCTGTCCGGCACGATGGCGATCTCGGAAACATCGCTCAAGGACACGGCGCTGATGACCATTGCGCAGATCAATGCGAGCGGTGGCGTGCTTGGTCGTCAACTTGAACCGGTCGTGGTCGACCCCGCCTCCAACTGGCCGCTCTTCGCCGAGAAGGCGCGTCAACTGATCTCGCAAGACAAGGTCGCGGTGACCTTTGGCTGCTGGACATCGGTGTCGCGTAAATCGGTGTTGCCGGTGTTCGAGGAACTCAACGGCCTGCTGTTCTACCCGGTGCAGTACGAAGGCGAAGAAATGTCGCGCAACGTGTTCTACACGGGCGCAGCACCTAACCAGCAAGCCATCCCCGCCACCGAATACCTGATGAGCAAGGAAGGCGGCGGCGCCAAGCGCTTCTTCCTGCTGGGCACCGACTACGTGTATCCGCGCACGACCAACAAGATCCTGCGCGCGTTCCTGCACTCGAAGGGCGTGAAGGACGACGACATTCAGGAGGTCTACACACCGTTCGGCCACGCGGACTATCAGACCATCGTGGCTAACATCAAGACGTTCTCGCAAGGGGGCAAGACCTGCGTGATCTCGACGGTGAACGGGGACTCGAACGTGCCGTTCTACAAAGAACTCGGCAATCAAGGGCTCAAGGCCACCGACGTGCCGGTGGTCGCGTTCTCGGTGGGCGAAGAGGAACTGCGCGGTATCGATACAAAACCGCTGGTCGGCAATCTTGCCGCATGGAACTACTTCATGTCGCTGAAGAACCCGGAGAACACGAAGTTCAAGGCCATGTTTGCCGACTGGGTCAAGAAGAACAACCTGCCGGGCGGCGACAAGCGCGTGACGAACGACCCGATGGAAGCGACCTTTGTCGGCATCCATATGTGGAAGCAGGCGGCGGAGAAAGCAAAGAGCGTCGATGTCGACAAGATTCGCGTGGCCATGGTCGGCCAGAAGTTTGCGGCGCCTTCGGGCTTTACGCTTGAGATGGATGGGAACCACCATCTGCACAAGCCGGTGATGATTGGTGAGGTACGCGGCGACGGCCAATTCAATGTCGTGTGGCGCACGAAGACCGCGATCCGCGCGCAACCGTGGAGCCCGTACATTTCGGGCAACGAAGGCAAGCCGGATGTGGTGAGTTCGATTCCGGATTTTCTGCGCCGCCGCCGCGTGGCTTAAGCCTGCGTTTGAGCTTGGGTAAGTAACAACGTTGAAGTCCGAACTGCCGCGCTCGAAGCACAAGAACAAGAGCGGCGGTTCGTATGAGTCCGGGCGGCATGCAGCATATCGCGCAACACGCCGCCCCGCACTCCGCTCTACCTGACAGGCCATTCATGACTGATTCGATTCTTCGCTTCGCTCGCCGTGGCCTCTGCGCGATGCTGATTGCGTGCATGCCGCTGGCCGCATTTGCGGCTCTTACGGCTGACGATCTCGCGCCGCTTGCGGCCGACGACTTCGACGCCAAATCCGCCGCCATCGATAAGCTGATCGCCAACGCGGATGCTCCTTCAATCGCCGTGTTGAACGCGCTCTCCGATGGCTCGTTGGTCGCCACCGACGCCGGCAAGGTTCTGATCCAGACCGACGACGGCAACAAGGACCCGCTCACCAACAAGGTCGTGGAAGCGCCGGATGCGCAACCGGTCACGCTGAACAATCTGTTGCGCTCGAAGGTATCGGGTGCGTTATCGGGCTTGCAGCTGGCATCGCCCGATATTGCTACGCGCCGCGCGGCCGTTGATGAATTGCTGAAGAACTCGGATCCGTCGATCAAGCCATTAGTCGATAAAGCCCGCGCCAAGGAGACCGATCCGACGCTGAAAAAGCGCCTCGACACGCTCTGGGCCACCACCGCTTTACACGATACCGACGCCAACAAACGCCTTGAAGCCGTGCAACTCGTCGCCGCGCGTCACGACCTGGATATGAACGAACTGCTGCGCCCGATCGTCGTGAAGAACGCTGACGGTACCTTCGCCGAACCTGATGCCCGCGTGCGCGCAGCAGCACAAGCAGGTATCGAAGAACTGGATTCCATTCAGCGGCGCGGTGAGATTGTTGGCACGATCTTCGCGGGTCTGTCGCTGGGCAGCGTGCTGTTGCTCGCCGCGTTGGGCCTCGCGATCACGTATGGCTTGATCGGTGTGATCAACATGGCGCACGGCGAGTTTCTGATGATTGGCGCATATGCTACGTATGTGGTCCAGAACCTCGTCCAGCACTACGCACCGGGTGCATTCAACTGGTATCCGCTGTTCGCCGTGCCTGTGTCGTTTGCCGCCGCGGCTTTGGTGGGTATCGTGCTCGAACGGCTCGTGTTGAAACATCTCTACGGCCGTCCACTCGAAACGCTGCTGACCACGTTCGGCATCAGCCTGATCCTGATTCAAGCGACGCGCACGATCTTCGGCGCGCAGAACGTGCAGGTGACGAATCCATCGTGGATGAGCGGTGGCGTCTCCGTCATGCAGAACCTGATTCTCCCCTACAACCGTTTGACCATTCTTGGCTTCTCGCTGGTCGTCGTGTTGCTCGCGTGGGTCGTGCTCACCAAGACGCGCCTCGGCCTGTTCGTGCGTGCCGTCACGCAGAACCGCCGGATGGCTGCGTGTGTCGGCGTGAAGACCGCGCGCGTGGATTCGTATGCGTTTGCGTTCGGTGCGGGTATCGCAGGACTGGGCGGTTGTGCGCTTTCGCAGATCGGCAATATTGGGCCGGACCTGGGGCAGAGCTACATCATCGATTCATTCATGACGGTCGTGCTCGGCGGCGTCGGGCAACTGGCGGGAACGGTGATCGGCGGCTTTGGGCTTGGGCTTGTCAGCAAGACGATCGAACCCTTCTGGGGGGCGGTACTCGCGAAGATCGCGGTGCTCGTGCTGATTGTATTGTTCATCCAGAAACGTCCTCAGGGCATGTTTGCCCTGAAGGGCCGCAGCGCAGAGGTTTGAGATGAATACACCAAACGTCTCCGCGAATCTCGACGTCGTGCCAAAACCCGATGAGCAAGCCAGACGCGAAGGGTTTGCGCTGGGCCTGCCGCCGCGTGCGGCGCTCCTTCCCCGCAACGGCTGGATTGCGTTGATCGCGTTCATCATCGCCATGGGTATATGCGTGCCGGTCGCAGCGCTCGTGCTGCCGGAGTCGAGCACGTTCCACCTGAGCGCCTATTCGATGACGCTCGTCGGCAAGCTCATGTGCTACGCGATCGGCGCGCTGGCGCTCGATCTTGTGTGGGGCTATTGCGGCATCCTGAGCCTCGGCCATGCGCTGTTCTTTGCGCTTGGAGGCTACGCGATGGGCATGTACCTGATGCGTTCGATTGGCCGTGAGGGCAACTATCAAAGCGACTTGCCCGACTTCATGGTGTTCCTCGACTGGCACAAGCTGCCTTGGTACTGGCAAGGCACCGAACACCTCTGGTATGCGCTGTTGCTGGTGATTGTTGTGCCCGGCGTGCTTGCCTGGGTGTTCGGCTTCTTCACGTTCCGCTCGCGTGTAAAAGGCGTGTATCTGTCGATCATTACCCAAGCGATGACCTTCGCCGCGATGCTGCTCTTCTATCGCAACGAAACGGGCTTTGGCGGCAACAACGGCTTTACCGATTTCAAGCGTATCGCGGGCTATCCGATCACAGCGGCAAGTACGCGGACCGTGTTGTTTCTCATGACGCTCGGCGTGCTGATCCTGGCGTTTATCGCGGCGCGTGCCATTGTGACTTCGAAGCTTGGGCGGGTGGTGACAGGCGTGCGCGATGGCGAAGCGCGGTTGATGTTCCTCGGCTATAGCCCGCTCGCATACAAGCTTTTTATCTGGACCGTGTCAGCCATTCTGTGTGGCATTGCAGGCGCGTTATACGTGCCGCAAGTGGGCATCATCAACCCGAACGAGATGTCTCCGGGCAACTCCATCGAGATGGCGATCTGGGTGGCCGTGGGCGGACGGGGAACCTTGATCGGGCCGATCATCGGCGCGTTTGCGGTGAATGGTGCGAAGAGTTTTTTTACGGCGAACTTCCCTGAATACTGGCTGTTCTTCCTGGGCCTGATCTTTACGCTCGTGCCCTTGCTGCTGCCGAACGGAATCATGGGCCTTATCGATATCGCGCTGCGCAAGAAGAAAGCAGGAGGACATTCACATTGACTGCCTTATCGATCCCATTAGCTAACGCGTACAACGCATTGATCGTGGACCTGCCGCCACTGCCTGAAATCAACGAACGTAATCAAAACGGCATCACGGGTCTGGGCCACGTGCTGGAACCGGGCGAGATCGATGTCTCGCACGGCACTATCCTGTATCTCGAAGACGTGACCGTCAGCTTCGATGGTTTCCGCGCGCTGAACAAGCTGACGCTGTCCATTGAGGTGGGCGAACTGCGCTGCGTGATCGGACCCAACGGCGCGGGTAAGACCACCATGATGGACGTGATTACCGGCAAGACACGACCCGATTCCGGCAAGGTTTTTCTGGGCCAGACCTTTGACCTGACGCGC
Organism: Caballeronia sp. SBC1; assembly: GCF_011493005.1. Classification (NCBI taxonomy): domain Bacteria; kingdom Pseudomonadati; phylum Pseudomonadota; class Betaproteobacteria; order Burkholderiales; family Burkholderiaceae; genus Caballeronia; species Caballeronia sp. SBC1. The sequence goes on from NZ_CP049157.1 coordinate 1,307,056, forward strand.
ATGTCGGAGCCGGTGATTGCGCGCACGGGCATTGGACGCAAGTTCCAGAAGCCGACCGTGTTCGAGAACCATCCGGTGTGGGAAAACCTCGAACTCGCGATGAAAACCGACAAGGGGTGGCTGGCGTCGCTCAGGTCAAAGCTGGATCGGGAAGCACAAGCGAGGATTGAAGAGACGCTGGAACTGATCCATCTTGAAGCCGATGCCACGCGTTCTGCCGGTGAGCTGTCGCACGGGCAGAAGCAGCGGCTGGAGATTGGCATGTTGCTGATGCAGCAACCAGCGCTTCTGTTACTCGATGAACCCGCCGCCGGCATGACGGACCATGAAACCATGCAGCTCGCGGAATTGCTCAACAAGCTGCGCGGCACCTGTTCGATGATGGTCGTCGAGCACGACATGGAATTCGTCGCAGCGCTCTCGGGTGATACGGGACGCGTGACGGTGATGGCCGAAGGCAGCGTGCTTGCACACGGCACGCTCGACGAAGTGAAGCGCAACGAGAAAGTGATCGAGTCGTACCTCGGCCGTTGATTGGGCCACCACGGGAAATTAGAAATGCTCGAAGTCGATTCACTCAACCAGTTCTACGGCGGCAGCCACATCCTGCGCGATGTGAAGATGACCGTGCCCGATGGAAAACTCACGGTATTGCTTGGCCGCAATGGCGTGGGCAAGACCACGTTGCTACGCTGCCTGATGGGCGTGGTGCCCACAAAAAGCGGCACGATCTCCTGGCGTGGTGCGAAGATTTCTTCGATGCCCACCTATAAGCGCGTATCGAGCGGCCTGGCTTACGTACCGCAAGGACGGGATATCTTCGGCCGGCTCACGGTTGAAGAAAACTTGCTGGTGGGCGCGGCGAGCCGTAAAGCGCCATCGAAGGTACCAGACCGGATCTATGAACTGTTCCCGGTGCTCAAGGAGATGAAAAGCAGACGCGGCGGCGATCTGTCGGGCGGCCAGCAACAGCAGCTCGCGATCGGCCGGGCGCTGATGAGCGAACCACAACTGCTGATCCTCGATGAACCGACTGAAGGCATCCAGCCCTCCATCATTCAGGATATCGGGCGCACGTTGCGGCAACTCGTTGATGAAATGGGCATGACAGTGCTGCTCGTCGAACAGTACTACGACTTCGCTCGCGAGCTTGCCGACCGCTACTGGGTGATGAGCCGCGGTGAGATTGTCGCGGGCGGTGAGGGCGCGGACATGGAGGCGCATGGCGTGCGGGAGTTGATCGCGGTTTAAGTCTGACGAGCGAGTAGTAAATAGCGCGCGTGAACTGATCGACATTGCAACAGGCGCGGTATATAACGTGCAGCGTACTACCTCGTTAAGGGAAAGTGAGAAGCCGGTGAGAACCCGGCACGGTCGCGCCACTGTATTTGGTTTGTAAGCGTTTAGATTGTCGAACGTTTCGAACCAAGAGTCAGACCTCCTTCCTCGACTTTTTCAACTCCAAGCGGGACGCGACTTCCCGAGGGCTGCTCAGATGATTTCTCAACTCGTACAAATTTTTAACGACTCAGGCACTAAGGTGCGGGGCAAGCTTTTCGGCATTTATGGGGTATTGATTGCGATCAATGTCCTTGCGTGGGTTTGGGCTCTGGTGGCATTCCGCCACCATCCGGTACTTCTCGGAACTGCAATGCTGGCCTACGGATTCGGGCTGCGTCATGCGGTGGATGCCGACCACATTGCCGCTATCGACAATGTCACGCGCAAGCTCATGCAGGAGAAGAAACGCCCCGTTGCAGTGGGCTTCTTCTTTTCTCTCGGGCACTCGACCGTGGTCGTGCTCGCCTCTGCCGGGGTGGCTCTTGCAACGTCGGCCATGCAGGGACGGTTCGACCGTTACAAGGAAATCGGCGGAATTGTCGGCACGTTGGTGTCGGCGTTATTCCTGTTCGCGATTGCCCTGATGAACCTGATTATCCTGAGGTCGATCTATAAGGCGTGGCGCAACGTCAGGAGCGGCGGTGCTTATGTCGATGACGATTTCGATCTGCTTCTGGCCGATCGCGGATTTCTGGCTCGCATCTTTCGCCCGTTGTTTCGCATGATCACGCGAAGCTGGCAAATGTACCCGCTAGGTTTCCTGTTCGGTCTGGGATTCGATACGGCGACTGAAATTGGTTTGCTTGGCATAGCGGCAACCCAGGCGTCGCAAGGGCTTTCTCCCTGGGCGATCATGGTGTTCCCGGTCCTGTTCAGTGCCGGCATGTCCCTGATAGATACGCTGGACGGTCACCTGATGCTCGGCGCTTACGGATGGGCTTACCTGAAGCCGATCCGGAAAATCTACTACAACATGACCATCACACTGGTGTCCGTCATCGTGGCCGTCGTGATTGGCGGCATAGAAGCGCTTGGGCTGCTCGCAGATCAGTTGAAACTGCAAGGTCCAGTGTGGGATGCCATAGGTACCTTGAACGATAATTTCGGCACGCTGGGCTTTGTGATTATTGGCATTTTCGCCGTTAGCTGGATCGTGTCGGTCCTGATCTATCGTGCAAAACGCTTCGACGAGCTGGAAGTCAGCCGCTAGGACCGCGTTGATCCAGGGCACTCGTCAGTGCCTGAATTTGCTCGCTGCTAAGCGACGATGTATCGATCGCGTCAGCGTGGGAAAAAATCATCTGTCCATAAGCATCGGCGAGCACGCGCGCTTCCCGGCAGAGTGCCGCATCCTGACCGGCCGGCTTCAGTTCTCGCCAATAGTTGATTGCGCGCTCGACGTCGAGAATAGTGAATACGCTCATAGGTCTGCCCTGCAGCTTCGGGTGAATGGACGGGTAACGCCGGTACGCGCACGTTGCACCCACATGAACAAAACTAATAGAAAGATGAAAACATGTCGCTTGTCGAATGACACGCCGGCATTCAGACTGTGGGCCACTCGGTTAAGGACGCATTATGGCTCGCACTCATCTTCATGGTTTTCCGCGCATCGGCGCTCATCGGGAACTCAAGTTCGCGCAAGAGGCGTTCTGGCGCGGGGAGTGCGACGATGCTCATTTGCGTAGCGTCGCAGAGGCGTTGCGTGCGCGCCATTGGGAGTTGCAACGATCGGCGAAGCTGGATTTCGTAGCGGTCGGCGACTTCGCCTATTACGACCAGATGCTGAACCTTACCGCGCTGTTGGGCGCGTTGCCGGAGCGGTTCGAATTCGAACCGTCGGCGCTTTCGCTTGCGCAATATTACGAGCTGGCGCGGGGCAACAAGACGCAACCCGCCATGGAGATGACCAAGTGGTTCGACACCAACTACCACTACCTTGTGCCGGAGTTGGGGCCGGGCACAACATTCAACGGTGGCGTCGACTGGTTCTTCGACGAAATCGACGAAGCGTTAGCACTGGATCATTCTGTCAAGCCGGTTCTCATTGGCCCGATCACGTACCTGTGGCTATCCAAGAGCCACATTCCCGGCTTTGACCGGCTTTCGCTTCTGCCGAAGCTCGTGATTCGCTATATGCGCATTCTCGACAAGTTGAAGCAACGCGGGATTGAATGGATTCAACTGGACGAACCGGCACTGTGCCTTGACCTGGATGACGAATGGCTCGAGGCCTTTTACGCGGCCTACGATGTGCTTGGCGAGTCAGGCAGCAAGATCATGCTGGGCACATATTTCGACACAGCCGCTCATCACGCACCGCTTGTCGCGAAACTGCCTGTGCAGGGTATCCATATCGACCTGATCAGGGCGCCCGAACAGCTGGACGCGTGGCGCGCGGCCCTACCGGCGGACAAAGTGCTGTCGGTGGGGGTGATCGACGGCCGGAATATCTGGCGGGCAGACCTCAGCGAAATCGTCGACTCACTTCGTAGCCTGAGCGAAGAATGTTCGGATAACTTATGGATTGCGCCGTCCTGTTCGCTGCTTCATGTCCCGGTCACGCTTGCCTCGGAGCAAAGGCTCGATAACCGCTTGACGTCGTGGCTTGCGTTCGCGACCGAGAAGCTTGATGAGGTTGCCGCCATTGCGCTCGCGCTAAGCGATTCGGCAGAAGCCGGATCTGCGCTCGCCGCCTCGAACGCAGCGCTCGATACGCGACGCAATTCGGACACGATCATCAACACCCTCGTTCAGCGAAGGACCGCTGCCATCACCCACGCGATGGCAAGCCGAAAAAGTCCTTTCGCCGAGCGCAAGCGAGTGCAGCGGCATACGCTCAGGCTGCCGCTCCTGCCGACCACGACTATTGGTTCGTTTCCCCAGACAATAGCGATTCGTCAGGCGCGCGCGGCGTATCGGCGCGGGGCACTGGGCGCGCTCGATTACCTGGAACGCATGCGCGCGGAGATCGCAACAGCAGTGCGCAAACAAGAGGAGCTCGGCCTCGACGTCCTCGTGCATGGCGAAGCGGAACGTAACGACATGGTCGAATTTTTCGCGGAGAAGCTGTGGGGATATGCGCTGACGGAGAACGGCTGGGTTCAGAACTACGGCTCGCGCTGCGTCAAGCCGCCTATCATTTACGGCGATATCTATCGTCCTGAACCCATGACGGTGGATAACACGTGCTACGCGCAATCCCTGACCAACCGCGTGATGAAGGGCGTTCTTACGGGACCGGTGACCATGCTCCAATGGTCTTTTGTCCGTGACGATCAACCCCGCGAAACAACGGCGCTGCAGCTTGCGTTGGCCATTCGCGACGAAGTAACGGACCTCGAAAAGGCCGGCATCCGCATCATCCAGATCGATGAGCCGGCGTTCCGTGAATGCTTGCCATTGCGCCAGGCCGAGTGGCCGGCTTACCTCGACTGGGCAACCCGGGCTTTCAAGATCTCTGCTAGCGGTGTCTCCGATGCTACGCAGATTCACACCCATATGTGTTATTCGGAGTTCAATGACATTCTCCCCTCCATCGCGGCGCTGGATGCGGACGTGATCACGATCGAGACGTCGCGCTCTTCAATCGAACTGCTCGACGGCTTCGGCGCGTTCGCCTACCCGAACGGAATCGGGCCCGGCGTCTATGACTCACACTCCGCGAGGGTGCCGAGCGTGGAGACAATGCAGCGCTTGCTTGAGCGAGCATGCGAAGTCATTCCTGCGGAGCATCTATGGGCCAACCCTGATTGCGGTTTGAAAACGCGCGCGTGGCCCGAGACAGAAGCGGCACTGACAAACATGATTCTTGCGGCCCGTGCCGTGCGAGAGACGATCACCGCAAAAAATAAGGAAATAGCGGAGGTCTGAGCTTTCGTCATCGAGCGAGTATCTTAGCCGGCGGCTTTGGCCACCATCATTGCCGCTCGTGACTTTAATCGACTTGCCGTGGCTACCAAAAAGTGTTCCGCGGCCCCTGAGGGGGCAGCCTGCGACGCTTGCCACCATGACCCTATCCTGCTCCCAATCCCGTGCGGCGAAACGCGAAGAAGGCACGCTTGGCGCACACAAGCCCGCAAGCGGCAGGCACTGAAGTCCACCCGAGCTTACCCGTAAAGAATCGTCTCGAAGTGAGGTTCTGCCATGCCGTAGCCGGTCCGTGCTACTGTATTCGGTTTGGCTTCGTTGACTTCGTACTCTATTTTGTACTTTACTCACCACACCCACTTTCGGGACGCTCTGGACGCTTTATGAAAAAAGTATCGTTGCTGCTTACTCTTGCTTTTATCGCTTCGTCGTCGGCTTATGCTGCTACGGGCGCAACTGAAACGCTTCCTTCCGGCGTCACCGTGACGCAGATCAAGGAAGGCACCGGCGCGCAGCCTACCGCCGCCGACACCGTGACCGTCAACTATCGCGGCACGCTCGCCAATGGCACCGAATTCGACTCCTCGTACAAGCGCGGGCAGCCGGCATCGTTCCCGCTCGGACAGGTAGTCCCGTGCTGGACGCAAGGCCTTCAGAAGATGAAGGTTGGCGGCAAGGCCAAGCTCGTGTGCCCGCCGGCAACCGCATACGGCGATCGCGGCGTAGGCCCGATTCCTCCGAACAGCACGCTGACCTTTGAAGTCGAGCTGCTGAAAATCGGCAACTAAAGCCGCAACTCGAGGCTATACAACGCGCACTCGCTCACACGCATTCATGCGAATCGCGCGTCCTGTGCTATTGCGATGTTCGATATCTTTTGTTATCGCAATAGCACTGTTGTGTAACGCCATCCAATAGATTTATAGATGCAGTGAACGTTTAATTGCATTGCAATGGAAAACCCTGCTCGCCTATACGTTTTGCTGTGCTTTGCCGCGTGTTTCCGGTCAGACAGCCAATCTTTAATCAGATGATTGATGGGCGCGAAATAAAAACTATCGGCGTGAACAGGACACGCGAACCTGTCACTTGCACGAACTAGAATATGCGCCGGCGCGCATGCCAGCGGCAACCAGAGGTCAGAGTCGGCTCTACAGAGCCGGACTTCAATGCCACGCAATGTCATGTAGTGGGGGAGTACGAAAAGTACGAAATGGGGGGTGTACGGCAGCACGTAACGATTGCCGCCTCAGTTGCAGTTTTAATAAGCGTCCGGTAACATTAATTCATGGGCGTTATCATTTTTTACTAAACTGGTCACCTGCCGGGACTGCCGGAATAAGCAATTTCCTGTCGTTTTTCCGAGCGGCAGATAGGGCATGCAAAGGCGTTTCGCAAGAGTCTCGCTGCATAACCCGTTGTCGAGGGGTCAAAATCACTAAACACGCCCTCGCGACCGGTGTTAATAAAAAGAGGGCTGTATTCTAGTCACTTCCACCACCATGGCGACGCTGTGATCCGACACACTCTGGGCGGCATGCTACTGGTGATGTCATGCCTCGGCCGTGCGGTCGCGGCAGGCCCCGATTGCTCCCGTCCCTTCACGCTTGCACTGCACGACCACGGCCTGCTTTATTCCGCCGATACCGACACCGGCATCGACCGGGATTTCGCCGATGAACTGATCCGCCGCAGCGGCTGCCAGATCACCGTCAGCCTCATGTCGCGTGCGCGCATCTGGCAATTGATCGAATCCGGCGCGCTCGATTTCAGCTTGTCCGGTATTGCCAACACCGAGCGCAACCACTTCGCTTCATTCGCCTGGTACTTCAGCAACAAATACTATTTGCTGGTGCGCAAAGACGCGGGCATGCACCAGTTGGCCGATTTCGAGCGTAGCGACAAGTTTCAACTGGGCGTGATCCGCAGCTTCCGCTACAGCGACTCCGCCAACAAGCTGGTCGATACGCTCGCGGCTGAGAACCGCGTCAGCCAGGCGGGCGGCCTGGCGCCGTTGTACGAGGCGCTGATCCACCAGCGCATCCAGGGCATGATCATGGAGCCCTTCGACTACCCCGCGCTGGACGAAAAGAAGATCCGCGATGTCACCACCATCATCGAGTTTAACGATCCCGCCATACCTCATGGCCTGATCATGTCGAAGAAGGCGCTCTCGCCCGCCGAGCAGGACAAGTGGCGCGCGCTGGTGAACGAGATGCGCGCGGACGGAACCGTGCTGCGTATTTTCGAGAAGTACTTCAAACCCGACCTGGCCAGATCCATGGTCGATTTCCAGGCACCCCCGTGACCTGGGCTCGGCTGGTATTGCTGCCCCTGCTGATCTTGTCCGCCGCACTTGGCGTCACGTGGATAGTCTGGGATCACGAGCGGCAAGCTTCCCACAACGAATTGCTTTCCCAGTTCGAATTTTCACTGGGCGACGTGGTCAGCCGCGTCGAACAGCGCATGTCGACTTACGAGCAGATGCTGCGCGGCGTGCAGGGCTTGTTCGCCGCCACCGGCCAGATGGATCGCGACCACTTCCGCGACTACGTTGGCGCGCTCAATCTCGACGCCAATTTTTCCGGCATCCAGACCATCGGGGTCATCGAGTGGGTGCCGGCGGCGCGCAGGGACGCGCATATCGCTGCGATGCATCAGCTGGGTTTTCCTGGCTATACCATCCAGCCGCAGGGCTCGCGCGAAAACTACGCGCCAATCATCCAGCGCGAACCGTCTGCGAACAGCAACCGCGCCCCGCTCGGACTGGATCCCTGGGTCGACCCTGTGCGGCGGCAGGCAATGGAGAAGGCGCGCGATTCCGGCATGGTGGCGGTCTCCGGCAAAGTTCGCCTGGGCGTGGACTCCGGGCCGGATGCAAAACCCGCTTTCGTCATGTACCTGCCGATCTACGACCGGGGCCAGCCGCACGACAGCGTCGCCGAGCGCCGGGCGCATCTTGCCGGCTGGGTGTATGCGTCGTTTCGCATGCACGATGTCATCGCCAGCCTGTACGGCGACCCGCTGCCCGGCCTCGCGTTAGCCATCTACGACGGCGTGGAGCCGTCCGCCGCGGCCTTGCTGTATCGCTCGCGTGCCATCGGCGAGCAGCACCGGCCTCCGCTCATTTCAGCCAATGAGTACCTGGTGGTCGCCGGGCACAACTGGACGCTTTCGATGAGCACCCTTGACGACTTCAAGGGCCGCTTCGGGCGTAACGCCGGAGCATTGATCGCTGTCACCGGTACGGGCTTAAGCCTGCTGCTGGCGCTACTCGCCTGGCTGATGGTCACCGGCCGCGGCCGCGCGATGCGGCTGGCTTCCAATATGACCCGCGAGTTACGCGAGAGCGAAGAGAAGTTCCGTGCCATCGCGGACTGCACGGTCAACTGGGAAGTCTGGTGGGGACCGGATGGCAAACCGCGCTGGATCAATCCCTCGGTCGAGGAATACACCGGATACACCGTCGACGAATGCATGGCGATGACTGACTTCGCCGGCACGCTGATCCACCCCGATGATATGGCCCGCGTTGCACCCGAGTTCCTGAGGGGGCTCCAGGGATCTCGCGGCGACGACCTCGAATTCCGCTGCGTCCGCAAGGACGGAACGCTAGTCTGGCTATCCGTTTCCTGGGTTCCGATCACCGACGCCAAAGGCGCTTTCGCGGGTTTTCGGACCAGCGGGCGCGACATCACGGACCGCAAGCAGGTTGAGGCCGAGCTGCGGATTGCGGCGGTCGCCTTCGATTCGCTCGAAGCCATGATGGTCACCGACGCGAACAACACCATCCTGCGGGTCAATTCGGCGTTCACCGAGTGCACGGGTTACACCGCTGAAGAAGCAGTGGGCCAGACACCGCGAATGCTGCGCTCACACCATCACGACGCCGCTTTTTTCAGCGAGATGTGGGAAACGATCCACCGCGTGGGCGGCTGGCAGGGCGAGATCTGGGGGCGTCGCAAGAATGGCGAGGTCTATCCGAAATGGCTGACGATCTCGGCGGTGACCGGCGAAGGTGGAATCGTCAGCCACTATGTAGGCACGCATCACGACATTACCGAGCGGAAGATCGCGGAAGAACGCATCAAGGAGCTCGCCTTCTTCGATGCCCTGACGCGTCTGCCCAACCGCACGTTGCTACTGGATCGCCTGACGCAGGCCATCACGGTCAGCGCGCGAAGCGGTGCGTGCGGCGCGCTGCTGTTCATCGACCTGGATCACTTCAAGACGCTCAACGACACCCTGGGCCACGACAAGGGCGACCTGCTGCTGCAGCAAGTGGCGCAGCGCCTGGCTGCCAGCGTACGTGACGGCGATACCGTGGCGCGGGTAGGCGGCGACGAGTTCGTCGTGGTGCTCGGAAGCCTCCACGAAACCTGGCAGGAAGCGGCCAGCCAAACGGAAGGCATGGGCGAAATCATCCTTGATGTTCTCGGCAAGTCGTACCAGCTTGACGACATCGATTACCGCAGTACGGCCAGCATTGGCGCGACGGTGTTCAGTGGCTACGAGACCCCTATCGACGAGTTGCTGAAACAGGCCGACCTCGCCATGTACAAGTCCAAGGAACTGGGGCGCAACGCGATGTGTTTCTTCGACCCGGCCATGCAGACCGTTGTTGTGGAACGGGCAGCGCTCGAGGGGGGCTTGCGCAAGGCTATAGAAGGCGATCAATTCGTGCTGCATTACCAGGCGCAGGTGCTCGACGGCGACCGGGTCATCGGAGCCGAAGCACTCGTGCGTTGGCAGCATCCTCAGCGCGGGATGGTTCCGCCAGCCGATTTCATCCACCTCGCTGAAGAGACCGGGATGATCCTGGCGTTGGGCAACTGGGTGTTGGAAAACGCGTGTACTCAGCTTGCGTTGTGGGCCGTGCGGCCGGACATGTCGCACCTGACGATCGCAGTCAATGTCAGCGCGCAGCAATTCCGCGAGCCCGATTTCGTGGCCAAGGTGTTGAACGTGATCCGTCGGACGGGCGCCAACCCGAACCGGCTCAAGCTGGAACTGACTGAGAGCGTATTGGTGGACAACGTGCAGGACATCATTGACAAGATGCATGCGCTCAAGGCCCGTGGCGTGGTCTTTTCGCTGGACGATTTCGGCATCGGCTATTCGTCGCTTTCGTACTTGAAGCGCTTGCCTCTGGATCAGTTGAAAATCGACCAGTCATTCGTGCGCGACGTGCTCGTCGATCCAAACGATGCGGCGATTGCGAGGACTATCGTGGCGCTGGCGCAAAGCTTGGGCTTAGGGGTGATTGCCGAAGGCGTGGAGACCGAAGAACAGCGCGATTTCCTGGCCGGTGCCGGCTGTCATGCCTACCAAGGTTTCTATTTTTGCAGGCCGCTGCCCATTGACGGGTTTGAAGAGTTTGCAGCCAGAGGGCGAATGAAGCCGCAAGCGGCCCGCGCATAATAGTTCGAGCGGTTGCCTGCATTACTTCGCGTGGGCGTTAGATTCGCAGGTCGGTCAGGATCTGTTCCGCCAAAAAATCACAGGGCGGCCGGTTCGATCCCGCGCTGCGCGCGAGCACGATTTCCAGGTCCGGCAGCGCCGGCAGGCCGTCCGCAATGCCAAGCTGTACGAACCGTTCCGGAATGCTGCATCGGGACAGCGGGGCAATCGCGAGTCCTGCTTCGACCATGCTGAAAAGGCCCAACAGGCTAGGGCTTTCATACGACGTGCGATAGCTGATCTTAGCCCGCTCGAGCGCGTGGATAGCCTTGGACCGCGCGACGCTACCCGGTGCGAAGACGGCAATGGGCAGCGGACGCTCCTTCCAGACTTCGTTGCCGACGGCGTAACCGGCCCAGACCATCGGCTCAAGCCGGATAAAGTCACCGCTTAGCCCCTTCATTCGCGTCATGCAGGCGAGATCGATCTTGCCTTCCTTGATGAGCGGCGCCAGTGCGTTGCTCGGCATGCCGATGACCTGAATCTCGACCTTGGGGTAGGTGGCGGAAAATTTCCTCAGCACGGCGGGCAGGAGCGACGACGCGTAGTCGTCCGGAACCCCGATTGCCACCCGCCCCCTGACGTCCGGGCGAACAATCGACGCCCAGGCTTCGTCGCGCAGGGCAAGCAACCGCCTCGCATAGGCGAGCAGCACGTGGCCGTCCTGTGTCAGCGTGATGTTGCGCGGCTTGCGTGAAAATAAGGGCTTGCCCAAGGATGTCTCCAGCGACTTGATCTGCATGCTCACGGCGGATTGCGAACGATGCACGAGCGCGGCGCCGCGCAGGAAACTGCCTGTGTCAGCAACGGCTACAAACATGGAGAGCGCATCAAGATCGAAGGTTTTCATCAGTATTTGAAGTATCAGGAAATCTGAACGAAGTCTTCAATATAACTCGCTTTCCTGAATCTGACGGGCCTTGCATACTGGGCGTCCCTCAACGCGAAAACGCCGGAAACGAAACGATGTCGATGACCTACGATGACTTCAGAAAGCTTGGACTCACAATCGATATGACCCGTGGAAAGCCGTCTCCGGAACAACTCGACCTGTCCTCGGACGCACTGGCCAACGCGCTGAAAGCGGGCGAATTCATGTCGCGCGATGGCATCGATTGCCGCAATTATGGTCATGCGCTGGGTCTTCCCGAAGCACGTGAATTTGGCGCCGATCTGCTTGGGGTCGCTGCGGAGCAGGTGGTGGCTGCGGGTAACTCCAGCCTCGAGTTGATGCATGACGCCATGGCATTCGCCATCCTGCATGGCATGGCTGACGGCAAGCCGTGGCGCAACGCGGGTGACATCGCGTTCCTTTGCCCCGTGCCGGGATACGACCGCCATTTCGCGATCTGTGCGGCGCTTGGCGTGCGCATGATCCCGGTGCCGCTGACCGGCAATGGCCCCGATATGGATTTTGTCGAAGCGCAGGTCGCGGCCGATCCGGCCATCAAGGGCATGTGGTGCGTGCCGCTGTACAGCAATCCGACCGGCGAAATCTACTCAGCCGATACGATTCGTCGTCTCGCCTCGATGCCAACCGCCGCCCCGGACTTTCGCCTGTTCTGGGACGACGCGTACCGGTTCCATCACCTGACGGAGCAGAAGCACACCACGCTGAACATGATCGACGCTTGCGCGGCGGCGGGGCATCCGGACCGGGCGCTGGTGTTCGCGTCGCTGTCCAAGATCACTGTTGCCGGGGCTGCGTTGGCGTTCGTTGCATCGTCGCGGCGCAACATTGACTGGTGGCAGCGTTGCTCGTTTATCAGGACCATTGGACCGGACAAGCTCAATCAACTCCGGCACGTACGGTTTCTGCGCGACCGGCAGACATTGGAGCGCTTGATGGAGCGGCACCGGGCGCTGTTGCAACCCAAGTTCGACGCCATGATAACGACCTTCGGCGAGATCCTTGCCGATCTGCCGGGCGTGTCCTGGACCGTGCCGCAAGGGGGTTATTTCATCAGCCTCTATAGTCCCGATGGTCTCGCGAAACGCACGGTCGCGCTGGCCGCTGAAGCGGGCATTGCAATGACGCCAGCAGGCGCTGCGTTCCCTCATGGTCTCGATCCGCGGGATCGGCATCTGCGCGTTGCGCCGACCTTTCCCGCACTCGATGAAGTGAAGCGGGCCGCGCAAGGGATTGCATTGTCCTTGCGTCGCGCGTTCGAAGAGCAGGGGTGATTGTTTGAATTTCTGCGGGTGGTTGGGGCCCTCGCTCAATACACTGTTAGCGCAAATTGGCGAGACCGCTTCTACAAACGGGTTGGGCGCGCGGCGTGTTCGGTATCAGGAACGCCAGTCCGACGAGCAGGACGGATGCCGCCGATGCCAACCCGTACACCGGCTGAAACGAACCGAATATCGTCTTGCATAGTCCACCCAGCACGTTCCCCAACGCCCCGCCAACGCCAAACGCCGCTTCGCAGATTCCGCACACGATTGCCGCCAAGGCGGGCGCGGTCGTCTTGCCAACGTACGCGTGCAACAGACCGAAGATCGGGAAGAACGAAAAGCCTAACGCAACCGCCGCGACCATTAGCGCGTAACCGCCTGGACGCGACGCGGCGATCAGAGAAGCGCACAAAAGCAGCACCCCCGCACTGACGAGCGCGGTGCGCATACCGTCGCGTTGTGTGCCGCCATTTTGATCAGGACTACCGTGCATATCGCCGATCATACCGAGCACCAGTCCGCTCACGACGCCCACCAGCCCCACAAGTGCCCAGGCGTGCGCTGTTACATCGAGACCCAGATGCAGGTCGTCATGCGCATAAGCTGAGAAGTAGGTGATGAATGGCACACCGGCAAAACCGCATAACACTGCAATGGTGTACACCAGCAGGAATTGTCTGGTGAGCATGCGCCGCAGCCCCAGGTGCTCGCTCGGTCGCCTGGCTTGGCGCGGTGGCGTGACGCGTGACTGAGCGGCCGACGCAGAGCCAAGCTGTGCAAACATGAGGACGATCACGGCGCTCAACACGGCAGTCAGCACTGCGGTCACGAGCCAGACAGAGCGCCAGCCCCATGAGGCCAACAACGCCGGCACCATCAACCCGTTCAGCAAGACGCCGTAGTTCGTCCCGCTGCCAATGACCCCGATTGCTTTCGCCCGATGGCGCTCGTCGATCAAGGGTGCGATCAGCGCCATCATCGGGACCCAGGTCGCGGCGGCGCAGGCATTGAGCGTGACGAGAGCGGCGCCCATCATCCATGTGTTATTGGCGAATGCGAGGCTCGCGAGGTCGATGGCCGACAGCGCAGTCGCCACAAGCACGATCCTTGCTGCCCCGAAACGCGCGGCGGCGAGTCCTGATAACAGCGCCATTGCGATATTGGCCAGTTGCCGCGCAGCCGTGATGTACCCGGCCTGCGCATAGTTGAAGCCGATGTCGTGTTTCATCTGCGGCAGGACGACAGGAAAGAGATAAACGCCGAACCCGTAGGTCGCAGCGATCACGGCGGTCAGCAGCAGCGTGACAGCCAGTTGGTTAAGAACGCGAGGCGAAACATCCATGACGGGCTACCGGAAGAAGTCGTTGGATTTATTCTCGGCGTCCTTGCGTTATGACGGAAATGATTTAATTTACTATCATTGATTAAGCTCCATCATCATTGAATCCGACCATGAACCTCGATCTCGCTCTGCTGCGCGCGTTTGTTGCTGTCACGGAAGCCGGTGGTTTTACCCGGGCGGCGCGACGGCTGAACCTGACCCAATCCGCGATCAGTCACCAGATACGGCGGCTTGAAGAAGAAGTGGGCCGGCCGCTTTTATATCGCACCACGCGCAGTCTGACCCTGACCGAAGATGGCGAGGATTTCTTGCGTTACGCCATGCAAATCCTCAACGCAATGGACGCGGTCACCGAGCGCTTTCGATCCTCTCCGGCTTCCGGTGTCGTCCGTTTTGGAGCGCCGGATATTTTCATGGGAGAACGGCTCCCCGTTTTGCTGACGCAATTTTCCCGGGCATTTCCGAACGTGCGGCTGGACGTGAGCGTGGGCATGAGCCTCGACTCGCAGGCAATGGTCGCCGCGCACGAACTGGATCTGGCCGTGGTGCTGTGCGTGCACGGAGAAACGGATCGGGACGCTGACGGTATTGTGTTGCGGCGTACGCGGTTTGTCTGGGCGGCGGCCGAATCCTTCGAAGCGCGCACGGGGGCGTCGCTGCCGCTCGCATTTTTTCCGGCGCCGTGTGTGAATCGGCGAGTGGCGCTCGAAGCGCTCGATGGCCAGCCGGTGGACTGGCATGTCGCGTTTACATCGTCGAGTCAGTCGGGTATTCGCGCCGCCGTGATGGCCGGGCTCGGGATCACGCCGCTGACACGCGATGACCTCGAGCCGGGCATTGTGGTTGTCGATGGGCAGTACGGTTTGCCACCCTTGCCGGAAGCGGAATTCAGGTTGCTATGGGGCAAGGGTGAACCTACGTTGGCTGCGCAGGAGTTCGGTCGGCTTGTGCTTGATGCTCCGGTTGAGCGGCCGCTACGGGCGAGCGCGGCCAAGTTCGCGTAAACCGGCTTACAGAGCCAGTCCCGCGAATTTACATGCGCTCGGCAATGCTGTGCGCCGTCGCGGCTGACAGCGTCCATCCCAGATGCCCGTGTCCCGTGTTGTAGAACACGCCGCGCCGCTTGCCGCTTCCGACCTTCGGCAACATGCTTGGCAGCATCGGCCGCAAGCCCGCCCAGGGAATCACGCGCGATGTCGCGACACCCGGAAAATAGCGCCGCGTCCAGTCGACAAGCGGTGCGATCCGGTCCGAGCGAATGTCGCGATTAAAGCCGTTGATTTCAGCCGTACCCGCTACGCGGAAACGGTCGGCGCCAAGGCGGCTCGTGACAATCTTCGCACTGTCGTCGAGCAGGCTGACCCACGGCGCACCCTCGCGACTCGCGGCGTCATCCAGGCACACGGTGATCGAATACCCCTTCACGGGATAGATATTCACGTGGTCGCCGAGCATCGACGCTATCTGGCGGCTTGCCACGCCGGCGCACACCACGATGCGCTCGAAGCCATGTTGCTGCTCGTTACCCGCGCTGCCGCCGTGCAGCACACGCATGGCGAATGGGCCGTCGCCGCGCTGCTGGATATCCGCGATCTGCGTGTCGTAGTGAAAGCGCACGCCGCGCCGCTCGGAAGCTTCGGCCAGACCGCGCGTGAACTTGTGGATGTCGCCGGTCGAGTCGGACGGTGTGAAAAATCCACCGTGGAAATCTCCTTGCAACGTGGGTTCGATCGCGCGCATTTCGTCGCTTGTCACCGCGCGCCGGTCAAGACCGCCTGCCTGCAAAAGCTGGTTCACTTTCGCGGCGGTATTGAAGTCCTTCTTCTGCTGGTACATATGCAGGATGCCGCGCTGCTCGAGATCGAAGTCGATCCCTTCGCGCTCGGCAATCCCGAACAGATGCTCGCGCGCGGCAATGGCAAGGCGCACTGTCTCGACGGTGTTGGCGCGGTAGTTAGGGATCTGGCGCAGGAACTCGCCCATCCACGAATACTTGTGCCAACTCGGCGCGGGGTTCATCAGCAGCGGTGCGTCGCGCGTGAACATCCAGCGCAGGCCCTTGAGTACGGTGGCCATGCTGTTCCAGACCTCGGCGTTGCTGGCGGAAAGCTGGCCGCCGTTGGCGAACGATGTTTCCATCGCCGCGTATCGGTGACGCTCGAAAACGGTGACGTCGTGGCCGCGTTCGGCGAGGGCGTAAGCGGTCGTGACGCCGGTAATACCGGCGCCAATGATGGCGATTTGTGACATGACAAGGTCCAGATGAAAGTTGGGCATCGCCGGGATTTCCGGCGTCTAATGCCCCATCTGTCCGTGTACCTGAGAGTTTCAGTCGTGGCGTTGCACGCACGACATCCCCGTCGGTGGGCGCATTAAAGCGCCGCTCTCCAGATGTTCCTGCTGCGCGGTCCTTGGGCCTGAGAGTTTCCGGGGCGGTTGCTCCGTCGGCGCCGTCACCGTGTTGCCGTGACAGTCTCTCCCGCGCTAGCGATTGGAACCCCGCCAAGATACCGTCTAAAAATAAGATAGGCAAGGGGGCTGTCGACTTGTGTCGACTTGGATCGATTGGGGCGGAGCTATTGGCGGCTAATCGCCGGCGTCAATGGGAAACGCTGGACGCAGGTCTCGATGCAGACCAGTTCGGCCTTTTTTAGTTAAGAAATAATAAGGATACTTAATGATTATGCGAGGATCAGCATCCGTATAGTCGCCGCAGACGACCCATGATCTTCTTAATCTTTCATTTAATACAATTATTTCTTTTCGCTTTCAATTCAATATAAAATGCGCTTCCTTTAACAGATTTTTGGAGGCCGGCATGACCCCTTTTTCGAAGGCAGCAGCCACTCTGGCCGCCTGCATAGGCGCTTTCACCGTCGTCGTGTGTATTGTCGAGGGGTTGGCCGGATAGCGGGCGCGCGACCGCGTTCGCCGAACGCTAAGCCGGCGCCGCTAGCGCATTTGCCAGACGCGTAAGTTGAACAGCGGCAAGATGCCGTAGACGTGGTCGAACATATCGGACTGGATTTGTTCGTACGATTCCCAGTCCGTCTCGTTCACGAACAGGAACACTTCCAGCGGCAGACCCTGATTGGTGGATTGCAACTGGCGAACCACCAGCGACATATCTTGTCGGATCGCCGGGTATTGGCGAAAGTATTCCATCAGATACACGCGAAACATCCCAAGGTTAGTCAGGCGATGCCCATCGTCCGGCACGGTGAACGGCACTCGAAAGGCTGTGCTCGCCTTCAGGTTGACGAGCAGTTCATCGTCGCAAAACCTGATGCTCTCAATGTCCAGATGAATCGCGTGCTTGACCCGCCGTCCGCCGGATTCCACCATGCCGCGCCAGTTCTTGACGCTGTTCGTCAACAACACATAGCTCGGCAGCATGACAATGGAATTATCGAAATTCTGAACCTTGATCGTGTTCAGCGAGATGTCGATGACTGTCCCGTCAGCCACGAATCCGGGAACCTCGATCCAGTCGCCGACGCGCAACATGTCGTATGCGGCCAGTTGAATGCTGGCGACAAAACCCAGCAGCGAATCGCGAAAGATAATGATCAGCAGCGCAGTCATCGCGCTCACGCCAGTGAGGAAATTGGCCGGTGATCGATGCAGCAGCACGGAGACCACGGCAATCAGTGCAAGCACGTACAGGACAATGGCGGCTATCTGCAGAAAGCTTTTGATCGGTCTCTGGCTTGCAAAGGGAAAATGACTGTAGCGATCTTCAATGCTGCCCAGGAACGCGAAGGCGGCGCGCAGGATGGTCAAGACCATGAAGCATGCCGATAGCATCTCCACCGGACGGCCCAGCATGGAAATGACTGGAAACGAAACGCCGATTAGCAGCGGGGCTGAAATATAGATGATGGCCGCAGGCACGAGTGGCGCCAGCCGATGAAACACCTTGCGGCGTTCGGCGGCACGTAACCACTTGCGGCGCTCGCCACGCGCGAGATGGCCAACGATCCTCAGCAAGATAAAGCGCGTGACGTAGTAGCAGATCGCGCTGGACAACGCGATCGTCAAGAACAACGCCATGACGAGAAGGATCGCCACGGGCATGCTGTCGGTGTGGACATACAGTTGATGTCCATTCGGTCCATTCACTACGCGGAACATGTCATTGAACATAGATCCTCTCAGTGCCGACCAGCCTGCTTTCCTGAAGGTGATCCGGGCCCGCGTGGTACCGATCATTCCCCGATCTGGCTACGCAGCCTCCTGAATGTTGCTGCAGTGCGATTCTATGAGCCTGTCGAACATTGTAACGGCCTCCTGATCTTTACGGCGAGGTTAGTTCCGGGCGCGGGGCAGGGCGGGAAAGCCGGACGCTGACCACCAACCCGCCGCCAAGGCCATCGACGCACTCGATGGGCAACATTTCTGGGCCCGCCTCACGCGAGTGCTCGAACGACGGCATATCAGCTTCGACAGTTGGGTCGCGCTGCGTGGAAAGCAGTTTCTGCCGGCGCGAGCGAAAAATTCAGTGATGGTACCGGTACTCCTGCGTGCGCCCGCCGTACCCATACGAAGCCGCCCTCACATCTTCAACATGGATGTAGCTCTCTTCATGCAGATCGCCCAATATCCTGCCGAACCCTTCAAAAACGGCCGAGATATACCGCGCCTTCTCGTCCTTTGTGTTCGTTTCGTCGGTGATCTTGATATCGAAATAGAAGCTTGATTTGTGCTGCTCGCTTAGCAACCGGCCACCGATCACCCAGCTATCCGGGTCGATGAACTGAATGGTGATAGCCGTCACCTCTCGCTTCTTGCCCAGGATGCTGGAGGTCAGTTCAAGCAACATGTCCGATATGGCTGCAACAGCCTCGGACGATTTTTCAATACTTACCTTCACGTTCAAAATCGGCATTTTTCATCTCCAATTAGTTCGCTATACAACTATTTAGGAAAAAAATCAGTCGAGAGTCGACCGTGCATCTTTCACGCTTGCGACCGTGGTCGCAAAGCGTTCCTCACCCAGCTCAGCTTTCAAACGTTTGGTGACCGCGGCGCTAGCTGCGTTCAAAGAGTCCTTGATTCGCAACCCCTCGCTAGTGGGATGAATTGCGGTCTCACGTCCGTCGGATGCGGTAAGCCGGCGTTCGATAAACAGCAACTTCTGCAAACCGTCCAGCGTTCGCGTTGCCGTGGATCGCGAAATGGCGAGTTCAGAGGCCAACTCGCTTTGCACGATGCCTGGCTTCGCCAACACCGCACGCAGCATGAATCCCTGCGGCGGGGTCAGGCCAAACGCCTTGTATGCGTTCGCCCACTCGCGCTCGAGGCTTCGCGCAAGTGCCGTTGTGTTGAAGTAGATGCAGTGATCGAACATGAAGTCACTGTAGGATAAAGTAATTCGCTATGCAACTAGTTTTTGATTTCCCAATATGCAATACGTAAGCTAATCGACAGGATTTGGTGCCTCTTCGCGTCTCATCAGCCCTTACCAAATATTTCACGAAACTTTCTTGAAGTGTCTTCAGACTGGCGTCCGCGATGCAACGAAAACGTTTGCGCACATCCCCGGACAAGCGGAGACATCATGAGACGAACCGCGATATTGGCAATAGCAACGCTGGCGCTTACCGCCTGCGGACCAGACGATCAGGCAAGCGTCAGCGCGACACAAGCTTCTGCTAACGGCTCATTGCCAGCCAGCGCAGTCGAGCCACTTGTGCTGCCCACACCTTCTGATGGCCTGGCCGCGAGCAGTCCCATTGCGGCCGCGCAGGCAAGCCTCGCGGCGGATGCGCAGCAGGTCACCCCCGTCCTTCACTCCGCGCCTGACGCGTCTGAGTGAGCCTGCCGAGTGACCCTGCAAGCGCCGCTCTCCAGTGAATAAAAATCCCCATCCTGATCGAGTCCTTCGACCGGGACGGCATTGCCGCATCTATCATGACGCTACGAGGTGAATCAAAATGACATTGAATAGTCGCCGCCGTTTCATGCAGACCGTTGCTACTTCAGCCGGCGCCGTCGCCGCGCTGACGGTGTTCCCCGAATCGATTCGCAAAGCGCTCGCCATTCCGGCGTCACGGCGCACCGGATCGATTAACGATGTCGAACACATTGTTGTGTTCATGCAGGAGAACCGTTCCTTCGATCACTACTTCGGCCACATGCGCGGCGTGCGCGGGTACAACGACCGCTTCCCGATCCCGCTGCCCAGCAGCCAGCCGGTGTGGTTCCAGCCGTCGAAGGAAGATCCGACGAAACCGGTGCTGCCGTTCCATCTGAATACGCAGACCACCAGCGCGCAGTGCGTAGGCGATCTGGATCACTCGTGGTACCCGACGCATTATGCGATCAATAATGGCCGTTACGACCAGTGGCCCGCGTACAAGACGGACATGACGATGGGCTATTACCTGCGCCGCGACATTCCGTTTCACTACGCGCTCGCCGACGCCTTCACCGTGTGCGACGCCTACTTCTGTTCGCTGCCCGGCCCGACGCATCCGAACCGCGCGTATCTCATGACGGGCATGATCGATCCGACCGGCACGCAAGGCGGTCCGCTGCTCGACAACAACGACTATGTGGATGGCGACGGCCCGCCGCAATATCAGTTGCTCTCGTGGACGACCTATCCGGAACGTCTGGAAGCGGCCGGTATCTCGTGGCAGATCTACCAGCAGGGCCTGACCGGCGCCGACCCGCTGAACGGCAACTACGGCACCAACGTGCTGCAGAATTTCGCGAACATCATCAATGCGCCGCAAGGCTCTTCGCTGCAGTTGCGCGCGAACGCCGTGCGCACGATCGACCAACTGAAAGCCGACGTGCTGGCGAACAATTTGCCGCAAGTATCATGGTTGTGTCCGCCCGCGGCGTACTCGGAGCATCCGAAATACACGCCGGCTTACGGGGCGGAATACACGTCGCAGATCCTGGATGCGCTGACATCCAACCCTGAAGTCTGGAGCAAGACGGTCCTGTTCATCATGTACGACGAGAACGATGGTTTCTTCGATCATCTCGTGCCGCCGCAGCCGCCCATGTCGCGGGCGCAAGGTTTGTCGACGGTCACAACCGACGGCGAACTCCACACGGTCGTCAATCCGGGACGCGGCGGCAGCTACACCGCTGACGGCCTGCCTTACGGCCTTGGACCGCGCGTGCCCATGACGGTTGTTTCGCCCTGGACCAAGGGCGGTTTCGTTTGCTCGCAAGTGTTCGATCACACGTCGGTGATTCGTTTTATCGAAACGCGATTTGGCGTGATGGAGCCGAACATTACGCCGTGGCGTCGCGCGGTGTGCGGCGACCTGACCACAGCCTTCGATTTCCGTACGCCCGACGCGCAGATGCCGGCGCTGCCGGACACCAGCAACTACAAGACGATCGCGGACAATCAATGCGCCACGCAACCGGCGCCGACGGTGCCGGCGGTACCTGGCGTGATCGATCCGCAGGAACCCGGTACGCGCTTCGCCCGCGCGCTGCCGTACGAGTTGTATGTACAAAGCAGTCTCGATGGGGGCAACAAGACACTGACGCTTCATTTTGCCAATACTGGTTCGCAGGGCGCGCATTTCTATGTCTATTCTTTGAACCGTACCGACGGCCCGTGGGGCTATACGGTTGAAGCGGGCAAGACCTTGCGCGACAGCTTCGACATCAACGTAACGGCGGGCATCTATGCGTTCACGGTCTATGGTCCGAACGGATTCGTGCGCGAGTTTGCCGGTACGTTGACGCCGCCGGGTAGTGGCAGTGTCTCCAATCCGCCGGCTGACCCCGAAGTGGCGGCGCAATACGATGTCGCGAACGGCAATGTGTTCCTGAAGTTCACGAACAGGGGCCGCGGCATTGCACACTTATCAGTGGCCGATAACGCCTACGGTGCACAGCCGCGTCCGGTGTTGGTGCCATCGCTGGGGTCCGTACAAGAGTCCTGGATTCTGGGGGCGAGCCATCACTGGTACGACCTGAGCATCACCAGCAACGACGACCCCACGTTCCTGCGCCGTCTTGCCGGTCATGTGGAAAATGGGCGGCCGAGTATCAGCGATCCGGCCGCTGTTGCTCCGGTGACCGTGCTTGCCTGACCCGGCAGATATGCCAGCGCGAACCCGGTATATGCTTCTCAAACGTCCGGGTTCGCATCGCTTGGCGATTCGCTGTTCTTCAATAACCAAGTTGACGGCAAGCCCTAAAGCCCTTTATTGTTTGCCACATGAACTCACACTTCTTCACCCTCACGACCGCGACTACCACGACCACCTTCTCAGGCGGGTCGTCTGGAGGCCGTGCGCGATAAAGTATCGAGGTGCGTTTTTCAGAAGGCCCCGCCGGAAACGGACGGGGCCTTCTGCGTTTACATGCCTTCCTGTCCGTGACGGTCCTTGAATTTAACGGAGAGCATTGTGGACAATATCGATCATCGGCAATTAGGCAACAAGCTGGACCTGTTCCATCAGCAGGACGAAGGACCTGGAATGGTGTTCTGGCATCCGCGTGGGTGGGAGCTTTATCGCGTGGTGGAGGATTACATCCGGCGTCGAATGCGAGGCGCCGGCTTTCGCGAAGTGCGTACGCCGCAACTGCTGGCGCGTTCGCTTTGGGAGCGCAGCGGGCATTGGGATAAATTTCAGGCCGGCATGTATTCCGTGAACGGCAGTCAGGATGAGGCCCATGATGGAGCTCATGAAAGCCAGCCCTATTGCCTGAAACCCATGAGCTGTCCGTGTCATGTGCAGATTTTCAATCAGCGCATTCGTTCTTATCGTGACCTGCCGATCCGGTACAGCGAGTTTGGCGCGTGCCATCGCGACGAGCCTTCAGGCTCGCTCGAGGGATTGAAACGCACGCGCGCTTTCACGCAAGACGACGCCCATGTCTTCTGCATGGAAGATCAGGTGGAAGCCGAAGTAGGGCGGTTTTGCGATTTGCTTCGCGTGGTCTATGCCGACCTTGGCTTCTCGACGTTCCGCGTTCAACTTGCTACGCGTCCAGATCAGCGGGCAGGCGATGATGCGGTCTGGGATCGCGCGGAAGAGGCGCTTGCGAAGGCCGCGGCCTGCGCCGGCCTGACGTTCGATGTGCGTCCGGGAGAAGGGGCTTTCTATGGCCCGAAGCTTGAGTTCCATCTTACGGATAGCCGTGATCGAAGCTGGCAGTGCGGCACGATCCAGCTTGATTTCGTCTTGCCGGATCGTCTTGATGCAAGCTTCGTCTCGTTCGAGAACGAACACCTTCGCCCGGTGATGATTCATCACGCGGTCCTGGGCAGCATGGAGCGGTTTATCGCGATGCTTCTTGAACATCATGAAGGTTGGCTGCCCCTGTGGCTTGCACCCGATCAGGTGACGGTCGCAACGGTGTCTGATGCGAGCATGGGCTATGGACAGCGCGTGATGGACTTGCTTGAAGAAGCGAACTTAAGGTCAGTGTTCGACGACAGGCCTGAGCGGCTTGAACGAAAGATCGTCGATGCACGCGAGCAGCGGATCCCCGTGTTTATCACGGTGGGCGCACGCGACCAGCGTGACGAGACGGTGTCGTTACGGCTTCGGGACGGAACGCAGAACACTTTCCCGATACACGAGGGCATCGAACGTTTGCGTGAGATGGGGCAGACACCCGCGAAAGCCAGATCTTAAGGAAAAGGAAAGGGCCGCGATCGGCTCTTTCCTCACTGACACGCTCGCCCCGTGCGTCGCCTTGCGCCGACCTCAAGGGTTTCCCCTTATGAATTCCCGCTTGACCGTCGCAATATGACGCCTTAAATTCTGTACATGTTCCTACATGTACTTTTTATAGGTTCATAAAAGGAACAAGCAACTGTGCTTGAGGCAACGCGGCCGTCTGAAACTTTCAGTCAGGTTTCATGTCCCGCTTTTTAGC